>JBJEMT010000089.1:0-18848 GCA_051879815.1 Suilimivivens sp. | reverse complement strand
AATGGGAATTTGTAGTCAAAATGACTCTCATTGTAAAGGATATCATGCAGGGCAATGAAAAGCTTGCAAAAATGGGATTTGTAGAGGAATCACTTGGAAGAAATGCTCTTTTTGCAGGCTTCCAGGGACAGCGTATGTGGACCGATTATCAGCCAAACGGAGATTTTACGGAGGCAATTTTAAATTCCACCTTTGACTGGGACGGAAAGAGAGCTCCTTTTGTCTTTGCTACGGAAAACGACAACTTAAACGGACTTGCCATGATATTCGGCAATCTTCTCACCGGAAAAGCAAGCGGCTTTTCCGATGTGAGATGCTACTGGAGCCCGGAGGCTGTGGAGCGTGTTACCGGCTGGAAACCGGAAGGTGCTGCAAAGGAAGGCTTTATTCATCTGATCAATTCCGGTTCTACCTGCCTCGATGCCACCGGAAAGAGCAGGGACAAGGACGGGAATCCCGTGATGAAGCCCTGGTTTGAGATGACTAAGGAAGATATTGAAGCCTGCCTTGATGCCACCGACTGGTGTCCTGCAGAGCTTTGCCAGTTCCGGGGCGGCGGTTATTCTTCTCACTTTAGGACGGATGCGGAGATGCCGCTCACTATGGTAAGAGTAAATCTGGTGGAAGGAGCAGGTCCGGTGCTTCAGATTGCGGAAGGGAAAAGCATTGTTCTTCCCGAGGAAGTTCACAGTAAGATTGATGAGAGAACTGACCCTACCTGGCCGACAACCTGGTTTGTTCCGAGAACCACAGGGAAAGGAGCATTCCGTGATGTCTACAGCGTGATGGCAAACTGGGGAGCGAACCATGGAGCCTTCATTCACGGACATGTGGGAGCAGATCTGATCACCCTTGCTTCCATGCTGAGAATTCCGGTTGCTATGCACAATGTGGAGGAAGAAAAGATTTTCCGTCCTCATGCCTGGGGAAGCTTTGGAACGAAGGATATGGAAGCAGCAGATTTTGCAGCCTGCAAGGCATACGGACCGTTATATGGTTAATGAGGCTTGCAATTCTTACCGTCTGTGATAGAATAAAAAATTGAAACAAGCGAAAAGCGATGGGAGAGAATATTATGTCGAAAAAACAAAAAATTACCATTGTATCCGTGTTTGCAGCGATTCTTGTAGTTGTTGCAGTGGCAGCAGGCGTACTGAATTATCGTGCCACCCAGGCGGGAGTGAAGGAATTTCAGATTGAAATTGTTTCCGACAGAGACAGTTTTTCCGAAACAACAGACTGTAAATCAGATGCAGAGTACCTTGGAGAATTCCTGAGAACCTTTGAGGGATGCGAGTGGCAGGATTCCGAGTATGGAATTTACATTACAGGCTTTGACGGTATGCAGGAGGACATGGATAACCAGTACTGGTGGTGTGTTTCCGTGAACGGTGAAGCAAGTATGGTAGGTGCCGATGAGATACCGCTTCAGGACGGAGATGTCTATAATTTCACGTTAATGCAGGGGTGGTAAAATGCCGGTTCGTAAAATCACAAGGATAGCGCTTTTAAGCGCTATCCTTTATGTTTCTAAAGTGGCTTTGGAGTTCCTTCCCAATGTGGAGCTGGTTTCACTGCTTACTGTTTTGTATACTTTGGTATTTGGCAAAGAGGCTTTTCTGATCGTCACGGTATTTAATCTGTTTGAGCTGATACAGTGGGGATTCGGTACCTGGTGGTTTTCCTATCTCTATGTGTGGCCGCTTCTGGTTCTTATTACTCTGCTGTTAAAAAAGGTGATCAGAGAAGAATTTCTGATCTGGAGTGTTGTTTCCGGTGCTTTCGGACTAATTTTCGGTTCCCTGTTTGCTGTGGTATATCTTCCTATCGACAAGGCATATGCGTTGTCATACTGGATCAGCGGACTGCCATGGGATGTATGGCATGCGGTGTGGAATTTCGTGCTCATGCTGGTGATCGGGAAACCTTTGTATTTACTGCTTAAGAAAATAAGTACATTTGCCTGAGGAAAAGGGGACACATACAGGAAAGACATTTCAAAGAAATTGAGGGGGACTTATGAAAAAGAAAAATGAGAAGAAACAAAAGCCGGGGGAAATCTTGCGCAATAACTGGTATGCTGTAAAGCTTTCTTTCTGTATCAGCAAAAGCCGGGTGATCAATGCCTTTTTTATGAAGGCTTTTTCTTACTTTGAATGGGTATTTTTCAGTGCATTTTTTCTGCGATATATCGTAGATGC
The DNA here is from genome assembly GCA_051879815.1 of Suilimivivens sp. Taxonomy (GTDB): domain Bacteria; phylum Bacillota; class Clostridia; order Lachnospirales; family Lachnospiraceae; genus Suilimivivens. The sequence continues at coordinate 16,647 of JBJEMT010000089.1, read as the reverse complement.
CCTGGATAAAGGGAAGGAACCCGGTTCTATTTTTATCTTTATTATTCTATGCGGTATTTTATTTTTCTGTATCAATCTCTATAACAACTACACAGAGAATGTCACATTTCCGCTGACTGCCACAAGACTGTATTTCGGTATCTATAAGAAGCTTTATACCAAGGCAAAGAACGTGGAATTGCGCTGTTATGAGGATTCTGACTTTTATAACAGGTATACCATGGCGATTGATGATGCGGGGGAAAAGGTCACTGCAATCATAGACAGTATGTGCGGGATTGTGACAGGAATGTTTGCGGTTGTCATGGTGTTTTATTCTATGTTTGATATTGCTCCGCTTTCCGTGCTGTTTATTCTCTCACCTCTTGTAGGGAATTTTCTGTTCGGAAACATCAAGAATAAGCTGGAGTTCCGACGTTATCAGGAGAGTGCACCTAATGACAAGGTGATGAATTATGTGAACCGGGTCATGTATTTGCCGGACTATGCCAAAGAAATTCGTCTGTCCCATGTTTTCAATCTCTTAAAGCAGCAATACGAGGAGGCAACAGACAGAAATGTGAAGATTGCCGGGAAATATGCATTTCGTGTCGCAAGTGCCAATTTGCTGAGATTGATGTTTACCTTTACCGTCATCTTTGAGGGTGTGCTTTTATTTGCAGTGTATGAAAATATGGTGAAGGGCAGCATATCGCTGGCACAGCTGACGGTGATGACCAGTCTTATGGTATCGGCAACATGGATTCTGATCGGTCTGTTTGAAAATATCATGGATACCATTAAGAACGGATTGTTTATCAGCAATCTGAAAAATTTTCTGGAATATGAAGAAAAGATACCGGAAGACCAGAGCGGCAAACAGCCCTCTGGTGAAATTATCAGCATTGAGTTCGATCATGTCACTTTTTCCTATCAGAAAGAAGAGACCATAAAGGATCTGTCCTTTACTGTCCATGGCGGTGAGATTGTGGCACTGGTGGGACATAACGGTGCGGGCAAGTCTACCATAGTAAAACTCCTGCTCCGTTTGTATGATCCTACGGAGGGAGTAATCCGGCTGAACGGCACGGATATCCGGGAATATGATCTGCGAGCTTACAGAAGTTTATTTGCCACTGCTTTTCAGGATTACCGCATCTTTGGCATGACGGTGAAGGATAACGTGCTGATGGGAACCCATCCGAAAAATGGGGAGGAGCTGGTAAAGGAAGCTTTGAAAAAAGCGGGTGTATATGACAGGATTATGGCATTACCGGAAGGTATCCATACCATGATGACGAAGGAATTTGATGACAAAGGTGCCGTTCTTTCCGGCGGTGAGAGTCAGAAGGTGGCTGTGGCAAGGGCTTTTGTGAAAAAATCACCGGTGCGGATTTTTGATGAACCTTCCAGTGCCCTTGATCCCATTGCGGAATATGAACTGTTCAACAGCATTATGCAGGACGGTAAAGAGCATACCATGATTTTTATCTCCCACAGATTGTCTTCCGTAAAGAATTCTGACAGGGTATTTATGCTGGAAAAGGGGAGAATCATCGAAGAAGGAACGCACAGGGAACTGATGAATAAAGACGGAAGCTATGCGCAGATGTATAAAAAGCAGGCAATGAATTATCTGGCAGTGGACAGCGTGGAAGGGGTGGCATTATGAGAAGGATTGACAATGCGGCAAAAACAAAACAGACCGCAAAGCAGGTTTTCCGAAACAATCTGTTTTTGATCAGGCTGTGCTTTAGCGCTTCCCCTATTTATATCATTACCATGACGGTGGATGCGGCAAGGAATCAGATTTCTATTTTCTTTGAGCATACCTATGGAATCGGATATGTGTTGGAAGCCGCTGAGTTCCATTATCCTTTTCGGCAGGTGGCGGCGTTTCTTCTGATACTGGCAGCCTGTATCACCCTCGGTATGCTGTTTTCTGTGGTGGTAACGGATTACCTTGCTGTAAGAGAGCTTCCAAAAGTGCGCCGCAGGGTCAAGATGGCTCTTTATCAAAAAGCCAAGGAGCTGGATCTTAAATGTTATGATGATCCGGATTATTATAATGAACTGGTGCTTGCCATATCCGAGGCGGATAAGCAGATTGACAGGTGTGTCACATTTTTGCAGAATACGGCATCGGGCATTGCGGTGTTTCTTTCTACCGGAATTTACTTTTTCAGCAAGGATAAACTGTCGATTGTATTTGCGGCAGTGTCCTTTTTTCTCACATTTTGCTTCAATCAGCTTTATAACAGGCTGACCTATGAAGTGCGTATGAAGCGTAATCCTTTTGAGCGCAAAAGAGAGTATGTGAAGCGTGTTTTTTATTTAAGTGATTATGCCAAGGAGCTTCGTTTAAATCCACAGGTTTCCGATATCCTGTTTGATGATTTTGAAAAAGCAAATAATGAGATCTACAGAGTAGAAAAGAAGTATGCAAATAAAAGATTTTTCCTAAGCTTCTTAAGACGGTATGTGAGCAATGACTTTTTCAGCGATGTCCTTTATATTGCCTATCTGGTCTTTAAGGCAGCGGTGATGCATACGCTCTCCTACAGCAGTGTGGCTATTTTGTACAATTCCTTTGGCAGAATGAAAAAGAGTATGAGCCTTTTTACGGATGTGTATCCTTATGCCAGTGAGACCAGTCTGTATGTTCAGAAAATCCGGGACTTCCTGGATTATGAGCCGGAAATCCAAAGCAGAAAAAGTCTTCCTGTATCGGATCAGGCGAAGGCACTTAAACTCGAGCATGTATCTTTTGCTTATAATAAGCAGGATGGCGACGTTATCCATGATGTGTCGCTCTGTGTTGCGCAAGGAGAGAAGATAGCGCTGGTAGGCTACAACGGAGCAGGAAAGACAACGCTGATTAAGCTGATCATGAGGCTTTACGATACAACAGAAGGAGTGATTTTTGCAGACGGCGTTGATATCCGGGATTATAATGTGGAGAAATACCGTCATTCCATCGGAACCGTATTTCAGGATTTTAAGATCTTTGCAGGGACGGTAACAGAAAATGTGCTGCTTGATCTTGATAAAGGAACGGAAGATGAGAAGGTAAGAGATTCTTTGTGCCACAGCGGGCTTTCAGAGAGAGTAAAGGCATTTCCTCATGGGCTTAAGACGCAGCTGACCACAGAATTTGCAAAGGAAGGTGTGAATCTTTCGGGCGGTGAAAGCCAGAAGCTGGCGATTGGCAGGGTATTTTATAAAGATGCAGGACTGATCATTTTAGACGAGCCTTCCAGCGCCCTTGATCCTATTGCGGAGTACCAGCTCAATCATTCCATGTTGGAAGCTACAGAGAACAAAACGGTTATCTTTATCTCCCACCGGCTTTCCACTACCCGTCTTGCGGATCGTATTATTCTTCTTAAGGAAGGCAGGATTGCGGAACAGGGAACTCATGAGGAACTGCTTTTATTAAACGGCTGGTATGCAAAGATGTGGCGTGCCCAGGCAGGACAATATATTGAAGTATGATGCATTTACTTATAGATTTTAGGAAAACTTTATTATACAATAGAGAAAGCAGTATCAAGTATTACAGGATGGGAGAATAAGCAGATGAAAATTGTTATTTTGGAGAGAAACAGTGTAGGGACCGATGTTTCGGTGGATTCCATTTCGGAATATGGGGATACAACTGTTTATCGCAATACTACTGCGGAGAATGTGGCAGAAAGAGTGAAAGATGCAGAAATTATTATTGCAAACAAATCTCCTTTGAATGAAAACACTTTAAAGGATGCACAGAATGTGAAGCTGATCTGTGAATTTGCCACCGGCTATGACAATGTGGACCTTGCCTATTGCAAGCGCAGAGGTATTAAGGTAGCCAATGTAGTGAATTATTCCACAGATGCCGTGGCACAGCATACTTTTGCAATGTGTTTGTATATTCTGGAAAAGCTGCGTCATTATGATGAATATGTAAAGTCCGGTGAGTATGGAGCCCAGGACAGGTTTTCCAATTTTGATCTTCCTTATACGGAGCTTGCAGGAAAAACCTGGGGCATTATCGGTATGGGAAATATCGGAAGGAAGGTGGCAGAGATAGCGAAAGCTTTTGGCTGCCGGGTAATCTTTTATTCTGTAACAGGTAAGAGCAGCTGCACCGAGTATGAGAGAGTGGATTTTGATACTTTATTAAAAGAATCTGATGTTTTATCCCTGCATTGCCCGTTAAGTGACATTACCAGAAATCTGATTAATCTGGATGCCCTTAAGAGGATGAAAAAGACAGCTATTCTCATCAATGTGGCAAGAGGACCTGTTGTCAATGATGAAGATCTTTATACTGCATTGACAGAAAATTACATTTCAGGTGCGGGTCTTGATGTGACCGGTACGGAGCCGATGAAGGACAGCAATCCTTTAAGCAGCATCAAGGACAGCAACAGACTGATCATCACGCCTCATATGGCATGGGCAAGTATTGAAGCAAGGACAAGATGTGTTTCGGAAACCTGCAAAAATATTGAAGCCTTTTTAAAGGGCGAAGACAGAAATGTTGTTAATAAGTAGAGGAGAATCTTATGGGAATCGTATTAAAAAATATTCTTGCCATTCTTCCAAATGGGGATAAGGATGAAGTAAAAGAGACCTGTATTTATATTGAAGGAAACAGGATTGCCGCGGTAGGAGAGGAACCATCCGGTTTTCAGGCAGACAAAGTGATTGACGGTAAGGATAAGCTGGTAATTCCTGGTCTTATCAACTGTCATACCCATTCCTATATGGCATTCATGCGGAATGTGGCAGATGATCTGTCTTTTATGGACTGGCTGTTTGGAACTGTTGATCCTATTGAGCAGAAAATGACAGATGAGGATACTTACTGGGGTGCCTGCCTTGCCATTATTGAAATGATGAAGAGCGGCACTACCTGTTTTAATGATATGCAGATGAATATTCATCAGACTACCAGAGCCGTAAAGGAATCCGGTATGAGAGCAGTGATCTGCAGAGGCCTTGTAGGCAGCGGCAATGATGAGGCAGGTCAGATGAGACTTAAGCAGGCTTATGAAGAAAGAGATGCGGCAAAGGACTGTGACAGACTGACCTTTATGCTGGGACCCCATGCACCTTATACCTGTGATGACGGTTTTATGCGGATTGTATCTGAGGAAGCAAAGAAAAATCACATGGGTATCCATGTACATCTGTCCGAAAGCGTCAGTGAGATAGAGCAGATTCGGGAAAAATACGGCTGTACTCCGATTGAGATGGCTGATAAGAACGGACTTTTCGATGTGCCTGCCATTGCAGCTCACTGTGTGCAGGTGACAGATCATGATATTGATATTTTAAAGGAAAAGGGAGTCAGTGTAGTCACTAATCCTGCCAGCAATATGAAGCTTGGAAACGGCTTTGCCCCTGTTGCAAAAATGCTGGAGAAGGGTATCAATGTATGTCTTGGAACGGACGGAGCAGCTTCCAATAACAGCCTGAACATGTTCCATGAAATGAATCTTTTAACCTTAATTCATAAGGGAGTAAATAAGACTCCTCAATGTGTCAGTGCAAGGGAAGGTTTCCGTATTGCCACCATCAACGGAGCGAAAGCACTTTCACTTGAAAAGGAGATCGGTTCCATCGAAGCAGGAAAGAAAGCGGATCTTGCAATCCTGAACCTGAATGTTCCCTCTTTAACACCCAGAAATAATCTGATAGCAGGTCTTTCTTACTCCGCAAACGGTTCTGAGGTGGAGACGGTTATCATTGACGGTAAAATTACCATGGAAGACAGAAAGATATTGACCTTGGATGAGGAATTAGTGTATAAAAAGGTTAATGAGATCATAGTCCGTATGGGACTTGACAAAAAGGAGTATTAAAGTATGTAACTGCACTGCAGTTTTCATAAAAGTGATGATAGGACAGACGACCATCACTATAATAAAAATTCGGCTGAAAATATCTTATTGGAGGACATGAAATGAGTAGTGAAATCAGAGACATTCATTTAGCCGAATCCGGTGCACGTAAGATTGAGTGGGTAAGGCGCAACTGTGATCTTCTCCGTACTTTGGAGGAGGAATTTTCTAAGACAAAGCCTTTTGCAGGCAAGAAAATTGCACTTTCTGTTCACTTGGAGGCTAAGACAGCTTATCTTTGCAAGGTGCTGAAGGCAGGCGGGGCGGAAATGTATGTAACCGGCTCCAATCCCCTTTCCACACAGGATGATGTGGCAGCAGCTCTTGTAGCGGATGGGCTTGAAGTACATGCATGGTACGACAGTACGCCGGAGGAATATGATATGCATATCCGTCATACGCTGGAGGCAGGTCCCAATATCATTATTGATGACGGTGGTGATCTGGTAAACATGGTGCACAGCCATATGCCGGAGTTGATTCCCAATATTATAGGCGGCTGCGAAGAGACTACAACCGGTATCATTCGACTGGAGGCTATGAATAGGGCGGGAGAATTGAAATTCCCCATGGTCCGTGTGAACAATGCAGACTGCAAGCATTTATTTGATAACAGATACGGGACAGGTCAGTCCGTATGGGATGGTATTAACAGAACTACCAACCTGATTGTAGCAGGTAAGATTGTAGTAGTTGCAGGTTATGGCTGGTGCGGCAAGGGTACCGCTATGAGAGCCAAGGGTCTCGGAGCAAGAGTTATTGTAACGGAGATCGATCCTATTAAAGCTATTGAGGCTGTTATGGACGGATTTGATGTAATGCCCATGCATGAGGCTGCCAAGGTGGGAGATTTCTTTGTTACGGTTACCGGATGTGAGAAGGTCATTGACGAAGAGGACTTTGCAGTACTTAAGGACGGCGCTATTCTTTGCAATGCCGGTCATTTTGATTGTGAAATCGATATGGCAAAACTTCGTGAGATTGCAGTAGAAACCAGAGAAATGAGAAAGAATATCATGGGTTATAAGCTTCCTGCCGGTCAGTGGATTTTTGTTCTCGGAGAAGGAAGACTGGTAAATCTGGCGGCAGGTGACGGACATCCGGCGGAGATCATGGATATGAGCTTTGCCATTCAGGCTCTTTCTGCGAAATATCTGGTGGAACACGGCAGTGAATTGACAGAGAAGCTGATTGATGTCCCGAGGGAAGTGGATCTGGATGTGGCAAAGCGTAAGCTGGCATTCCTTGGCAAGGAAATTGATGTTCTGACCCCTGAGCAGGAGAAATATCTGAACAGCTATGCGTTAGATTGACAATATAATGATATATAATCTGTTGAAATAGAGGTGCATTGAATTATTTCAATGCATCTTTTATTTTTCATAGCAAAAGCAGAAAATTTAAAATAAAACTTTATATTGTTTGAAAAAATAAATATATTGATTTGAAATATATAATGATTTAAAATATAAATATATATTGTCACACAATTCATATTTGTCAAGTGACTACAATTTAATAAGGGAACACAGGAGGTATTTCGTATGCAGGAAATGATAAAAATCAGTTCAAAGGATCACCCTAATGTTATTTTGAAAGCAATACCGGGACATTTTGTAACACCAAATTCCCATGTAAATTATTTTTTGGACATGACAACCTTAAAATCGCGCCTGAGTGAGGCATCCACAACAGCCAGGGAGCTGAGCAGGCAGATAGTTACTTCCACCATCGTTGATACGATCGTCTGTATTGACGGATGCGAGATTATCGGTGCCTTTCTGGCGGAGGAACTGACAAGAGCCGGAATTTATTCCATGAATGCACACAAAACAATTTATATCATTACACCTGAGTATGCCAGCACGGGGCAGCTTTTATTCCGGGAAAATCTTTTGCCCATGATAAAAGGCAAAAATGTTTTACTTTTACTTGCCTCCGCAACTACCGGTCAAACCATTCTCAAAGCAGTGCAGGCGCTTAGCTATTATGGTGCCACGATAAGCGGTATCAGCGCCGTATTCAGCGCAGCTAACAGCGTAATGGGAATCCCCATTAAATCATTGTTTACCATAGCAGATATTCCCGATTATAAGGCATATAATCCGGAAGGCTGCAGCATGTGTAAGGAAAAACAGCCGATTGACGCATTTGCAAATGCATTTGGTTATTCCAGCATAAAATAGTTTTTTTTCTACAACAATGTTATAATATAAAAGCTAATGAAACCTACGGAGAGGCCTGGAATAAAGGATGAAAATATACCTGATAAGACATGGGGAGACAGATTACAATAAGGACAAAAGGCTACAGGGTCAATGTGATATTGAATTGAATGATTACGGAAGAGAGCTTGCAAGGATTACGGCAGAAGGGCTTAAGGATATTCCCTTTGATATCATATATACTTCACCCTTAAAAAGGGCAAAAGAAACCGCCCAGATCATAGCAGGTGACAGAAATGCTACGTGGTTTGAAGAACCCAGAATACAGGAAATCTGTTTTGGAGAATATGAGGGTAAATGTTGCGGAAGGAATAATTTTAATGTGCCGGATAAAGCTTTCCTGAATTTTTTCTTTGATACGGCTCATTACAGTACACCGCCGGGAGGAGAAAGCTTTGAAGATATCTTGAAGAGAACCGGTGATTTTCTGGCGGAATTGACCGGTAAGAGAGAATATGCGCAAAAGACTGTTCTGGTGTCTACACATGGCTGTGCCCTGAAAGCGATACTGGCAAATATCAGGCATTTGCCAATAGAGAAATTTTGGGGAGAAGGTGTGCATAAGAATTGTGCAGTCACCATATTAGATGCGGATGAGGACAAAATAAAGATATTGGAAGAAGGGAAGTTGTTTTATCAATGAACCGGGAAGCAGTACAAACAAAACCAAAAAATCAGCGATATGCGTTACTTGACGGAATTCGAGGAATTACACTGCTAAGTATGATCTGTTACCATGGCGTATGGGATCTTGTGCACCTTTTCGGTATGAAATGGAACTGGTATAAAGGTCCGGCGGCTTATGTCTGGCAACAGAGTATTTGCTGGACCTTTATATTTCTTTCAGGATTCTGCTGGCCTCTTGGAAAGAAGCCGCTAAAAAGAGGATTCATAGTTTTGACAGGAAGTATGCTGATAACAGCGGTAACCTGCCTGATCATGCCGGAGAGCAGAGTTATCTTTGGGGTACTTAGCCTGATCGGTTCCGGCATGCTTCTTATGGTACCATTAGATAAACTGTTGAAAAAGATTCCGCCGGAGGTTGGAATCTTTCTCAGCTTTTTACTGTTTGCATTAACAAGAAATATTAACCGGGGATTTCTCGGCTTTGAAAGCATTAATCTGATAAAACTGCCAAAGGAATGGTACCAGAGTGTAATAGCAACTTATTTTGGATTTACGTCACCGGATTTCTTTTCTACCGATTATTTTTCTCTGTTTCCCTGGCTGTTTTTGTTTGTGAGCGGATATTTTTTATGCCATATCTTTATAAAAAGAAATATTTTTAATGCATCTTTATTTAAATGGAATTTTACACCGTTAAGTGTTCCCGGCAGGTATTCCTTCTGGATTTATCTGCTTCACCAGCCGGTTTTATATTTGGCAGATCTTTGTATTTTTGAGTTGATTTAGATTATTTGAAAAGGAATGGACATTAAAATGAGTGAAGCGATTGTGACATTGAAAAAAGGAGAAGGCCGTACGATTAAGGCGGGCGGCATGTGGATTTTTGACAATGAAATTGAAAGTATCATGGGAACTTTTACAAACGGTGATATTGTGGTAGTCCATGATTTTGACGGATATCCTATGGGCAAAGGCTTTATCAATCAGAACTCCAGGATCAGAATACGGCTTTTGACCAGAAACAGTAAGCAGGAAATAGACAGAGAATTTTTAAAGCGGCGTGTGAAAGATGCCTGGGAATATCGAAAAAAGACGGTTGATACAGGAAGCTGCCGTGTGATCTTCGGGGAAGCAGATTTCCTTCCGGGACTTGTAATAGACAAATTTTCCGATGTGCTGGTAGTGGAATCACTGGCTCTTGGCATCGACAGATTTAAGCTTCAGATCATTGACCTTTTAAGGGAAGTATTGTCCGAGGATGGTATGGAAATTAAAGGTGTTTATGAGAGAAGTGATGCCAGGGTACGTCTGAATGAAGGCATGGAGCGTGTTAAGGGCTTCATCGGCGAAGAATTTGACACGAATGTGCAAATCATAGAAAACGGTGTGAAATATATGGTTGATGTCAAGGATGGTCAGAAAACAGGCTTTTTCCTTGACCAGAAATATAACAGACGGGCAATTCAGAAGCTTTGTAAGGATGCAAGGGTGTTAGACTGTTTTACCCATACGGGTTCCTTTGCACTGAATGCCGGGCTTGCCGGTGCCAGGGAAGTGATTGGCGTGGATGCTTCGCAGCTCGCCGTGGATCAGGCAACAGAGAATGCCAGGCTGAATGGTCTTGAGAACGTTGTTTCCTTTCGGTGTGAAGACGTATTTGAACTGTTACCAAAGCTGGAAGATGCGGGAGAAAAATTTGATGTGGTTATTCTTGATCCTCCTGCATTTACCAAATCACGAAATTCTGTCAAGAATGCCATCAAAGGCTACAGAGAAATCAATTTAAGGGCAATGAAGCTGGTAAAAAACGGCGGATTTTTAGCTACCTGTTCCTGTTCCCATTTCATGTCCTATGAGTTGTTTACCGAAACAATTAATCAGGCGGCAAGAAATGTGCACAAAAGACTGCGCCAGGTGGAATTCAGAACCCAGGCTCCCGATCATCCCATTCTCTGGGCAGCGGACGAATCTTATTATCTGAAGTTCTACATTTTCCAGGTGTGTGAGGAGAGATAAATTTTTCAAATCATGTAAAAGTTGAAAACAGTTGAATATATGGTAATCTTAATGGTATACTGGCAAATGAAGTTCTGAATTAAAATAACAAAAGGAGATTACCATGATACTGGATGCAATCATAGATACCTTAATAGATGCCTTAAAGCTTCTTCCTTTCCTCTTTGTGACCTATCTTGTGATGGAGTATATTGAGCATAAAGCAGGTGAAAGGGCAGAGCAGATGGTTCAGAAGGCGGGAAGATTCGGACCGCTTATCGGCAGCTTACTTGGCGCTTTCCCCCAGTGTGGTTTTTCGGCGGCAGCCTCCAATTTATATGCAGGAAGGATCATTACTCTGGGTACACTGATTTCCATTTTTCTTTCAACCTCGGATGAGATGTTGCCGATATTTATCTCAGAGCAGGTTCCCATTCTTACTATTTTAAAGATTCTGGGAGTCAAGGTATTGATCGGTATGGCAGCAGGTTTTGTCATAGATCTGGCCATCAGAAAAAAGAAACAGAACCCCACAGAGCATGAACACTTGAAAATCGAGGAAATGTGTAATCACCAGAATTGCCATTGCGGGGAAGGAAAGATATGGAAGTCTGCCCTCAGCCATAGCTTGCAGATATTTTTATTCATTATCATTGTTTCTTTTGTACTGAATCTATTAATTGGTCTTATAGGAGCGGACAACCTTTCCGCTGTATTGAGTGAAAAGCCTGTTTTTGGACCTGTCTTTGCAGGAATGATTGGCTTAATACCCAATTGTGCGGCATCCGTCGTATTGACGCAGTTATATCTTGAGGGAATGCTGAATGCAGGCTCCATGATAGCGGGACTCCTGGTTGGTGCGGGAGTAGGGCTTCTTGTTCTGTTCAGAGTAAATGAAGATATCAGGGAGAACCTTAAGATTACGGTTCTTTTATATCTGATAGGAGTGATTTCGGGAATCGTAATAGAAACAGCCGGTCTTGTTTTTTAGACCGGCTGTTCTTAAAGGGGGATAAAAAGTAAAAAGAGAGATTGCTAAATTTGTAAATTCTTTAAGCGGTAAAACTCGCCTTTTAGTTCCAGTAATTCTTCATAAGTTCCGAATTCCTCGATTCCACCGTTTCCGACAACAGCAATTTTATCGGCGTCCCTGATCGTGGAAAGCCTGTGGGCAACAATCAATGTAGTGCGATCCTGTACCAGATTATGGATGGCATCCTGTATCTTCTTTTCAGAGATCGTATCCAGAGCGGAAGTCGCCTCATCCAGGATCAGAATTTTGGGATCGCGGATAAAGGCACGTGCGATAGAAATACGTTGTCTTTGCCCGCCGGATAAGTTGCTTCCATGTTCCGTGATCATGGTGTCAAGACCTTCCGGAAGGGAATCGATCAGTTCTTCCAGATTGGCAGCTTTGATCACTTTGTCAAGCAGTTCTTCTGAAATATTATCCATACCGTAAGTAATATTTTCCCGGATAGTTCCCGAAAAGAGAATGGACTGCTGGGGAACTACAGCAATGTGGGAACGGTAACTCTGCAGATTCAGAGTGCTTAAATCCATATCATCAATCAAAACCTTACCGGAATTTGCCTTGATAAACCCAATTACCATATTCAGGATGGTGGTTTTACCGGCGCCGGAGCTGCCTACAAAAGCAACCGTTTCGCCGGACTTAATTTTAAAGCTTAGATCCTTGAGAACAGGAGTATCTGCATCAGGATATTGAAAAGTAACGTGCTTAAAAGTAATATTACCGGTAATGCTCTTTACTTTTTTCTTATTTTTATTATCTTCTACGTCATGGCACAGCAGAATATCGCCAATGGAATCTACGGATTCCAGTCCCTTTGAAATGGTGGGAAGCAGTGTAATGACATTGGACACCTGATTGACAATACTGGAAAAGTAGGTCTGATACATAACTACTTCACCTACGGAAATCTTACCTTTGGAGGCCAGGTAGCCGGTAAAAGCAAGGCAGATAACCTGAAACAGCTGAAAAGCAACCCAGCTGATGGAGGAAAAATAGGTTTGTATCATATCAAGCTTAAGTCCCTTTTCTGCTACATGTCCAAGCTGGTGGTCCATTTTCCGGGTTTCCTGCTTTTCCAGGGCATGTGCTCTGGTAACGGGAATCAGTTCAACCATCTCCATGACTCTGACAGAAGTCTCTTCCATTTCCCTGCGGAAATCGGCATTATACCTTTTAATCTTGCTTTTAAAGGTGACCATTAAAAAGACGGCCACAGGGATGGTAGCAAGGAAGAAAAGAAACACAGTAGGGCTTTTTATGATAACAATACCAAAAGCTACAACTATATTGAGCAGAATACTTAAAACAGTAATAAATATCTGGGAAGAAAGTGTTTCTATCTGCTCTACGTCACGCATAATCTTGGACTGGAGACGGCCTGACTGCATTTCATTGTGATAAGTAATGGACAGTTGCTGCAGTTTTCTTACCAGAGAACTTCTTAATCCTCTTTCCACGTTTCGCACAGTCTTAGCATAAAGCCACGTATGGATATAGTTTGTAAAAATATTCTGTATAACAAAGATTGACATGATCAATGAATTGATCAGTATAATAGTGCCTGCATTATTCGGTCTTTCCGTGGCAGCATTAATAATATTAGCTGTGACCACGGGCAGTACCCATACAGGGGAATGCTTTATGGCAAAGAAAAGGATAGAAAAGAACAGCTTGAGATAATACCCCTTATAAATACCAAGCAGAGTTTTAAGACTGCTCCCTTCATTTCGTTTAAATGTATCAAGCAGTGCCTTTTCCGAGGCATCCAGATCAATTTCCTCCGGTTCTGTAAAATTTTTCATAATTAAATCCTCATATTATAAAAAGTTATTAAAACATATCGTAATATTTTTTGATAACTGCCTGCGCAGGTTTTTCATAAATATCATAACCGCTGTTGGTCATGGCTTTAGCAGCAGGATACTGCTTCCACGCCCAATCCCAAAGACAAAAGCCGCTTACCCAGGATCGCTTTTTGCAGGCTTCAAACATGGCAGTATACCAGTCTGCCTGTTCCTTCAGATCAATATCACCATGAACGCGCCAGTCATTGGGTGCTTTGGAAGATCCCTTCGTGGACATGCATCCGCATTCTGCAAAGAAAAAAGGCTTATTGAATTTCTTTACCACAGCTTCAATGCGGTCAAGCTCCTGTTCCCAGTCATTTGTAGGATAGTACCCGCTGGATGAGATCACATCGACACAGTCCCACCAGGAAATGTTGTCTTCCTGATATTTATCGGTGTTATAGGAAACAGGACCGGAATAAACTGTTTTGATGTCAGAAATCAGCTTTCTCCATTCAGATTCCCGACGTTCACTCATGACCATTTCGCAGCCGGCCAGAAACATTTCACAGCCTGTTTCTTCTGCAATTTTGGCATAGTGTAATTGAAAATCTGTATAGGAAGCAAACCAGTTGCTCCACTTTGGCTCGCAGTGTACATCTTTATCAAAGAAATTGATATGGGCACGCCAGGTTCCGTTCTTGCAGTTGACGGTAGGCTTCAGTGCTGTCTGCAGACCCATTTCATGTGCATATTGAATCATGGAAATAAGTTCTTCATCTGATATATTGGCGTCAGTAATATAAGAAATCTCTTCTGATTGCGGAGTTTCCTGTAGACCGTTTGGTACCAGTGTAATAAAATTGGCGCCTGTCTTTTCTTTGAGATTGCGGAGACTTTCCCTTGCTTCTTTTGTTTCAAAACTTCCTTTATGGGAAAATGGCCCGAATGTAACACCTTTTATAAACTGCATAAAACAAACTGCCTCCTTAAATTATTTTTTTAAGATTTCATAAAAACTATAGCACTCGCATCATTTATCCGCTATAATATAGCCGTATAAAAATTGTAAAAACCTATTTATCAAAAATAGAACAGGTGCCATAATGCAATACTTATTTGAATACAGCGATACATTAAACTCGCCTTATGAAGCATTTCTATATGATACATCAACAATGAATTTCCCCATCAGGCCTCACTGGCATTATTTCATGGAGATCATTTACATGAAAGAAGGAACAGGGCTTATAGAGTGTAACGGAAAAAGCTATATTGTGGAAGCAGGTGACATGATCCTGTTTCATCCGGAGGCCGTACATGCCATTTACACAGCCACCAATCTTGCTCTGAAGTATGAAGTGCTGAAATTTGATGTAAATAAACTTTACACGGAGAACAGCTATGCCCCTAAGCTGCGCATTATTTTAGGCAGCGCCAGTAAGGATAAGAAAGTGCCTGTTTTCTTCAAGGAGGAAGACATCCGACATCTTTCTGTGGGAACCATTTTTGAAGAGTGCCGCAGGGAACTGGAGCATAAGGATTACGGATATGACATTATTGTTCATAACAAGATCTGTTATTTGCTGGTAAGCCTGATCAGAATGTGGAGAGATAATGGGTTTGATACGGACAAAACAGCGGAATATGCAAAAGAAACGGATTCCATTCATGCGATCACAGCGTATATTGACGCCCATGCAGGGGAACCCATCAAAGTAGAAGAGCTGGCTGATATGTGTAATATGAGCTATTCTTATTTTGCAAAGAACTTTAAGCAGTACTATGGCCGTTCCTGCAAAGAATATATTGAATTTATCAGAATTTGCAAGGCGGAAGATCTGCTGCTTTTTACGGATTTCGATTTAAGCTATATCAGTCAGGAAACGGGGTTTTCCGACAGCAGCCATCTGATCAAAATTTTCAGAAAGTGGAAGGGAGTCACTCCAAAGCAGTACAAGCTGCAGCATGCTAAGAATGAGGAATAAAAAAAGCACCATCCCCAAGGCTCTTAAGTCCTCAAAAATGGTACTTACAAGTGCACCGCCAGGGGCTCGAACCCTGGACACCCTGATTAAGAGTCAGGTGCTCTACCAACTGAGCTAGCGGTGCATTTCTTTAGTTAAAGGCGTGTATCATTTGCAACGCAAGAGTTATTATAGTATAATGTTTTTTGAAATGCAAGCATTTTTTAAAAAAATTTTCGAATATTTTCCACACTGTTTATTTTCATAAATTTTAAGACAGAAGACGGAGGAATCACGGTGATATTTGATACTCATGCGCATTATGATGATGAGGCATTTGATGAAGATAGAAAAGAACTCCTTTCTCGTATGAAGGAGAATGGAATCGGAACCATAGTCAATGTTGGCGCCAGTATTGAAAGTTCTAAAAAAGCTCTTGATCTTTCCGGAGAATATCCGTTTATCTATGCAGCTCTTGGCGTACATCCTTCTGAAACAGAAGAATTGAATGATGATCTGATCGGGTGGATTAAGGAAACAGCCTTCAGCCACTCTGTGAAAAATGGCGGAAAGGTTGTGGCAATAGGGGAGATCGGACTTGACTATTACTGGAATGATGAGGATGAACCGGATAAAAATATCCAGAAAAAATGGTTCGAAAGACAGATTGCGCTTGCAAAAGAAGTGAAATTACCTGTTATCATTCATTCCAGAGAGGCGGCAAAGGATACTTATGATATCATGGCGGCACTTAAGGCAGGGGAAAACGGTGGTATCGTTCACTGCTATTCCTATTCGAAGGAGCTTGCCAGGGATTTTCTGAATATGGGTTTTTCCTTTGGAATCGGGGGAGTGGTGACCTTTAAAAATTCCAGAAAATTAAAAGAAGTGGTGGAATATCTGCCTATAGAAGATATCCTGCTGGAAACGGACTGTCCATATCTTGCGCCTGTACCTAACAGAGGAAAGAGGAACAGTTCTTTAAATCTTCCGTATGTAGTTCAGGCAATCGGTGAGATTAAGGGAATGGAAGAAGAGCAGGTTATAGAGATTACGGAAAGAAATGCAAAAAGGCTGTTTGGTCTGTAAAAGGAGAAAGAGATGCCTACACTTGGAAATCCCAGTGGAACTATAGAAATT
>JBJEMT010000088.1:0-18950 GCA_051879815.1 Suilimivivens sp. | reverse complement strand
CTGATTGGATTTTTGGATGATTTTATCAAGGTGATATTAAAACGTTCCATGGGTCTTACCCCCTGGCAGAAGATTGTTCTCCAAATGGCGCTGACAGGTCTGTTTGCCTATTATATGGTCCATATGTCCGGAATTTCACTTGCCATGCGGATCCCCTTTTTGAAGGGACATTACATTGATTTTGGAGTGTTGAATGTTCCCATACTGTTTCTGGTAGTGATCGGAACAGCAAACGGAACCAATTTTACGGATGGACTTGACGGACTATTGAGCAGTGTGACCATTTTGACAGCCACCTTTTTTTCCGTAGCGGCAGCTGGGATGATGACGGGAATGGAACCGATCACCTGCAGTGTGGTTGGAGCGCTTCTTGGTTTTTTGCTTTTTAATGTTCATCCTGCCAGTGTGTTTATGGGAGATACAGGTTCGCTTGCACTTGGCGGTTTTCTGGCAGCGACGGCTTATATGATGCAGATGCCGCTTTATCTGCCGATTGTGGGTTTTGTCTATGTAATAGAAGTTCTATCAGTGATCATTCAGGTAGTATATTTTAAGATTAGCAGAGGAAAGCGGTTCTTTAAGATGGCACCGCTTCATCATCATTTTGAACTTTGCGGCTTGCCGGAGGTTAAAATTGTTGCACTTTTTTCTGTCATAACAGCGCTGCTTTGCCTGATCGCACTGTTTGATTTATAAACAATAGGAAAGGATATACGGAAATGGACTTACGGAATAAAGGAGTACTGGTAGTGGGTACCGGCATCAGCGGAATAGGGGCGGCTAAGCTATTAAAAAAGGTGGGGGCACATCCTGTTCTGTTCGACAGCAATGAAAAACTGAGTATGGAAGAAGTAAGAAACAGGCTCAAGGAGCTGCCGGATGTGGAAGTACTGATCGGAAGCATACCGGAGGAAAGAAAGAAGGAATTTTTCCTACTTGTTATCAGCCCGGGAGTTCCCGTTGATTCTCCTCTGGTAGAGGAATTTAAAAATAAGGGGATTCCTGTATGGGGAGAAATCGAGCTTGCCTATCAATTCGGAAAGGGCAGTGTCATTGGAATTACGGGAACCAATGGAAAAACCACTACAACAACTCTGGTAGGGCAGATCATGAAAGCCTATTATTCTTCTGTCTTCGTAGTGGGAAATATTGGAAAACCTTATACGGAAGCCGCCCTTTTGACAGGAGAGGATTCTGTTACCGTGGCAGAAATAAGCAGTTTTCAGCTGGAAACCGTTCATGATTTTGCACCTAAGGTTTCGGCTGTTTTAAATATTACGCCGGATCATCTGAACAGACATCACACCATGGAATGTTATGTTAAGACGAAGGAGGCAATTGCGTCTAAGCAGACAAAGGAAGATGTATGTGTCTTGAATTATGAAGATGAATATACCAGGGACTTTGGAAAGAGATGTCCGGCCGGTGTAGTTTATTTTTCTTCCAGGCGGGAGCTTGAGAACGGTCTTTATTTGAAGGATGAGGATATTTATCTTTCCGAAAATGGAAAGAGGGAAAAACTGCTTAATATTCATGAACTGAATCTTGTGGGAATTTGCAATGTGGAAAATGTAATGGCAGCCATTGCTATCAGTAATGCCATGCATGTTCCTATGAATGTGATTCTGAATACTGTAAGGAATTTTAAAGCGGTAGAGCACAGAATTGAGTTTGTGGCAACCAAAAATGGAGTGGATTATTATAATGACTCCAAGGGAACCAATCCCGATGCTGCCATTCAGGGAATCCGTGCCATGTCAAAGCCAACTGTTCTGATCGGCGGCGGTTATGATAAGCAGAATGAATATGATGAATGGATAGAGGCCTTTGACGGTAAGGTGAAAGCGTTTGTGCTGATCGGACAGACAAGAGAAAAAATTGCGGAATGCGCAAGAAAGCATGGCATCAAAAACATTATTCTTGCGGATACCTTTGAAGAGGCTTTTGATATCTGTGTGGAGCAGGCAAAGCCCGGTGATGCGGTACTTTTGTCGCCTGCCTGTGCAAGCTGGGGAATGTTTCCCAATTATGAAGTAAGAGGAAAGATATTCAAAGAATTAGTTAACAGGATTGGAGTTTAAAGTTAAGTGGCAGGTAGAAATTCAGGGAGAAAAGGAGGACAGCAGGAAACATTTTTTGATTATACCCTGTTGTTTATAGTGTTATTTTTGCTGGGATTTGGACTTGTAATGCTGTATTCCACCAGTTCTTATGAAGCCAGTATGGAAAACGGAGATTCGGCTTTCTATTTAAAAAAACAGCTGGGCGCTACCATTTTTGGTCTTATCGTTATGATGGTAGTGGCTAACATTC
This sequence comes from Suilimivivens sp., assembly GCA_051879815.1. Lineage (GTDB taxonomy): Bacteria > Bacillota > Clostridia > Lachnospirales > Lachnospiraceae > Suilimivivens. The sequence continues at coordinate 16,637 of JBJEMT010000088.1, read as the reverse complement.
CTTATCATTTCTGGGAGAGATTTGCTTTCCTTGGATATGTTGTTTCCGTAGTACTGATCTTGCTTGTACTCACCCCGCTTGGTATCGAAGCAAATGGTGCAAAAAGATGGATCAATGTTGCGGGAATATCTCTGCAGCCTGCAGAGGTAGCTAAACTTGCCATGATCCTGTTTTTGGCAAGTCTGGTATGTAAGATGGGGAGGAGTATTCGAACAGGAAAAGGGTTTATGATCATGCTGGCTGCGCCGCTGCCTATCTGTGCGGAGGTTTATTTGATCACAAAAAATTTAAGCTCTGCTATTATTATTTTTGGAATAGCGGTGCTGATGGTATTTGTATCCAGCCCTGATTATAAGAAGTTTGTGCTGATTGGACTTGCGGGCATTGCCGTGTGTGCACTTGCCGTGTTCCTGATTGTAAATGCAGCGGATTCCGATTCCCTGAGTTTCCGTGGCGGACGTATTCTGGCCTGGCTCGATCCGGAGGCTTATGCAGACAGTAAAGGTTTCCAGACGCTGCAGGCACTTTATGCGATAGGCTCAGGAGGCATCTGGGGCAAGGGACTTGGACAGAGTATGCAGAAGCTGGGATTTTTGCCGGAAGCACAGAATGATATGATATTCTCCATTATCTGTGAAGAACTTGGACTTTTTGGCGCAACGGCGGTCATTGTACTGTTTATTTTGCTGATCTGGCGTTTTATGGTAATTGCCAATAATGCACCGGATCTGTTTGGTGCCATGCTGGTAGTGGGAGTTATGGGGCATATAGCGATTCAGGTCATTTTGAATATTGCGGTTGTTACCAATACCATTCCCAATACAGGTATTTCCCTTCCGTTTATCAGTTATGGCGGTTCCTCGGTATTGTTTTTACTGATAGAAATGGGGATTGTCTTAAGCGTTGGTAAAGGAATCCGGCTGAAAGATTTATAAACGATAGCCTGAGTAGTACAAGATGCATTTTTGAATTCTTCTCATATATTAAGATAGGTCTTATTTTTAAGCCGGAAAGTAGAAGGTGGAAAATTGGATGCTATTCGTATAAGAGGAGGAAATGCTCTTTTTGGGGAGACGAAGATACAGGGCTCCAAAAATGCGGCGCTGCCGGTAATGGCTGCCGCACTTTTAATAGACGATATCAGTATCATTGAGAATTGCCCCAGAATTTCGGATGCACTTCACATGCAAAAGCTTCTGGTCCAGATTGGGTGTAAGGTGAGCAGGGCTGACAGAACCCTTATGATTGATGCGAGGCATGTTTTGAAAGATAAAATGGCAGGAGAATCGGTTACAGGAATGCGTTCCTCTCTGATGCTGCTTGGAGCTATGCTGGGCAGACTGCATGAGGTTACCATGGAGTATCCGGGAGGATGTGTGATAGGAAAAAGACCCATTGACATTCACCTGAATGCTCTTCGAAAGATGGGTGTGTCCATTCAGGAGGAAGAGGGGACTTTTACAGCCAGGGCGAAGGAACTTTGCGGAAGTGTGATCACGCTGCCTTTTCCCAGTGTGGGTGCCACAGAAAATGTGATCCTTGCAGCGGTAAAGGCAAAAGGAGTCACTGTTCTTCAAAATGCAGCAAGAGAGCCTGAAATTGTTACCTTATGCAGCTTTCTCCAAAAGGCGGGAGCGGTTATTGAGGGAGCGGGGGAAAACGTGATCATTATTCAGGGCGGCAATCAGCTTCATGGTGTGCAGTTTGTTATTCCCGCTGACAGGATCGTGGCAGGCACCTATCTGCTCAGTGTTCTTGGCCTGGGAGGACATATTTTTCTCCGGGATGCACCTGTGTCCCAGATGAGAAGTGTATTGAAAATTGCCGTGGAACTGGGAGCAGAGATCACTGCTTCCAAGGAGGGTTTAAGTGTGATCGCGTCACCTGCCAAAAAGCCTGTCTCCCATATAAAAACGGATGTTTATCCCGGTTTCCCAACAGATTTACAGTCACCTCTTATGGCAGTGCTTTCCGTAGCACCCGGTGTCAGTATGATAGAAGAAACTATTTTTGAAGATCGTTTCCGCATAGCGGCGGAACTGAATAAAATGGGGGCAAAGATACTGATTGACGGACAAAGAGCTGTGATTACAGGAGCCACGAAGCTTACCGGTTGTGAAGTCCTCTCAAGAGAACTTCGGGGCGGAGCGGGGCTTGTGATTGCAGGATGTATGGCTGAAGGCGAGACTATTATAAGAAACAGACATTTTATAGAACGGGGATACGAGGATATCTGCAGGGATTATCAGAACCTGGGTGTTAATATTGTAACTGAGTAAGCAAAAATGGCGGAAAAAAAGATTAAGAAAAAGAAACAGGTTAAAAAAACGAATATCAGGCCGGTCAGGGTGGTGGAAAAGAAAGAAAAGCCAAAGAGAGAGATACCTGTAAAAAAGGTCATTCTCACAGCAGCAATCGTGCTTGCGGTTTTCACTGCCCTTTTTTCCGGCTATTATTATATTACTACCAATTATACGGTCACGACTGTTTATGTGGAAGGAAATGTACACTATACCAATGAAGAAATTATGGGAATGGTTATGGAGGGAAGATATGGACGAAACTCTCTGTTTCTTTCCCTTAAATATAAGGACAAGAGTATCGAGGATATTCCTTTTATAGAAAAGATGGATGTTTCCGTACTGGATCCTCACACTGTGAAAATTGAGGTATATGAAAAGGCCCTTGCCGGTTATGTGGAATATCTGGACAGATATATGTATTTTGATAAGGATGGCATTGTGGTGGAAAGCTCTACGGAAAAAACAAAGGGAATCCCGATGGTGACAGGATTGCTCTTTGACCATGTGGTGCTGTATCAGGTTCTTCCGGTGGAGGATGAGGAGATTTTCAGTGAAATACTGAGCATTACAAAGCTGGTAAATAAATATGATCTTTCCGTAGACAGGATATATTTTGGTATGGACGGAACCTTAACGCTCTATTTTGAAGAGGTCAAGGCAGCATTTGGAACGGGAGAAAATCTGGAAGAAAAGGTAATGCAGCTCCAGTACATACTTCCGGAACTCGAAGGGAAAAGTGGGACACTTCGAATGGAAAATTATACGGAAGAATCAAAAACCATAACTTTTGAACCGGATTAAATAAATTTATAAACCCTAAAAAAGTTTGAAAAAACTTAAATTAATGGTTGATTAATCGGGAGAAAAATTATATGATAATCTATATGAGTTATTGGGAATGATGAAGGAGGAAGTACCTTGCTTGAGATTAAAACAAACGATGCTGAGGCTGCAGCCAGGATTATAGTAGTAGGTGTTGGCGGTGCAGGCAATAATGCTGTTAATAGAATGGTAGATGAAGATATTACAGGAGTTGAGTTTATCGGAATTAACACCGATAAGCAGGCTCTTCAGTTATGTAAGGCTCCCAAGCTTTTACAGATTGGTGAGAAGCTGACTAAGGGACTTGGAGCAGGCGCAAAGCCTGAGATTGGTGAAAAGGCGGCAGAGGAAAGCAGTGAAGAGATTTCCGAGGCGTTAAAGGGTGCCGATATGGTATTCGTAACATGCGGTATGGGCGGCGGAACCGGTACCGGTGCAGCCCCTGTAGTTGCAAAGCTGGCTAAGGATATGGGAATTCTGACGGTTGGTGTTGTAACCAAGCCCTTCCGTTTTGAAGCTAAGGCACGTATGATAAATGCCATTAGCGGTATTGAGAGAATTAAGGACAATGTGGATACGTTGATTGTTATTCCCAATGATAAGCTGCTTGAAATTGTGGACAGGCGTACCACCATGCCGGATGCCCTTAAGAAGGCAGATGAGGTTCTTCAGCAGGCAGTTCAGGGTATTACGGATCTGATCAATGTTCCTGCAGTGATCAACCTTGACTTTGCGGATGTCCAGACCGTCATGAAGGACAAGGGTATTGCCCATATCGGTATCGGTTATGGCAAAGGTGATGATAAGGCAAGCGAAGCTGTTAAGATGGCTGTGGAAAGTCCCTTGCTGGAAACAACTATTTCCGGTGCGACTCATGTTATCATTAATGTATCCGGAGATATCACGCTGGCTGATGCATCTGATGCTGCAAGCTATGTTCAGGAACTGGCAGGAGATGATGTCAACATTATCTTTGGTGCCATGTATGACGAAACCAAGACAGACAGCTGTACAGTAACCGTTATCGCTACAGGACTTGAGGATGCCACACTTCCCAATAACAGAACGATGTCAAATATCGGTTCCTTCTCCAACAAATACGTGAAGCCCGTGACACCGAATATTTCTCTGAAGAATATGGGATACGGAGCTGCAACGGAAAGTGCAGGCAATGCGGCTGGTCAGGGAACCCCGGCGGTTAAAAAGCCGGTTTCCGGTATTACCAATCCGGGTGATATCAGAAGCAATGTGGTAAATAAGCCACTCAATATTCCGGATTTTCTGCAGAAGAAATAGTATAATAAAAGAGAAACATACAGAGGCTGTATATCAGATGGTATACAGCCTTTATTTCATCACAGGGAAACTGTGTTAAAGAAGGAAAGGAAACTGGGAAAAGAATGAATACAGACAACAGACTGGATCAGGAAGAGATTAAGAGAGCAAAGGAATGTCTTGATTTTATAGGGAAAAGTGTATCCTGCTTTCATGCAGTAGAGAATGCAGAAGAAATGTTAAGAAAGAAAAAGTTTACAGAATTGCAAGAAAAGGAAAAGTGGGAGCTGGAGCCTGGAAAAAATTATTATGTAAAAAGAAATGGTTCTTCTGTCATTGCATTCAAGGTACCGGAAAAAGAAGTAAAAGGATTTCATATCATGGCATCTCATAGTGATTCGCCTACGTTTAAGGTAAAGGCAGAAGCGGAAATAACAGTGGAAGACAGTTATAAGAAACTGGATGTGGAACCTTATGGAGGTATGATTCATGCCACCTGGCTGGACCGCTGTCTTTCCGTGGCAGGAAGGATTGTATATCTCGAGGGAAAGCAGCTTGTCAGCAAAAATATCAATATTGATGAAGACCTGCTTATTATTCCTAATGTGGCAATTCACATGAATCGTGAGATGAATAAGAATCTTTCCTATAATCCGCAGATAGATCTGCAGCCGTTATTTTTTGCAGGACATACGGAGCGTAAGGAGAAGAGTGGGGAAGGCAGCCTTTTTATGAAAAAAGTGGCTGAATATGCCGGTATCAGGGAAGAACAGATTTTAGGAAGAGATTTATTTTTATACGTGAGAGAGCAGGGAAAGCTTGCTGGCCCGGGAAAGGAGCTTGTGGTTTCTCCAAGGCTGGATGATCTGGAATGTGTTTATGCTTCCTTAAAAGGATTTCTGAAAGCAGAGCCTGTAGAATATGTGAATGTCTGTGCGGTGTTTGATAATGAGGAGGTCGGAAGTCTCACTAAACAGGGTGCCGCATCCACGTTCCTTTCGGATACTCTTAAGAGAACAGGAGAAGCTCTTTTCAAAGCAGACAGTGAATATCTGCAGCTTCTGGCTGACAGTTTTATGATTTCTGCAGACAATGCCCATGCCCTGCATCCCAATCATCCGGAAAAGGCTGATCCCCTCAACAGACCCTGCTTAAATCAGGGAATTGTGATCAAGTACCATGGAGGGCAGAAATATACCACGGATGCCTGGTCGGAAGCTGTCATGAAAAGCATCTGTAAGGATGCGGAGGTCCCTTTTCAAAGCTATTGTAATCGTTCTGATATTGCAGGAGGCTCTACTTTGGGGAATATCTCGGCAGGACAGGTGTCTGTTCCCTGTGTGGATATCGGACTGCCCCAGCTTGCCATGCATTCCGCTGTGGAAACAGCCGGAACCAGGGACATATCATATCTTATTAAGGCTGCTAAGGTATTTTACAGCAGGTAAAGAAGTCAGTTAATAATGGTTATGAAAAAAGAGGACAAGAGGTTTTTCCGGTGAGGAGAATCTACTTGTCTTTTTTTGCGATGATTAACAGATTTTTCCCACCCCTTTTGACAAAATCTGAACCTCATAGTGATTATAATGAGGTAGTACGAAAGAAAAGGAGGTGACACTTGCAAAGGATCATATACATAGACAGCATATTCTTAAATAATTTTATTATGGATTTATTGCTGCTTTCACTGACGGCAAAGACTTTAAAAACAACTACCACTTTTTTCAAAACCCTGGTCGGAAGCCTGATTGGAGCAGCAGGTTACTGTCTGATACTGTGTCTGCCGGGAAGCTATTCGATAAAGGTAATGTTCGGAATGCTCCCGGTGGCGGCGCTGATGCTGAAAATCGGATGTAACCTTAAGAGACTTAAGGAATTTTTTTACGGTATGGGATATCTCTTCTGCTATTCCTTTTTTATAGGAGGATTCATACTGTTTCTCAGGAAGAAGATTCCTTTTTTGTCGGAAAGAAATGATTCTTTCGGTGTATTGATCCTGACAGGCTGTCTGGGATTTCTGATATGTAAGGCTGGCATTGAAAAGTACGGAAAAGAGAAAAAAAATCATTTCTGTAAGATCATACTTCCGGGAGATCAGGGAGAAATAACGGTGTACGGGCTGATTGATACAGGAAATGGTTTAAAGGACCCTGTTAGCGGGAAAGAAGTAGCCGTTTTGGAGGAAAAGGTATGGGAAGGAATGCAGAAATGCAAAAGAGCGGAAAAATATAAGATCATACCCTTTCACAGTATCGGAAAAGAAAACGGCATTTTAGAAGGCTATCAGGTAGATCAGATACGGATTGAAGAGAAAACAGGTTTCCGGAATCTGGAAAATGTGATTATTGCAGTGTTTAAGGGGAACATATCCGCAAAGGGGGATTATCAGATAATTTTGCCACCGCAGTGGTTTTAGATGAAAGGGGAATAAAATGGTTTTTAAAGTAGCGATACCGGGGAAAATACAGTTTAAAATGTATCGGAAAGAACCCGGATTTTTATTGACAAGACAGGGCGATGTGCATTACATAGGAGGAGCAGAGGTGCTGCCGCCGCCCCTTGAGGTGGAAAAAGAAAATGCAGTGATCAGTGATCTTGGCACGGAATATGAGGATGAGGCCAAATCGATTCTGATTGAGCATAATTTGCGGCTGGTAGTTTATATTGCCAAGAAATTTGATAATACCGGAGTGGGGGTAGAGGATCTGATCTCTATTGGAACCATAGGGTTAATAAAATCCATTAATACCTTTAATCCCGAAAAAAATATCAAACTTGCCACCTATGCCTCACGATGCATCGAAAACGAGATCCTTATGTACCTGAGAAGAAATAATAAGACGAAACTGGAGGTTTCCATTGATGAGCCTCTTAATGTGGACTGGGACGGAAATGAATTGCTGCTGTCGGATATCCTTGGAACGGAAGAAGATGTGATCTATAAGGGGATTGAAAATGAAGTGGAACGAAAGCTGTTGCTGAAAGCCATTGATAAGCTTTCTGACAGAGAAAAAACCATCATTAATCTGCGGTTTGGTCTCGGAACACAGTCAGGAAAAGAGATGACTCAGAAGGAAGTGGCCCAGCTCCTTGGAATCTCCCAGTCCTACATATCAAGACTGGAAAAGAAAATTATGAAACGCCTGAAAAAGGAACTGGTCAGGGACAGCTATTGATAGCTGTCCCTGACCAGGATTTTAAACAGGATACTTGCGAAAATTATTTGTGTGCGGTATGATGATAACATAGTAGCTTATACATTGGAAACCAAAAAGCAGAGAAACAGATGATGAACAGTTTAAATATTACCGATTATAAAAACGAAGACAGTGAAATTAAAATATATTATGCGAGAGGATCCATTAAAAACGGGTATTATATTGTTAATGGTGACGAATACCTCTATTACTTTTTGGGAAACAGCAGTTTTTATTCTGTACCGGAACTTTTGCATCCTGAGGATGTGGCATGTTTTATGGAAGCGGTCCAAAGGCTGGATCAGCAGCCACAGCGTCTGATTCTGAGAATGAAATGTATTACGGGAGAATACAAATATTTGTATATGGTACTGAAGTATAACGGTAAAATATTTGACGGCTTCCGGTCTTTTGATATGGAACTTTGCGATATCATGGCAATCAGGGATAAATTTGTGGAATACTCTGATCAGATAGAAAAATACAGGGAATTTATGACACTGTTTCCTTTTATGTTCTTTGAATATGAATTCGGAACAGATGTATTTCAGATATATGAGTACCGGAACCGTCATAGTTACCGCATTTATTATGATACGCTGGAAGCAACTGACAGGAGAGTAAACTGTGATGAAAATCTGTCTGCCGGCCAGAAGGCGGAATTCAGGATTTTGTATGAGTCATTAAAGAAAGGCAGAGATTATTTTAAAACTGACATTGATGCGGTTGTTCTGCAGGAGAATGCCGTAGATATACGATATGAATTTAAAATGAGTACGATTTATAAGGAGGATATTCGTGATAAGGTAGTTGGAATCGTTTCGACTATCAGTGAGGCAGTGCCCAAAAAGAGCTATTATTTATCTGAAAATGCTTTTGATTTGGGAACAGGACTTTTAAATAAGCGGGCAATCCATGAATATGCCTTAGAGAAGATCCAGAATCAAACGGCAGGATTGTATCTTGCCATTGTGGATATTGATGATTTTAAAAAGATTAATGACGGATTTGGTCATATGTTCGGCGATGAAGTGATTTCCAAGGTGGCAGAGATCATCAGAAGCGTGGTAAAAGCACGCGGTGTTGCCGGAAGATTCGGCGGCGATGAGTTTATGATCGTATTTGAAAGAATCAATTCGGAAGCGACGCTCAGAAGAATCCTATCCACAATTGCCAAACATGTGGAATGGACATTCGTGGATAAAGAAGGGCTTTCTGCCACTTTATCCTTTGGAATTTCCAAGTACCCCGAGGATGGAACCACCTATGAAGAACTGTTCAAAAAAGCAGATAAATGCGTCTACATTGCCAAGGCAAAAGGAAAGAACCGGTATATTATTTATGATGAAAAGAAGCATGGGCTGGTAAAGAAAGAAGAGGCCTTTGAAAATATCGGTTTTAGGACAGTGATCAGCGATGAAAAGAAAAACACAATCGTTTCCGAAATCGTTCTAAGTCTTTATCAGAAGGGGAGAGAAGCACTGCTTTCTGCCATGGAGAAGATGCAAAGGTGTTTTAATATGGATGGTATTGCCTTATATGTGGGGAAGGATATGCACCGTATCCTGTCTGTGGGGGATTATGTAAATCCTGTTGAAAATCTGGACTTTATTTTTGAAAAAACCTATCTTGATTTTTTTGATGAACAGCATTTCTACGAAGAAAACAGGATATGGGTTTTGGAGAATAAAGTGCCTGCAGCATATGAGCGCTATAAAAGGCAGGAAACCGAAAAGTTTATCCAGTGCGTATCTGTGGACAGGGAAGGAGTACCGGTGGCAGTAGTTTCTTTTGATTTCTTTAACCGTTCTCCCAAGTTCGGAACTACAGATATCGGGCTGGTCAGAATAGCCGGAAGACTTATGGCGGAGATAACAGCAACACTCGGGTAGGAGAGCCTGCCCGGGTGTTTTTTTGCCTGATAAGTTTGGCAGCTTTTTCTTTTTCCTAAGCTGTCAGATAATTTTTCATGGTCTTCAGGGCATTCTTTTCAAGACGGCTGACCTGTGCCTGGGAAATACCGATGATATCGGCAACCTCCATCTGGGTTTTGCCTTCAAAAAATCTGAGGCTGATGATCTCATTTTCCCTGTCATTCAGACGCTTCATGGCTTCTGTCAGGGAGAGATGCTCTACCCAGTTTTCTTCTTTGTTTTTTTTGTCACTGATCTGATCCATGACATAAAGGGTATCCCCGCCGTCAGTAAAAACAGGTTCATACAGACTCATGGGATTCTGGATGGCATCCAGGGCATAGACGATATCTTCCTTGGAAATGCCGATTTCTTCTGAAATTTCATTAATAGTAGGTTCTTTCATATTCTTCTTTACAAGATATTCTTTTGCATAAATTGCTTTGTAAGCTGTGTCTTTTAAGGAGCGGCTGACCCTGATGGAATTGTTATCTCGCAAAAAACGTCTGATTTCTCCAATGATCATGGGAACTGCATAGGTACTGAATTTTACATTCAGAGAAGAATCAAAGTTATCGATGGCTTTGATGAGTCCGATGCAGCCGATCTGAAACAGGTCGTCTACATTTTCGTTGCTGGAGGAAAAACGTTTGATCACACTTAAGACAAGCCTTAAATTCCCTTCAATGTATTTTTCTCTGGCAGCCAAGTCCCCCTCTTCAATGCGTGAAAATAACGCTTCTTTTTCTGCAGCCTTTAACAGTGGAAGCTTTGCTGTGTTAACACCGCAGATTTCAACTTTTCCCTGTGCCATGTTCTTCTTGCCTCCTGTTTTTTCAATACTAAAATCATTCTCAAAACAGGCAGAAAATATTCATGGCAGGGAAGGATTTCAAAAAATACAGTAGCAGCAGAAGCAGGAAAGCAACATATAATATCTTATAAAGAAAAAATATGAGAAAAAGAAAGGGGAAGAAAATGCGTTTTTCGGATTTGAAATGTAAGGACGTGATCAATCTGCGGGATTGTAAAAAGCTTGGAAGAATCTGTGACCTTGAGTTTGATGAATGCAGTGGTCAGATCTGCAAGGTCATTGTACCAAGCGGTAATAAATTCTGCAATTTTTTTAATACGGATCCTGATTATTGTATCCCCTATAAGGATATTAAACAGATAGGTCCGGATATCATTATTGTGGATATCTGCTGCTGATACAGGGAAATATCCGGTTTTGGTGCTTTCGGTTACCACAAAACGGTTGACATAATTTGCAGAGAAAAATATAATGATATTGTTATCAATATTATGTATAATGATATTACTAATGATACAATATCAGGGGGAAAATATATGAAATGTCCATATTGTGGTCATGAGAATACAAGGGTAATTGATTCCAGACCGGCCGAAGATAATAACTCCATAAGACGAAGAAGAGTCTGTGACGAATGTGATAAGAGATTTACAACTTATGAGAAGGTGGAGACTATTCCGCTTATTATTATCAAGAAGGATGATAACAGAGAGCCTTACGACCGTTCTAAGATAGAAGCGGGTGTACTTCGCGCCTGTCACAAGAGACCTATCAGTGTGAACCAGATCAATCAGCTGATAGATGAGGTGGAAACAGAAATCTTTAATATGGAAGAAAAGGAAATTCCAAGCCGCGTGATCGGTGAACTGGTCATGGATAAGCTCAAGAATTTGGAAGCAGTTGCTTATGTAAGATTTGCTTCTGTTTACAGGGAATTTAAGGACATTAATACCTTTATGGATGAACTTAAGAAGGTATTGAAATAAAGATAAGGAAAGCAAGGACTAAGATATGGCAGTAGGAACCGGAATGGGAAGTAAAGAAACCAGACAGACAGAGAGTGAACTGACAAAGGAGCAGAGAGAAAAAGTTGCGAAAGCAAGAAGACCTATGGAAATTGCTAACAGCTTCCGTCTTTTCTTCCTGTTTATTGCAGTCATACTTCTTCTGTTTGTGTACTTTGGCGGTAAAATCTGGACCGGAGCAGCTTGGTATGATAATGCAGTGCAGAGCATTTATGGTTTTCTTTTATGGGATGTTCTTCTTATGTTGTTGTCCACCTTTATTAAGTTCTTTTTTGTTGCAAGATATAACCGGGTTGTAAAACATCTGTAAAAATCCTGTATTTTTGTAAATATTGTATATAATTTGGAAATTCCTTCCCATAGCAAAAATTTTTATGATAAATATTAATAATGGTAAAATGGAAACCGATATATAAGATGTAAAAGTTTACCGGGAAAGGAGTGAAAGATATGGGAATTGATATATTGTCAGGTTTTGGAAGAATACAGCCTTATTATAAAGCATCTGATATCCCTACTGTCACTCCGGAAGAGATAAGGAAGCAGGATGCGCAGCAGGCAGATGTTGATCAGTCTGCAGCAGAAGTGAATTTGACTTCACCTGATACAGGTGTTCAGGAAGATAACAGAAGCAAAATTGCAGATCTTGAGAATATTTCTCTTACTTTTAATAAAGAAGAAAGTTTTGATTATCTTGGCAGTGAAAGCGGACTTATGAATCTGGATGTGCAGAAAGCTGTTTCAGATATGCAAAAGGATTCTATTTTGCAGGAATATCAGTATTTTGTGGGAACAGCTGCTTCATTTATGAATACAGAGGATGGACTGGTATTCCAAAAATCATAATAGATGTAATATCGTAACAGGAACAGGCAACTGAGGAAAACACCTTGCATAACTGCAGGGTGTTTTGTTATACTGTAACAGTTAAAGGAGTATTTTTTATGTTACAGTGTTTTTATCCGGACCGGTATATGCGGTCGGCTTATGAAATCGATTATGAGAGTTATTATAATGCCGGTTACAGGGGCATTATTTTTGATATTGACAATACCTTGGTAGAGCACGGCGCTCCTGCCGATGAGAGAAGTATTGCGCTGATAGAGCATTTAAAGCAGCTCGGTTTTGGAATTATGCTTCTTTCCAATAATAAGGAGCCTCGTGTGAAGATGTTTAATGACGCAGTGCATGTTTCTTATATTTTTAAAGCGGGAAAGCCGGGGAAAAAGGGTTACGAGGAAGCAATGAGGCGGCTTGGTACAGACAAGGATACTACACTATTTGTGGGAGATCAGTTGTTTACTGATGTGTGGGGCGCGCGCAATGCAGGTATTTTTTCCATATTGACGCAGCCAATCGATAAAAAGGAAGAGATCCAGATCATATTAAAAAGATATCTGGAAAAAATAGTCCTTGTTTTTTATAAAAGAGATTGTAACAGAAACAGAAAAATATTTTTGGAATAGAAAGGATCACAATTATGGAAATCAACGGACATACCAGACTTTGCGGTTTGATCGGCAATCCCGTGGAGCATACACTGTCACCGGCAATTCATAACACTTTAGCCGGAAAGCTTTTACATAATCTTGTTTATGTCCCTTTTCATGTGGAAAAAGAAAATCTTGAGAATGCCATAAAAGGAGCTTACGGACTTAACATTTTAGGACTGAATGTGACAGTTCCCTATAAAAGTGATGTTATGAAATACCTTCAGAGTATTGACGATCTGGCAGATAAAATAGGTGCGGTAAATACTCTGGTACGTGTGGAGAATGGGTACAAGGGATATAATACAGATATTCTTGGGTTATATCGGGCTATGTGCAGTGAAGGGATCAGCCTTGCGGGAGAAAAAATCATTCTGCTTGGAGCAGGCGGTGCGGCAAGAGCGGCTGCATTTCTTTGCGCCAAAGAGGGCGCAGAGCAGATTTATCTTTTGAACCGTTCCGTAGACAAGGCAGAAATGCTGGCAGATGAGGTGAACAGAGCTTTTGACAGAAACTGTATCAGACCGATGGCTATGGCGGACTATGATAAACTGCCTGGCCAGAAGCTTCTTGCCATTCAGGGAACCAGCGTAGGACTTTATCCCAATACAGATGATGTGGTAATAGAAGATAAGGAATTTTATAAGAATATTCATACTGCTTATGACCTGATCTATAAGCCTGCTGAAACCAGATTTATGAAGCTTGTGAAAGAAGCGGGCGGACAGGCTTATAACGGACTTAAAATGCTGCTTTATCAGGGAATCACCGCCTATGAATTATGGAATCAGGTGGAAGTATCTGAAAAAACAGCAGATGAAGTATATGAACTGCTTCGTGAAAGAGTAAAGGTGTAAAGGATAGAGAGAAATACGGATGAAAGATAATATCATTCTGATTGGATTTATGGGATGCGGAAAGACAAGTATAGGGATCAGGCTTTCCTATGCGTTAAAACGGACCATGATCGATACAGACAAATGGATAGAAAAAAAACAGGGTATGGTAATATCCGAAATCTTTGCAAAATATGGAGAACCGGCTTTCAGACAGATGGAAACAGACTGCATAAAAGCATTGATCGCAACCCAGGACCATCAGATCATTTCCACCGGCGGCGGACTGCCGGTAAAGGAAGAGAATCATACCTTATTAAAGGAGCTTGGGAGAGTATATTATCTGAAGGTGACGCCAAAGGTAGTATATGAAAGGCTGAAAGGCGATACGACAAGACCGCTGTTACAGGGTGAAGATCCAAAGGCCAAGATAGAGGAGCTGCTTTCAAAGAGAGAGGCGCTCTATGAAAAATGCGCGGATATCGTTATCGAAGTTTCGGAGAAAAGCTTTGACGAGATTATAGAAGAAATTGTGCAAAAGGAGAAAAGTGGCAAATGAAAATACTGATTATCAACGGTCCCAATCTGAATTTTCTGGGAATTCGCGAAAAAAACATCTACGGAACACAGGATTATGATTATCTTCTGAATATGATCGCAGAAAAAGGAAAAGAGACGGGCTGCAATATTGAAGTGTTCCAGAGTAATCATGAGGGAGCCATTATCGACAGGATACAGGATGCCTATTTTGACGGAACGGAGGGAATTGTTATTAATCCGGGAGCCTATACTCATTACAGCTACGCAATTCATGATGCCCTTGCCAGCATTACCATCCCCAAGGTAGAAATTCATATTTCCGATATTACAAAGCGGGAGGAATTCCGCAAGATCTCCGTAACAGCACCTGCCTGCAATAAACAGATTTATGGACATGGCTTAAACGGCTATCTGGAAGCAATAGATTATCTGCTTGAAAATTTTTTGTAATTAGAAACAGAAAATAGTTGAAAATTATCACTATTTATATTAAACTGATAAAGAATTATAACGTGAAAATTTTAGGAGGAATATTTTATGATTTCTGCAGGTGATTTCAGAAATGGTATTACTATTGAATTAGATAATAACGTTTACCAGATTGTTGAGTTCCAGCATGTTAAGCCCGGTAAGGGAGCAGCATTTGTCAGAACCAAGTTGAAAAACATCAAGAGCGGCGGCGTAGTGGAAAAAACTTTCAGACCTACTGAAAAATGTCCACAGGCACGAATTGATAGAAAAGATATGCAGTATCTGTATTCAGACGGAGATCTGTATAACTTTATGGATGTAGAAACATATGAACAGATTGCATTAGATACAGAAACTGTTGGTGATGCATTGAAGTTCGTTAAGGAAAATGAAATGGTTAAGGTATGTTCTCACAACGGAAGCGTATTTGCAATCGAACCTCCGCTGTTTGTAGAACTTGAAATTACAGAAACAGAACCCGGTTTCAAGGGTGATACGGCAACAGGTGCTACCAAGCCTGCTACCGTAGAAACGGGAGCTACTGTAAGTGTACCTTTATTCGTTGAATTAGGTGACAAGATCAAGATTGATACCAGAACAGGTGAATACTTATCTCGTGTTTAATTTTTTGCTATATCCCATTTATAAGCCTGAAAGACAATGAAACATGTTTCATTGTCTTTTTTTTGTCCAAACGCCGATTTGCAGGGCGTGTCGCATTTGGCGGGTATTTTGCCCATGTCTTATGTAATCTTTAAATTCAAATCTGAAAGAGAGGTATTTTTTATGAACACATCTTTAAACTTTACGCAGTTTACGGCAGCTGTAAGGAAAGGCTTACAGGAAAAAATGGGAAAGGAGTATCATGTTTTTTCCAACACAGTCAAAAAGAATAACGGAATTGAATTGACCGGAATTATTGTAGAGGAGAAGAATTGCAATACTTCCCCTACCATCTATATTGATGATTTCTATGAAAATTATCAGAAAGGAGTCAGTCTGGAAGAGATTGTAGAAGCTCTTTACAGGATATTTCACAAAAACAAATTTGCGGAATCAGTGGACTTATCCAATTTTACTGTTTATGATAAGGCAAAGAAACAGATTGCTTTCAGGGTAGTAAATTATGAAAAAAACTGGGAGATGTTAAAAGAAGTGCCGCACAAGGTGTTTTTTAATCTTGCCATCATATTCTATTATGCGGTACAGGAGCCGCCTTTTTATGGAAAAGCTTCTATATTGATTCAAAATTCCCATTTAAAGAATTGGGGAATTGAGTTGGAAGAATTATACAGAGATGCTATGGGCAATACACCGGCCATGTTCCCTGCACAGATTGAAAATATTGAGGATGTTATGCTTGGAATGCTGGATGGCAGTATGAAAAAGGATCATGGGGAAATCAAAGGAGAAAAGGAGATTTCACTGGAAATTACAGGAGATGAGTGGATTGACAGGCTTTTGATGAAATTCCGGGAGGAGCTGAAAAATGACGCAGACAGAATTCCCATGTATGTTCTTAGCAATAAGCAAAAACTCCATGGAGCGTCATGTATGTTTTATCCGGGAATTCTCAAGAAATTTGCAAAAGAGAAAGAGTGTGATCTGTATATTCTTCCAAGCTCGATCCATGAAGTAATTCTACTTCCGGCAACACCGGATACTTCAGGAGAGAATCTCCTTGATATGGTGACGGAAATTAACAGAACCCAGGTGGATGAATGTGAAGTACTGGCAGATTCCGTTTATTTTTATGAAAAAAATTCTGATAAAATAGAACGTTTTTGTTAGATTTTATAAAGACTTCACAATTTTTTCATAAGAGGCAGACTAGACATTCTTATTATCATATGATATGATATTCAAGGTGATGTAACAAATTTGTAATAATTGCACCCGTAGTCTAATGGATAGAACGAAGGCCTCCGACGCCTTTAATGCAGGTTCGATT
>JBJEMT010000087.1:0-19219 GCA_051879815.1 Suilimivivens sp. | reverse complement strand
CAGATATTCACTTATTTCATCATACTCACATTGAAAATAACTGTCAATGAAACAAAATAGAATGTCTATAAAAATTAAATGAAATTTTTATAAAATAATCTAAATGGTAAAACTGTATGACCATATCTCTTGAAAGTTTAGAAAAAATATAATATCATTATATTATTGTATATTTAAATCCTTGTGGATAGAAAGGCATGGTATAAATATGAACGAAACATATGTGGAATGGCTTGTCAAAAAGAAAACTCCATTATATATGGCTTTTTTGAAAATATTATCGATTATGCTGGCAGTGTGCTTTATTGTGGTGGGATTTTTATTTCTGCCTGCGCTGCTGATCGGAATCATCTTTTGTGTGGCAGCATATTTTATTTACTTGAATGCAGACCTTGAATACGAGTATCTCTATGTTGATAAAGAACTTACCGTGGATAAGGTTATGGCCAAGAGCAGGAGAAAAAGAGTTGCCACTTTTGAATTGGATAAAATGGAGATTGTGGCGCCTATTAAGTCCTGGCATTTGGATAATTTCAGAAACAGAAATGATAAGACAGTGGATTACAGCTCCGGAATAGAGGATCAGCCTGATAAGCGTTATGTATTTTTCTATAACGGACAACAGAAGGTCATTTTTGAACCTAATGCGGAAATGATCAAGGCTATGCAGTTTGCGGCACCCCGCAAGGTGTTTAAAGATTAGGCATTAATTAATATTTATATAAAAATACAGGAGGAGAGAAGATGGGTCAGATAATTGGCGAAGGAATTACCTTTGATGACGTGCTTTTGGTGCCGTCCTACTCTAATGTGATTCCCAATCAGGTGGATTTGACAACATGGTTAACAAAGAAAATCAAACTGAACATTCCCATGATGAGTGCCGGAATGGACACAGTAACAGAACACAGAATGGCAATTGCCATGGCAAGGCAGGGTGGTATCGGCATCATTCATAAGAATATGTCCATTGAAGCACAGGCAGAAGAAGTAGATAAAGTAAAGCGTTCTGAGAATGGTGTCATAACGGATCCTTTTTCCTTATCTCCGGATCATACACTGGCAGATGCAGATGCATTGATGGCCAAGTTCAGAATTTCCGGTGTTCCTATTACAGAAGGCCGGAAGCTTGTAGGTATCATTACGAACAGAGATCTCAAATTCGAAACAGATTTTACAAAAAAAATTAAAGAGTCCATGACCAGCGAAGGTCTGATCACAGCAAAAGAGGGTATTACTCTTGAAGAAGCCAAGAAGATTCTTGCAAAGGCAAGAAAGGAAAAGCTTCCTATTGTGGATGATGATTATAATCTGGTAGGATTGATCACCATTAAGGATATTGAAAAGACAATTAAATATCCCCTTGCAGCCAAGGATGCACAGGGAAGACTCCTGTGTGGTGCAGGTGTAGGCATTACGGCAAATGTGCTTGACAGAGTGGCAGCGCTTGTGGATGCCAAAGTAGATGTGATTGTGCTGGACAGTGCCCATGGTCACTCACAGAATGTTCTGAATTGCTTAAAGATGATCAAAGAAAAATTTCCTGATCTTCAGGTTATTGCCGGTAATGTGGCAACAGGTGAAGGTACAAGAGCTTTGATTGAAGCGGGTGCAGATGCGGTTAAGGTAGGTATTGGTCCCGGTTCTATCTGTACCACACGTATTGTGGCAGGTATTGGTGTGCCTCAGATTTCGGCTATTATGGATGCCTATTCTGTTGCGAAGGAATATGGTATCCCGATCATTGCGGATGGCGGTATCAAGTATTCAGGTGATATGACAAAGGCAATCGCCGCCGGTGGCAATGTCTGTATGATGGGAAGTATTTTTGCAGGATGCGATGAAAGCCCCGGAACTTTTGAACTTTATCAGGGACGTAAGTATAAGGTATATCGCGGCATGGGTTCTATTGCAGCTATGGAGAATGGCAGTAAGGACCGTTATTTCCAGGAAAACGCCAAGAAACTGGTGCCGGAAGGTGTAGAAGGACGTGTGGCGTATAAGGGAACAGTAGAAGATACAGTATTCCAACTGATGGGAGGTTTACGCTCCGGTATGGGTTATTGCGGAACCCAGAATATTGAAGAATTGAAAGAAAACGGCAGATTTGTTAAGATTTCAGCTGCTTCCTTAAAAGAAAGTCATCCTCATGACATTCATATTACCAAGGAAGCTCCAAACTACAGTGTAGATGAATAAGGGAATAGAGAGGAAAAACAGGTGTCAGCAACAGGAAACATAGGCAGAAACAGCAATGGTTCAGATGAAATCTACCTGCTCCAGGGACTGGTTGAAGAAAAGAAACTGGAGACATGGCAGAGCTATTTTTGTGAACTGACTAACATTTTTGCCTGTTGTGTTGATGCAGAGGGTACTCCTCTTACACAGTTTGGCGGTAATCCGGATGAAAAAGCAAGAGTATTAAAAGCCATAGATAAAGATCAATTAAGAAATATGTTGTTTAGAGTATCTGAAAGCACGCTGGAGGATCAGGCAATTGAAGAGACGGCATATCCTAATCTTCGTCTGGCAGTAGTAACTGTCAAGACAGATGGGAAGCCGATTATCAGTTGGCTGCTCTGTGGCGTGCTTTCTGATGTTTCAGGAGAAGGGGAATATCCCAATCCTCCCCTGCTTGGATTTAAAAGCACTATTACTGAGAAAGATTTTGATGAAGTTGTGGATGCCGTCAGGGATATTTCCACAGAACTTTTTAGTTATAAGGTTGCAATCAGAGGCGCAGAAGCAGAAAGCAGGAGAAGCCGTTATTCCGAAAAGAAAATGAAGGCAACCTTAAAGAGAACAGAGGCGCTTACCGAAATCATCCAGCTTTTGGAAAACGATGATTCCGTAGAGAAAATTATGCTGAAAATGCTGGAGACAGCAGGTAATTTCCTGAATATCAGTACGGCATCTGTCTGTCGTGTTTTAAAAGATGCGGATTATATGGATATTGTGGCTCACTGGTGTAACAAAGGTGAGGTATGGAGATATGAAGGAAATATGAAGGTAAAAAGAGCATTCTTTTTACAGACGCAGAAGGCTCTGGTTATTTCTGACAGCTCCAGTTTAAAAACAGAAGAACGGGAAGAGTTGGATAATCTTGGTATCAGGTCTATTGTAGTACTTCCTATTGTAATCGGTGGCAGTATCGGCATGTATGCCTGCTTTGAGGAGAAAAATAAAGAGAGAAGCTGGCAGATGGAGGAGCTTAAGTTTCTGGGTGATTCTGTTAAAATTCTTCAGAGTATCCTGACCAAAAGAATTCAGAAAAATTCGCTGGCCAGTTCTTATGCATCGCTTGAAACTATTCTCGATAATGTCGGCAGTGCTGTTTATGTCAGAGATCTGGCTACAGGTACAGGTTTGTTTGCCAATAGGAATATGCGTCATAATTTTGGCAGAGAGCTTAAGGATGGAAGCATTAACGGAATCCTGGAGCAGGAAATCAAATCGGAAAGTGGCGTCGGTGAAATTTTTCTGGAAAGCAGTGAAAGATGGTATGAATTATATTATACCAGGATTAAGTGGGTAGATGGAAAGCCTGTTCTTCTTTATGCCCTGTATGATGAGACAGAAAAAAAGATTTATCAAAGAAAGATAGAGCAGCAGGCCAGTACAGACTTCCTGACAGGTCTATATAATCGTATGTGCTGTGAGAGAGATCTTGCAAGGTATGTAGACGAGGCACGCAGGACAGCGGGAAAAGGTGCTCTTCTCTATCTTGATCTGGATGATTTTAAGCATATCAATGACGGACTTGGACATCAGTATGGAGATGTCCTGCTAAAGGCCATTGCACACAGCTTTCAGAGGATAAAGGGAATTGAGGATACCAGTTACCGCATGGGCGGAGATGAATTTGTTATTATTGTGCCGCCGGGTAATTATGATAAACTGGACAGTATTGTATGCTCCATTAAAGAAATATTTTCGAGACCATGGTTTTTAAAGGATTCGGATTATTATTGTACAATGAGTATGGGTATTGTGGATTTTCCGGATGGCGGTGAGGCAGTACATGAACTGATTAAAAAAGCCGATATTGCCATGTATGAAGCTAAAAAAGGCGGTAAAAACCGTATTGCCAAATACTCAAGTGAAATCGGTTCCAAATCCGGCAGGCGTCTTGATATGGAAAAGAATATGCGGGAGGCGACTGCAAAAGGATACCAGGAATTCGAGGTCTATTTTCAGCCCATTATAGATGTCCAGAAGAATGATTTCCCTTGTACAGGCGCAGAGGCGCTGATCCGTTGGAACAGTACTGAGCTTGGCTTTATTTCCCCGGCGGAATTTATTCCTCTTGCCGAATATCTGGGTCTGATCAATCCCATTGGAAATTATGTGTTGGGAGAGGCATGTAAATGTTGTAAATACTGGAATGATAACGGTTATCCCGATTACAAGGTAAATGTAAATCTGTCAGTGGTTCAGCTGCTTCAGAATGATATTGTTGAAATTGTGGAAAAGACGATTAAGGATACGGGAATCAATGCTCACAATCTGACACTTGAAGTGACGGAAAGCCTTGCCATTAATGATATGGAAAAAATGAAAGGTATTCTTGAAAGAATTAAGTCTTTGGGGGTTCGGATTGCCCTGGATGATTTTGGTACAGGATATTCTTCTTTGAATCATATCAGAGAATTGCCTTTAGATGTTATTAAAGTTGACCAAAGCTTTATCAGAAATCTGGAAAAGGATGTATATGCAAAGTCTTTTATCAGAATGATAGCAGAACTGGCAGAGGCAATCGGGGTGAATCTTTGTGTAGAGGGTGTGGAAACAAAGGGGCAGTTTGAAATTGTATCCAAAATGCATGTAAGCCTGATACAGGGATATTATTTTAATAAACCTATGAAAAGGGAAGAATTTGAGAAAAAATATACACCAGAACTTCATAAAAAAATAAAGGGTGAAAAAGAAGATGAAATTAGCTCAGCTGGAACAGTTTAATCCGATCACCATACAATGTCATGATAATCCTGATGCCGATGCACTGGCATCAGGATTTGGGTTATATACCTATTTTAAGGACAGGGGAAAAGATGTCAGACTTGTGTATGCAGGAAGAAATCAGATACAGAAAACTAATTTGACTCTGATGGTCGATAAACTGGACATACCTGTCATTTATCTGAGAGATACAGAAATTCCCGTAAAAGGACTTCTTATTACGGTAGATTGTCAGTATGGTGCCGGAAATGTGACACAACTGTCAGCTGAAAACATTGCAATTATTGATCATCATCTGGTGGAAATTGACAATATTTTTTTGTCGGAAATTCAATCAGGCCTTGGAAGCTGTTCCACCCTTGTCTGGAAAATGATGAAGGATGAGGGATATTCCTTTGAAGGAAAGCTGAATCTGGAAACGGCATTATATTATGGACTATATTCTGATACAAACCGGTTATCTGAAATTTGCAATCCGATTGATATGGAAATGAGAGATTCTCTGGTATATGAAAAAAATCTGATTAATTTATTCAGAAATTCAAATCTTTCCCTTAAAGAACTGCAGATTGCCGGAATGGCGCTGAGTCATCACATTTATAATGAGCAGTATCATTATGCTATTGTGAAGACTGCTCCTTGTGATCCCAATATTCTTGGACTTATCAGCGACTTTATGATTCAGGTGAATGAACTGAAGGTTTGCGTCGTTTACACTATATTAGCTGAAGGAATTAAGTTTTCCGTGAGAAGCTGTGTGAAGGAGGTAAGAGCCGATGAACTTGCTTCTTATCTTGCGGGAACATCAGGTTCGGGTGGTGGGCATAAGGAGAAAGCGGCAGGTCTGATAATGAGAGAAAAGTATAGTGAGTGCTGCAAGGAGCAATTCTCAGAAGCATATTTTAATGAACGTATGAAAGAGTACTTTATTAAAATAGAGAAAAACTGATATAAATGATATAAAACTGATGGAATATTATAGAGAACTGTGTTATTATGATGTTTAGATTGACGTAAAAGCTGCAGGAGGTAAAGCCATAACCGCAGTGCGGTGACATGGCATCAGACACAATGAGCGAGAAAGAACTGAATGTAAAGGAAACCCTGGGGGATGCCGGGGAAAAGGAGACTGCGTCCAGAAATTTTATTGAACAGATTATAGATAAGGATCTTGCGGAGGGTGTTTACGATACAGTACACACAAGATTTCCACCGGAGCCCAATGGGTATCTGCATATCGGACATGCAAAAAGTATCCTTTTAAATTACGGGCTTGCCAAAGAATATGGCGGCAAGTTTAACATGAGATTTGACGATACCAATCCTACCAAGGAAAAGACAGAGTTCGTGGAATCCATTAAGGCTGATATCCAGTGGCTTGGAGCCGACTGGGAAGACAGACTGTTCTTTGCATCCAATTATTTTGACCAGATGTATGAAGGTGCGGTAAAGCTGATAAAGAAAGGCAAAGCTTATGTGTCCGATCTGACCGCAGAGGAAATGAAAGAATACAGAGGTACCCTGACAGAACCCGGTAAGAATGATCCCAACAGAGACAGGAGTATTGAAGAAAATCTGGAATTGTTTGAAAAAATGAAAAACGGTGAATTTGCAGATGGGGAGAAAACCCTTCGTGCAAAGATCGATATGGCGTCTCCCAATATCAATATGAGAGATCCTATTATCTACCGTGTAGCCCATATGACACATCATAACACGGGAGATAAGTGGTGTATTTATCCCATGTATGATTTTGCCCATCCCATAGAGGATGCCATTGAGGGAATCACCCATTCTATCTGTACCCTGGAATTTGAGGACCACAGACCGCTGTATGACTGGGTGGTAAGGGAACTGGAGTATCCTCATCCTCCCAAACAGATTGAATTTGCCAAGATGTATCTTACCAATGTAGTGACCGGGAAAAGATATATCAAGAAGCTGGTGGAGGATGGCATTGTAGACGGCTGGGATGATCCCAGACTGGTTTCCATTGCAGCTTTAAGAAGAAGAGGTTTTACACCGGAATCCATTAAGATGTTTGTAGAACTCTGCGGGGTGTCCAAGAGCAATTCTTCCGTAGATTATGCCATGCTTGAATACTGCATCCGTGAGGATCTGAAACTGAAACGTCCGAGAGTGATGGCAGTGCTTGACCCGGTGAAACTGATAATCGACAATTATCCGGAAGATCAGACAGAGATGCTCACCGTAGCCAATAACCTTGAAAATGAGGAGATGGGTACAAGACAGGTACCTTTCGGAAGAGAACTTTATATTGACAGGGAAGATTTCATGGAGGAGCCTCCAAAGAAATATTTCCGTCTGTTCCCGGGCAATGAGGTTCGTTTGATGAATGCTTATTTCGTCACCTGCACAGGCTGCGTAAAGGATGAAAACGGCAAGGTAATTGAAGTACACTGCACTTATGATCCCGAGACGAAATGCGGAACCGGCTTTACCGGACGGAAAGTGAAGGGAACCATACACTGGGTACCTGCAAAGGAAGCCATTAAGGCTGAGGTCAGATTGTATGAGAATATTATTGATGAGGAAAAGGGTGTTTACAATGAGGACGGAAGTCTCAATTTAAACCCCAACTCTTTGACGGTGTTAAAGGAATGCTTTCTGGAGCCTGCGCTGAAAGATGCGAAAGCTTATGACAGCTTCCAGTTCGTAAGACAGGGATATTTCTGTGTAGATGCAAAGGATTCCAGGGAGGGAGCTCCTGTCTTTAACAGAATTGTTTCGTTGAAGAGTTCCTACGTATTACCTAAGGCTTAGGAGGGGAAAAAAATGGCCGGATTATTGTCTGGACTTGGCAAACTTGGACTTAAGAATCTGGAAAATGCAGATTTGTATGAGCAGCCGGAGGAAAATAAGGAAGAAGTAAAAGAAAAAGAGTCAGCTAAGCCGGAGAAGATGAAGTATCAGGAAGAGAGCTTTCTGTTTAATAAGTCTTATGAGTGCCCTGTCTGTTATAAGAGTTTTAAAGAAAAAACAGTACGGGCCGGGAAATTAAGGTCTATGGGAACCGATAAGGATCTAAGACCGATTTATGAGCAGATGGAGCCTTTGAAATATGATGTGATTCTTTGTCCTTACTGTGGTTATGCAACGCTTACCCGTTTTTTTGGCGGATTGACTGCTTCCCAGATAAAAGCGATACGGGAAAATATTTCGGCAGGTTTTCAGAGCATGGCTGAGGACAAAGCGGTTTATACCTATGAGGAAGCCTTAAACAGGTATAAGTTGTGCCTTGCCAATACCATCGTTAAGCATGGAAAAGCAAGTGAAAAAGCCTATATCTGTCTGAAAGCCGGATGGCTTTTGCGCAGTATGGGAGAAGAACTGGATGAGGAAGACGCGGATTATGATAAGAAGCTTGGCAGTGTGAAGGAGCAGGAAAAGGAATTCTTAAAGAATGCTTTGGAAGGATTTATCACTGCCAGACAGTCGGAAAGTTACCCCATATGCGGCATGGATGAAATCACCCTGGAATATCTGATCGCAGTACTTGCCATGGAATTCGGACAGTATGAGGTGGCATCAAAACTCATATCCAATATTCTGGCATCTCCTTCTGCAAATCACAGGACTAAGGACAGGGCAAGAGATATCAAAGAGGAACTTCTTGTAAAGATCAGGGAGAAGAAGGCTGGTCAGTGATGATTGATTTGGCAATTGAATTAAAAGCTGATGCGGCGAAGTGTATGTATCAGCAAATTTATGAATATATCAGAAATGAAATCAGGGAAGGGAAGCTTCAAAGAAATGAGAAGCTTCCCTCAACACGTTCTCTGGCAGAATATCTTCAGGTGGCACGCAGTACTGTGGACAGTGCCTACAGTCAGCTTTTAGCGGAAGGTTATATTCTTTCAAAGCCCTGCAAAGGTTATTTTGTATGTGGCGTGGATGAGCTTTTTGATCTGTCGGATGCAGGAAAAGAGAAAAGTCAGGAGAGGACCATGCCCCTTCAAAACTGTGAGGAAGCGGATCATGAGGTAAAGAAAGGGAAAGCAGATCATGGCAGGATTGACTTTGACTTTTCTCCGCATGCCATCAGCATGAAATATTTTCCCTTTGCTACCTGGAAAAGAATTACAAGAGAGATTCTGGTGGATGCCAACAGTGAAATGTTTGCTCTGGGAGATCCAAAAGGTGACAGGGAACTTCGTACCACCATCAGCAGATATCTTCATTCCGCAAGAGGAGTGAGCTGTGAACCGGAGCAGATCATCGTGGGAGCGGGAAATGATTATCTTTTGATGCTGCTTGAGAAGATTCTGGGAAGACATGTGCCTATCGCCATGGAAAATCCCACTTACAGGCGTGCCTACAGAGTATTTCAGTCTTTTGCCTACGAGATAAAGACTGTTCCCATGGACGAAAACGGTATCAGGGTGAAAGAATTGCAAAGATCGGGAGCAAAAGTGGCCTATGTAATGCCTTCCCATCAGTATCCCACAGGAGTTGTCATGCCTATCGGAAGGCGGCTTGAACTCCTAAAGTGGGCAGAGCAGGAGGAAGACAGGTTCCTTATTGAGGACGACTATGACAGTGAATTCCGCTACAAGGGCAAACCAATCCCTGCCCTGCAGGCTTCTGACCGCTCGGGCAAGGTGATCTATATAGGTACTTTTTCCAAATCCATAGCCCCGGCAATCCGTGTGGGCTATATGGTGCTTCCCATGACCCTTCTTAAAAAGTATGAGGAAAACTGCGGGTTTTATGCCTCCACCGTCTCAAGAATCGACCAGCGTATTTTAAATGAATTTATCAAAGACGGATATTTTGAACGATATTTAAATAAAATGCGCAAGATCTACAGAGAAAAGCATGATTTTTTAATGGAACGGTTAAAAACGTTTGAAAAGGGATTTGCCGTATCGGGAGAAAATGCAGGACTTCATGTACTGCTTACCAGCAAAAAAGGAATACCGGAAGAGGAACTCTTAAACGCTGCAAGGAGAATGGGAATTAAATTGTATGGTCTGTCGGATACTCTTGTGGAGACAGCAGGACAGAAAAAAGAAAAGTCCGGAACCATTCTGCTTGGGTATGGGGCGCTTTCCACAGAAGAAATCGCACAGGGAATAGAGCTCCTTAAGAAAGCATGGACAGAATATCTGTAAAAAATTGTGTAAAAAAGAGCCCGCTTGCTGCGGGCTCCGGTTATTTTAATATGCTGTGATATTCTGACATTTACAATGTGGGATCGTCATCATCAAAGAATTCTTCTACTTCTTCTTTGACATCGGAAATCTTGTCGGTAGCCTCCTTGACAGCTTCCCTGGTCTGATCCGCCAGATCATCAGCGGCTTCCCTGACAGGCTCTGCTGCCTGAGAAGCCTCTTCTTTTATAGTTTCAACAGTATTCTCCGCAGTTTCAGATACCTGTTCCGCAGTATTTTCCGCTTTATCCTTCAAGGCTTCAGACAGATTGGTGAAAGAAGTATGAGAATTCTGGGAATCGGCAACGGACTTTACCGTTTCCTTTACCTGCTGAACGGAATCCGTGATCACTTCTTTGGCTTTTTGAAGTGCACCGGAATCGTTGATGGCCTCTTTGGCTTTATGAAGGGCTTCGGTAGCAATCGCTTCTGCTTTATCCAGGTTCAGGGAAACATAAGAGCGTTCCTTGACTGTGTTTAAGTCTTCGTCAAGATCTTCGCTGAAGTCATCAAAATCATCATCCGTATCGTCATTGGAGACAGGAGAAGCAGTCTGTTCCTTTTTCTGGAAATATGCATATGCACCATAAGCAGCAGCTCCCGCTACAGCAGTATAAAGTAAAAATTTACCAAAACTCTTAGACATGTAAATTACTCCTTTCAGGATTTTTATCATAATAACAATATCTTAATACTATTTTGCAAAAATGAAAAGAGAATATGTATAAAAAAACTATAAAATTTCGGAAGGTACAATATCTTGGGGTGCAAAATTTGTTGAACACAAGTTTGGTCAAGCTGATTGAACTTAATCTGAAAATATGGTATATTAAATTTCGACTGAAAAAGTCAATTCTATGGTTTTTATGAGCGGAAATGGGGAAGGGCATGAACGAGAAATTTTTTGATTTGAAAAAAGAAAAACAGGACAGGATGATCAATGCGGCACTTAAGATCTTTGCAATGAAGGGATATGAGCATGCCAGCACTGATGATATTGTCAGGGAGGCCGGAATCAGCAAGGGACTTTTGTTTCACTATTTTATCAGCAAGATCGGACTGTATTCTTTTGTATATGATTACAGCGTGAAATATCTGATGTTGGAACTTTCCACCGGAGTTTCCAAGGGGGAAACCGATTACTTTGAACTGATCCGTCAGATCCGTTTTTCCGAGCTGCAGGTAATGCGCAATTATCCTTATATGCTGCAGTTCTTAAATGAGAGTAAAAAAGAGGATGTCAGCGAAGCCCTGATAGCAACGGAGGAAAAAAGAGGGGTTCTGCCCCATCAGTATAATCAGATTATCAGGCGTGCAGATCTGAAGAAATTCAGGCCGGATGTGGATATGGAGAAATTGACCAGGATGATCGAACTGACTGTCAGCGGTCTTATGACAGAGCAGTTTGTCAGTGAATCCTTCCAGCCGGAATTGTTTCTTGAAGAAATAGAAAAGTATCTTGCCATGCTGAAAAAGCTTTGTTATCAGGAGGTGTCATAATGAAGGAGACCCTGTATACGATTCCGTTGAATGATGCGGTCAATGCAAATGACGAGTGCCCTTTTTGCTTTATTGAAAGGGAAGTGGAGCAGGATCTTCTGGATTTCGTTCTCGGAAGCGGTTCCTCCTATATGGAAAGCGATGTAAGAGATGCTACCGACAAAGCGGGCTTTTGCAGGGAGCATTTCAAAAAGATGTTCGATTACGGAAATACCCTTGGCAATGCCTGGATTCTAAAGACTCATTATATGAGAATAAACAGGGAGATGACAGAGCAGTTTAAGAACTTTACTCCGGGTAAATCATCCCTTATAGGTAAGTTCAAAAAGAACGCGCAGCGTCAGAATCCTATCGGCGTATGGGTGGAGGAAAAGGAGAAATCCTGCTATATCTGTAACCGTTTTGCAGATACTTATGAAAGATATCTTGATACCTTTTTCTTTATGTATAAGAAAGATGAGGATTTCAGAAACCGGATCAGAAACAGCAAGGGATTTTGCCTCCATCATTTCGGAGACCTGTGCGAGGCCTCCGAAACCAGATTGAATGATAAAGAAAAGAAAGAATTTTATGCAGCCATGTTTGAACTTATGGAGAAAAATATGACGCGTCTCCAGGAGGATGTGGACTGGCTGGTTGAGAAATTTGATTATCGAAATAAGGATGCGGACTGGAAAACATCTAAGGATGCAGTTCAGAGAGGTATGCAGAAGCTTAAGGGCGGTTATCCTGCGGATCCTGTATATAAAATGAACAAATAGTAAATGATACCCAGCGCCCAACTGGTAAAGATGCCATATAGAATGACAGGTCCTGCAATGGTGAAGATCTTACAGCCAATGCCAAAGACCTGTCCTTCTTTTTGGTATTCGATGGCGGGAGAGGCAACAGAATTGGCAAAGCCGGTAATGGGAACAAGGGCACCGGCGCCGCCGAATTTCACAATTGAGGGGTAGATATTAAAACCTGTGAGGAGGACACTTAAGAGAACGAGAATGAGGGAACAGAAGCTTCCCGCCATTTCTTTGTCCATAGCCAGATAGTTTTTGGCAAAATTAAGTAAACACTGTCCAATGACACAGATGATACCACCAACCAAAAAGGCTCTCAGCATCTGCATCAGAAGGCTGTGGGTGGGAGTAACCTTTTTTACATATTCGGCATAATCTTTTTCAAGCTGCGCCTGTTCCCGGGATTTCTTTTCTTCCATAAACATATCCTTTCCGTTGATATTATGATTTATCCTATAGAATTCCGAAAATTTCCGATTTTATTCATTTGTGAAAGACAAATTGCAATTTTAAAATTTAAGTGAATTTTAAGTCTTTTCCACCATATGCTTCTTGTAGATTCAAAATGGGAATGCTACAATATTCACTGATAGCAGTGAGCCGTTGCAAAGCAGAGTACAAGGATAGCGGCTTCACAGGACAAAGGAAAAGAAAAAGGTTTTCAAGAATGGTAAGTTTTGCTGGTTTGGAGTTCATTTTCCGGTTTTTGCCGGTGTTTTTGATCATATATTATGCAGCTTCTGTTAAACACAGAGATATGGTACTGCTGCTTGGAAGTATTGTTTTTTATGCTGTGGGGGAACCTTATTTTATCGGACTTCTTTTGCTTCTTACGCTGATCAATCATTATATGGGAAGAAAAGTAAAGGATCTTGCCGGCAGCTATAAGATGTATGGATGGCAGAAGATAGAAAGAAAAAAGCTGCTGATCATGATAGTCTCTTTAGACATAGCGGTTCTTGTTCTGTTCAAGGCACTGAGCGCTTTTGTGGACAATTCCCTGCTTCCCCTTGGAATCAGTTTTTATGTTTTTAAAATGATCTCTTATCAGGTGGATCTGTATAGGGGAGATATATGGGAGCAGCCATCTCTGAAATCTACTGCACTTTATTTTACTGTGTTTCCCCAGGTGGTTTCCGGCCCGATCATGAGATACCATGAAGGAGAAAACGGGGAAGGAAGAAAATATTCCCTGGAGCAGTTTGAGGACGGACTGAAGTATTTTGTGGCAGGGCTTGGCATGAAGGTACTTTTGGCAGACCGCCTTTCCATTTTATGGAATGACTTACAGATGATTGGTTTTCAGAGTATTTCAACGCCCCTTGCCTGGCTGGGGGCAGCCGGCTATTCCTTGCAGCTGTATTTTGATTTCTGGGGCTATTCCCTGATGGCTTCGGGACTTCTTGTGATGCTTGGATTTGATTTTATTGAAAACTTTCATCATCCCTATGCTTCTAAAAGTATCAGTGAATTTTACAGAAGATGGCATATGACTCTGGGAAGCTTTTTTCGGGATTATGTTTATTTTCCCATGGGAGGCAGCAGATGCCGCAAAAGCAGGATGGTACTTAATCTTGCCGTTGTGTGGCTGCTTACGGGCATCTGGCATGGCAACGGCGTGAATTTTGTGATCTGGGGTGCAGCGCTTGGTGTGCTGATCATTCTGGAAAAGCTGTTTTACGGGAAGCTTTTGGATAAGGTTCCTGTGCTGGGCAATCTCTATGTGCTTTTACTGGTCCCGTTAACCTGGGTGGTATTTGCCATCACGGATCTAAAGCAGCTTGGTATTTATTTTGGAAGACTGTTTCCCTTTATTGGAGGAGCGGGCGTTGCGGTCAATGCTCAGGATATTATCAAATATTCGCAGAACTACGGCGTGCTGTTCCTTGCGGGAATCATACTCTGTATCCCGGCTGTGTTTGACTTTCTGGAAAAGCATAGAAAGAATCCGCTGGTAGTTTTGCTGCTTGCGGTGGTATTCTGGTACTCGGTGTACTTTTTGTCAAGCAGTGCGGGAAATCCTTTTATGTATCTTAAATTCTAAGGTGGTAATTGTAATGAAATTTATCAGACAGGGTCCGCTTTTTTTGATCCTTTTGAGTACAGGGGTGTTGTTTACCCTGATTGCCGCGGGCGGCAAAAATACGATATATGAAGCACAGGAATATGAGCCTGTGAAGGCGCCGCTTCTTTCCATTGTGTTTACCGGAATCAATGATGATATTTATCCCTGGCAGATATTTATGGAAGCAAATGAGGAAGAAGAAACTATGGAGGCTATGGCAGAGACTGATATAGGAACAGAATCTTCCATGCCGGAAAATAATGGGAACGGATATGGGGTAGAAACGGCTGTGGAGTCCACACCGGAATCTACGGCAGTGTCTGCAGCTACAGGTACTCCCTTACCGGTATCCACGCCTGCAGCTGCAGCAATTCCCACACCTGCATCCACACCAATCCCCACAAAGGCTCCTTACGGCGAGGGCAGACCGGAACCTTTAAGGGAAAGCACAAGGGAGGAATATCTGAACCATATTTCGGCTGACATTTATGGAGATGTGGGAATTGCAAAGGCTGCCTCCTATGAATTTACGCAGGTGGACGAAAGCTATTTTGATGATGCGCTTTTTATTGGAGATTCCAGAACCGTGGGGCTTCGGGATTATACAGATCTTTCGGAGCATGCGCAGTTTTACTGTGAGACTTCCCTTACCATTTATAAGGTTCTGGAGGAAGATTTTAAGGGACTTGGCACCATAGTAGAAGCGCTTGAAGCAAATGACTATGGTAAGATTTATATCATGGTAGGTATCAATGAGCTTGGACAGGGAACAACGGAAGACTTCATGGGCAAGTACACGGAGGTTGTGGATGCCATTCACGAACTGGAGCCGGAGGCTAAGATCATCATTCAGGGGATCATGCGTGTATCCGGTGAGAAAAACGCGGGTGATGCTATTTTTAACAACTCAAATATCAATGCCAGAAATAATGCCATTGCCACACTGGCGGACAACGAAACTGTTTTTTATATTGATGTAAATGAAGTGGTCTGTGATGAGGAAGGAAATCTGAAAAGTGATTATACCTTTGACCAGATTCATCTGCTCGGAGTTTACAATGATCTGTGGAAACAGTTCCTTTTAAGCCATGGTGTAAACGGAAAGATTATAAATGAAAAGAATGAATAAAAAGCCTTCGGATATGAAAAACTATGTGAAAAAGTAAACATATCCGGAGGTTTTTTTATGGACAGTAATAGCGGCGCAATCTTCGAACAGGGAAAACAGAGCATTAAGATACCAATACCGGTCTATATACGTGCAAGTGCCAGCGTGGCAGGAAGTAAGGAGGGACAGGGTCCCTTTGGAGATCTGTTTGATATGGTGGGAGTGGATGATAAATTCGGCTGTGACACCTGGGAGAAAGCAGAAAGTACGCTGCAGAAGGAAGCATTGCAGCTTGCAATCGGAAAAGCGGGGCTTACCAACGCAGACATCAGATTTCTTTTTGCGGGTGACCTGCTTGGTCAATCTATTGCCAGCAGCTTCGGACTGGGGTCTTTTCAAATCCCGCTGCTTGGAATGTACGGAGCCTGCTCCACCTGCGGGCTTTCTCTGGCAGCAGCGACTATCGTAATCGCCGGAGGAATGGCACAGTATGCGGCGTGTGTGACCTCCAGCCACTTTGCCAGTGCGGAAAAGGAGTTCCGTTTTCCGCTTGCCTATGGAAATCAGAGACCCCTTTCGGCTACCTGGACAGTGACGGGAAGCGGCGCCTTTGTGGTGAGCAGCGTGAAAGGAGAACATGACAGAGCCATGATCACAGGACTTACCATAGGAAAGATTATGGATTTTGGTCTGAAGGACTCCATGAACATGGGAGCCTGTATGGCCCCGGCGGCTGCCGATACCATTTATCAGCATCTTTTGGACTTTGACCGAAAGCCCTCTGACTATGATAAGATCATTACCGGTGACCTTGGCAGTGTAGGACGCAAGGCTTTGCTTGATATGATGAGAGAAAAAGGAATGGATATCGAAAAGCAGCATATGGATTGCGGAATTGAGATTTATGATAAGAGCCAGGACGCCCATGCGGGAGGAAGCGGCTGCGGCTGCAGTGCGGTTACTCTTTCCGCGTATATATTAAAGCAGCTTGAGGAAGATAAGTGGAAGAGAGTATTGTTTGTTCCCACAGGAGCACTGCTCAGTAAGACCAGCTTCAATGAAGGGCAGAGTATACCCGGGATTGCCCATGGAGTGGAGCTGGTGAGCTGTAAATAACTGTGAAATCCACGATGAAAATTAACATTTCTTAAACAGTAATTAAGCAATTTTTAAACAAATTTCCTGTAAGGTAAAGTTATCAAAATTCAAGGAGGTAATTGACAATGAACTTTACAGGTAAATTAAATGCCAAAATGGCAAGCTTTGCTGAAAGCATGAAAAATGGAGCAGATAATTGTAAACTGGATGGAAAGATTGCACAGCAGCAGAAGAAAATCAGGGAATTGCTCAAGGAGATAGGAAATCTCGCTGTGGTAAGGTTGGAAGCAGGAGATGAAATGAGTCCCGAAATCATGGAGAGATATTCCGCCATCAAGGAAGCAAAAGAAAAGATTTCAGAGCTGGAAAAAGAGAGAAAGATATCAAGTGCAGTATGTCCAAGCTGTGGAGCAAAAACATCTGTTGGCATGAAATATTGCGGTAAGTGTGGTGCCAATATGATGGAAGAATCATAATTTAAGAAATTAGCAGGGCAATTTTATCAAAAGCGATAAGATTGCCTTGTTATGATTTACAGAGGTAAAGTATTATGAAAATTTTAATCACAACAGATTTACTTATCACATCTACGAATGGTGTTGTGACGTCGGTTCGAAACTTATGGGAAGGATTAAAAAATAAAGGGCATGACGTTCGTATTCTTACATTGTCAGATAGGTTAGACAGTTATAAAGATGGTTCTGTTTATTACATAAAATCAATACCAATTGGATTTATTTATCCGGATATGCGAATGCCAATATCCTATCGTAATTTGTTGATAGATGAGTTGATCGAGTGGAACCCGGATGTTATTCATAGTCAGTGTGAGTTCTTCAGTTTTCAATTTGCAAAGCACATTGCAAAGCTTACCGATGCGCCAATTGTCCATACTTATCATACTCTGTATGAAGAGTATGTTACTTATGTAATTCCAAGCAAATTCATTGGAAAACGTGTGGTACAGAAATTGTCACGTATACGTTTAAAGCGCGTAAACAGAATTATTGCACCCACATCTAAAGTAGAGAATACATTACGAGGGTATGGAGTAAAAAATACAATCAGTGTGGTTCCAAGCGGAATTTCGTTGAAACAGCATAACTATCGAATGAATGAGAAAGAGCAAAGAGAGAAAAGGCAGGCACTTGGGATTCCGGAGGATTATCATGTTTTACTGAGTCTTGGCCGTATTGGTACGGAAAAGCATTTAGGAGAATTGTTGAATTATTTTGCGGACGCTCTTCTGAAAAATCAAAAGCTTACTTTTTTAATTGTTGGTGATGGTCCGGATAAGAGGAACATGGAGATGCTAACCTCAAATTTGGGAATAGGAAGTCATGTAATTTTTATAGGCATGGTTGAACCATCACAGGTGCAGGAATATTATCAGTTAGCAGATGTTTTTGTCAGTGCGTCAACAAGTGAAACCCAAGGACTTACATACATTGAAGCGGCAGCAAACGGTCTTCCTCTCCTCTGCCGGCAGGATGATTGCTTAGATGATATTATTAAAGACGGAATAAATGGATATGAATATACTTCCAGTGAAGAATTCCTTAATAAATTAAAGATTATTATTGAAAATTCGGAGTGGCGTATGAGTGCCGGAAAATATAGTGAAGAAATTGCGGAATCCTTTGATCAAAGCCATTTTGCGGATGTGATGGAAACTATCTATGAATCCACAAAAGAGATTTCTTATGAAAAAAATGCAATTTAATATTTCGTAAATAAAAGTTAAACAACACATAAATAATTGTTTGATATTCTTGTTACATAAAATAAAGCAAATAAAAAAGGAGATATGATGAAATGGCAAAATCAAAAATAGTAAAAGCAAATGAAAAAATTGAAAAAAAAGTGGTTAGCGGGTACAAGAAAATTGAAGAAGGTGCTGTTGGAGGATTTAATAAGATTGCAGACAAATTTGTAGATAATTTCCTGACAAAAGAGGGAGAGTCTGTAGAGGAAGCAAGAGAAAGATTAGCAACAGAACAGAAAGCGAGAGAAGCGGCAAGCGCAGAAGCAAGAGAAAGACGTTCCAAGGAACAGAATGCAATGATAGAAAAGAGTAAACAAAATGCTCAAAATGCAACAATGGAGGCCAGAAAAAAGGCAGGAATTGATAAATAAAGGAAGTCTGTATATATTCTGAAAAAGAACAGGTGCGGGTTGAAGAAAAGAAGGACTATGAAGAAAACGATTGTAATTCAGGACAAAGATGGAGCAAAAGAAAAGGAAGTAAATTATATACCATTTCGCTTTATCCTTGCTATTTTACTCATCATATTGGAGACAGCAGGGGTATTGGCGGCAACGATGTTATGTGCGGTTTATATTCCCTATTTTTATCTTGCCATGTATGCAACAGAAATTGTGTGTGTGTTGAAGATTATCAATTCACAGGAGAATCCTGACTATAAGATTCCATGGCTGTTGTTTGTACTGATTGTGCCGGTTGCCGGCTTCATGATCTACTTTATGTTTTATGACAGAAGGCTGAGCAAAAAATATGTAAAAA
>JBJEMT010000086.1:0-4643 GCA_051879815.1 Suilimivivens sp. | reverse complement strand
ATCCGGAAGATACTTTTCCCAATCTGACCAAACTGGTTTCCGAAAATATCAATATGGAAATTGAGGAGATTGAGGAAGAAGAGGACGAATCTTTTGAGGATGAGTTTTAGCAATAAAATATTATAAAAATAGAAACGAGGAAGAATAAAATGGCAAAACGTGGAGGATTTCCGGGAGGCGGTATGCCCGGCAATATGAATAATCTGATGAAGCAGGCTCAGAGGATGCAGCGTCAGATGGAAGAAAGCCAGAAGGAAATGGAGACGAAGGAGTTTACTGCAAAAGCAGGTGGCGGAGCGGTAGAAGTTACTGTTACCGGCAAGAAAGAGGTTACAAAGGTAAAGCTTTCTGAAGAAGTGGTAGATCCCGATGATATTGAAATGCTTGAGGATCTTGTGATGGCAGCGGCAAATGAAGCTCTTCGCATGGCAGATGAAGCCAATGCCCAGATCATGAACAAGATGACAGGAGGCCTTAACCTGGGAGGAGGCTTTCCCTTCTAATGGACCTGTATAGCGGATATATCAACAAGTTAATAGATGAGCTTGCGAATCTTCCGGGAATCGGAGCAAAGTCAGCTCAAAGGCTGGCTTTTCACCTGATCAATATGCCGCAGGATAAGGTCAAGCGACTGGCAAAGACCATTCTGGACGCCAAAGACAATGTCCGCTACTGCAGGGAATGTTATACCTTAACAGACCAGGAGACCTGTCCCGTCTGTGCCAATCAGAAAAGAGATCACAGTACAATTATGGTGGTGGAAAATTCAAGGGATCTGGCAGCTTATGAAAAGACAGGTAAGTATGAAGGTGTGTATCATGTCCTTCATGGTGCCATTTCTCCTATGCTGGGGATCGGACCGGGCGATATCAAATTAAAAGAACTGATTCAACGGCTGGAGGGTAATGTGTCTGAGGTCATAATAGCTACAAACTCCAGTCTGGAAGGGGAAACAACAGCGATGTATATCGGTAAGCTGATCAAACCCACCGGAATTAAAGTGACCAGAATTGCCAGCGGTGTGCCTGTGGGAGGCGACCTGGAGTATATTGATGAGGTGACATTGCTTCGCGCCCTGGAGGGCAGAACAGAATTGTAATGTAGAGGGAAGAGAGGATAATATTATGGCAGTAACAAAAGAAGCATTCGGAATAACGAAATGTGGCAAACAGGTTAGTAAATACTATATTTCTAACAGCAAAGGATTAAAGGCAGGCGTTATCAACTACGGAGCTATTTTAGTAAACTTGTTTGTTCCGGATAGAAATGGCAAGGCAGCAGACGTGGTGCTTGGGTATGAAACTCTGGAGCCTTATTTTGAAAATGGCAGCTGCTTTGGCGCGACAATCGGCCCTAATGCCAACAGAATCGGAGGAGCGTCCTTTGTTCTTGATGGACAGAAGTATCAGCTGGATGCGAATGACGGGGTAAATAATCTGCACAGTCATGCAGACCTTGGTTATCACAAGAGAGTATGGGACGTAGAAGAAGGAACGGACAGTGTTACCTTTTCCCTTACAGATGAAGACGGTTCCATGGGCTTTCCCGGCAATAAGAAAGTTAAAGTTACCTATGCAGTAACGGAAGAGAATGAACTTAAGATTCATTATCAGGCTGAAAGTGATAAGAATACCATAATCAATATGACAAACCACACCTATTTCAATCTGGCAGGACATAGTGCAGGAAAGATTTATGATCACAAGCTGCAGCTTCTTGCTTCTGCTTATACACCGGTCGTGGCAGGTGCTATTCCTACAGGTGAAATTGCTTCCGTTAAAGGGACTCCTTTTGATTTTCTTACCGGCAAAAAGGTAGGAGATGATATCGGGGCAGACAATGAGCAATTAAAGCTTGTCCAGGGATATGATCATAACTGGGTCATTGACGGTGCTGACGGAACATTAAGAGAATTTGCAACGGTATCAGAAGAAACCTCAGGAAGAGTGATGAAATGTTATACTGATTTACCGGGTGTTCAGTTCTACGCAGGCAACTGTATCGGAGAAACAGTAGGTAAGGATAAAACCGTTTACGGACCAAGAAGTGGTATGTGTCTTGAAACACAGTACTACCCTGACACTGCCAATAAGCCACAGTTCCCTTCAGCAGTTTTCGGACCTGACAGAAAATATGATACTACAACCGTTTACAAGTTCCTTTAAGCCTGGATATATGGCAGCGATAGAAAATTGTCGATGAATAAAAGAGAACAGAGACATGCTGTGACATAAAGTGCAGAACTTTTCTGATATGGTGATAGTAAAAATATCAATCATGGAGGAAATATGCATTTACCGTCAGTCGTAAGACAAATGGGCAAAGTCACTGGGGAAAACAGGGTATATATTGAAGATTATGTATATACATATTTAAATGAATTAAAAAAGGAGAAAAATAATCTCCCGGTGAGAGTGGCTCTCTATGGGCATACCTTTAGCCGGGAGGATATTCATTTTTATCTGATTTATGGGGCTTCCTGCATTGTGGAAGAAATGGAAAACGGAAGAGATCAGGATGAGATAAGACGACTCTTTTTTAGCGCATACAATCTGATCGGTTATGTAAACATATATGGAAAGCAGGAGCTGCCGGGGACAGAAGAAGGCTGTTTTATTTTTTATGAATCTAACGAAGCCATGCAGAATTATATGCTTTCCTGCTATAAAAGAAAAAACAGGCTTAAGGAAGATCCTAAGAGAAAACGACGGGATTTGAAGGTAAAGCAGGAAACAGAAGAGATTCCTTTTTTTGCTTATATAAAAGAGATACTGCAAAAAGCATTCTTTTGCCTGGCTGTTATGTTTGCTGCAACGGCGGTAGCAATTATCAGTAATTACAGATGTATGTATGATTTTACAATGATGGCGGTAAGAGCCGTTCAAACTGTGGGATGATGCTGAAGAAAGCCATGGAGATGAACAGATGTCTAATGTGCGGGATTATTTAAAAGAAAGAGAGAAGAGACTGGGAAGCACCCAGCCTGTTAGTTATAAGGACAAGATCAAAAATCATAAGCTGACTATTTTTTACCGGGCAGCCCTGGTAATCGTACTGATTGTTGCGGTGGCTGTTTTTTTAGTGCTGCAGTGGAAAAACAAAGTCTTTACGGAAAGTGTAGTGGTGAGTTCTGCTCCGGTGACCATCGTACAGGGCGCAAAAGTGGAAGCACTTGGAGGTAATGTGCTTTTGTACAGTAAAGATGGTGCCAGCTGCCTGGATGCTAAGGGCAATACTCTTTGGAATCAGACTTTTGAAATGCAGAATCCTATGGTCTCTATATGCAATGATGTTGCCGCAATCGGGGATTATAACGGCAGAACCATATATGTGGTAAGCAGTACAAAGCAGCTTGGGACTGTCAATACAAATCTTCCCATCCGCAAGCTTTGTGTGTCACAAAATGGAGTAGTAGCAGCAGTCCTTGATGATGCAGAGGTTACCAGAATCCTTATTTATAACGGAAATGAAAATACAGATACATCTATTGTGGACATTAAGGCTACCATGGACAAAAGTGGTTATCCCGTGAGCCTGTCTTTGTCTCCCAACGGAAAGCTTCTGGCAATAGCCTATTTTCATGTAGACAGTGGAGAAATGAAGTCATCTGTAGCATTTTTTAATTTTGGTGAAGTGGGTAAAAATGAAAGCGATAATTATGTCAGTGGATATGATTATTTAAATACGGTAGTTCCTTATGTGCGATTTATGAGTAACAATACCGCCTTTGCGGTTTCAGACGACAGAATTGTATTTTTTACAGGAAGTGAAAAGCCGAGCAATACGGCATCTTCACTTTTGGGTGAAGAAATTCAGAGTATTTATTATAATGAAAATTATGTGGGGCTGGTATATCATGATCAGACAGGAGAGTCTGCCTATCGTTTGGATGTATACAATACATCGGGAAACAAAATTTATTCCCAACTGTTTGATATAGAATATTCGGATATTGTTTTTAATAAGGATCAGGTCATCATATATAATGATATGGATTGTCAGATCAGTAATATGAGCGGAGTGGATAAATTTACGGGTGTATTTGAAAAACCTTTTTCATTAATTGTGCCTACTGCTTCTGACTATAAATATATTGCGGTGGCCAGTAGCTCTATCGATACGATAGAATTGAAATAGAAGGACTTTTTATGAGAATTTCTACATGGAGATAAAAAATGTATTATGTTACATTGATTATAATTGCATTGATATTTATCTGGAGAATAATAGCAGGATTCAGAAAGGGAATGGTTCAGGAAATCATTTCCCTGATAGCTATGGTGGTGGCAGGATTTTGCATGATTTTGATACTGGGTGCTGTTGGCAGCTATCTGAACAAAGAGATTGGACAGCTTATCCAGTTTGTTATCGTGCTTATGGTGGTATGTCTCGTGTACCGTCTTGTTAATATTCTCTTCACTTCATTACAGCTTATTTCAAAGCTCCCTGTTATTAAAGGTATCGATAAGCTGCTTGGTGTGGTAGTGGGACTGGCAGAGGCAGGACTCATTGTTGGAATTCTGATATATTTCATAAAAAGCTGGGGACTTTCTCAAATTATCCATTGACAAGAAAAATATACCGGTGTTATAATAAAAATCCACCGCTCTGAAAGCGAGTGGTAAAAAATTAAATCAAAAAAA
>JBJEMT010000085.1:0-19812 GCA_051879815.1 Suilimivivens sp. | reverse complement strand
GTTTTGACCAATCCGGACAATGGAGATAAGAAGTCTCTTCGCTGCAATGCCATCGTGGCAAAGGCTTCCATTATTGATCCGGAATGTATGATGACAATGCCAAAGGGCATTCTTGCTTCTGTGGGCTTTGATGCACTTTGCCACTGTATGGAAGCGTATCTTTCCAAAATCGGTCAGCCCATTACGGAAGCACTTTCTTTAAGCGGTATGAAAATGATCTCGGAAAATCTGCTTCGTGCCTACGAAGACGAGACGGATATGGGTGCTTTCAGCGCATTGAGCCTTGCAAGTACTTATGGCGGTATGGTCATTCACTCGGCAGGTGTCACTCTTCCCCACGGTATGGAGCATCCGGCAAGTGGTCTTAAGGATATCGTACACGGCAAAGGACTGGCAGCCCTTACTCCCGTGATCTGCGATGAGTCCTATGGCGCTGCACCGGAGAAGTATGAAGTGATCAGCAAACTCCTTGGCGGAAGCAGTGCAGCTGACTGCGGAGACAGTGTCAGGAAGCTTCTGGAAAAGCTGAATCTGAAGCTGACACTGTCTGAACTTGGCATTGAAGAGAAGGATATTCCCTGGATGGCAGAGAACTGCGTGAAAGTATCGGCGGCGGGTATTGCCAATCATCCGAGGGTATTTACGCAGGAAGAGATTGCACGGTTGTATCAGAAAGCTTTGTAGCGGATAAGGAGTGTATTACACCAAAAAATCGCTTAAACTCACAGTCTAAGCGATTTTTCTTTTAGGGGAGTTTTTTACAGCCCCGCATTATTAATTCTGAGTAACTCGATAAATCATTCGATCAATATTTTCGTTTGTATTAATACATCGCAGTTCTATATCGGGATGTTTCTTATGAAAGACATTAAATAACTCATGAGCAAATCCCTGTCCGATATCCGCTACATCTTTAAAATCCAGTATAACTGTTTTGAAGTTATCAAATCCGAAATACAGGCGTTTAGCTTGTGATCTGGAGACCGGATATCCACTGTCACATATATGTTTTATGGGTATTTGTGTAATGGTAAAACCGCCATCTACATCAGCATACATATCAAATACCTCCTTTAATGTACGGGTAGTATCATTGGACAGAGCCATAATAATCTGTGTTCCTTTTTTATTTTTCATTTTCTGCTGATCGGTTAAATCTTTAATCATTTGAAGTGTATTATCCTGAGAAAAGCATTTGTTATCGGAAATTGCACCGAAATGATCCATTACTCTTGAAGTAAAGAAAATACCTTCTCCGGAATGATTATCTTTATCAGTGGTCAGTTTCCCTTTGAAAAGACTCAGGATTGCTTCATCAAGGTCACTATAGTTATAGTAGTCAGCAATTTTCTTAAAAATTCCTATGCCATTGTCAATAATGTTAACCCAGGTATAAAGAGCATTTTGAGAAATAAATATTTCAACGCTTTCTGCAGCGGAATGATCAATTACATTGTTGAACATCTCCATAAATGCATATTCCCAAATATGAACAATATGCTCAGGAAGACTTTTGATATATGGTTCCAGAGTTTCCGTATATACAATATCTTCCTCCAGTTTTTTTGATTTCAGATTATAAGAAAAATGGCAATTGACTTTTAAGGGAAGATAATATGAGCCGGATGGATTTTTCGCAATCAGATTATCCTGTTCCAGCTCTTTTAGATATTTATAAACAGTGGTAGCAGAGATTTCGAAAGCATCAGCTGCTTTTAATACATATCCTCCAAACTTCTTGTAATACTGTTTTGTACTTAAATCAATGCGTAATTAAATATAAAAGAAAAAAATATAAATATATGGGTAAAACGGTTAAATATAAAGTTGGACTGTCGCAAAATGACAGTCCAACTAGATAAATCACTTACTTAAAGGCGATGCGGAAGGGCTTGCCGAAGGAGAAGGCGATGCTTTCGCAAGGGAAGCTTTTATTGCATTTAAAAGTACCATGGAAGTATATTTGTTGTCGTCTGAATATGTAATATTCTCCAGAGACTGATTGGATATGATCTGACTTGCCAGATCATCAAAGGCAGGCTCAATGAGAGGGAACATGGTAGCAACAGCTTCATCCAGATTGACAATGC
The DNA here is from genome assembly GCA_051879815.1 of Suilimivivens sp. Classification (GTDB taxonomy): domain Bacteria; phylum Bacillota; class Clostridia; order Lachnospirales; family Lachnospiraceae; genus Suilimivivens. The sequence continues at coordinate 17,722 of JBJEMT010000085.1, read as the reverse complement.
GGATATCGTTAATATTGGTTTCATCCACGGTCACTTCCACATCCACCACATTGTCATTGATGATCAGGGATGTGGTGTAAACTCCCGGGACATAGGTTGCGGCAGGTGTTTCTGCTGCGGCTTCTTCCTTTTTATTCTTTGGTATAAACATAATGATCAGCATAATGATGAATAAGATGCCAAATAATACGAAGATTCCCGTATATATTAATTCTTTCAGATGGAGTACAACGATTTTTGTTTTGGAACTCATGTGAATATCACCAAATTCATTCTTTTTACTATAGTATTATCATAGAGTCTGATTTATGCTATAAAAAGAATTGATTTTCTTGTATTTCATAGGGAAAGGTGACTTTTCACATTCGCTATTGACAAACAAGTGAGAGCATTGCTATTATAGGTAAGGACAAAGGCGTCCTTATAACGGTAGGTAATTAGAGATTGCCTATCGCTGTAAGGGCGCTTTTCTTTTATAAGACCCTTAAATGGGGTCAGAATATGTATATACGAAGCAGTAAGGAAAGGGAGGAAACCATATGCATAAGCATTACACCAAAGAAGATATCATGGAGCTTGTACAGGATGAAGATGTGGAATTTATCCGCCTGCAGTTCACTGATATGTTCGGACAGCTTAAGAATGTAGCGATAACGGTAAGCCAGCTGGAAAAAGCGCTGGAGAATAAATGTATGTTTGACGGTTCTTCTATAGAAGGATTTGCCAGAATTGAAGAATCGGATATGATCTTATATCCCGATTTGGATACCTTGGCGATTTTTCCATGGAGACCACAGCAGGGAAAGGTTGCCAGACTGATCTGCGATGTTTACAGACCAAACGGTCAGCCTTTTGAAGGAGATCCCAGATATATTTTAAAACGTGCTGTAAAAGAGGCGGCAGAGCTTGGATATACCTTTGAGGTGGGACCGGAGTGTGAATTTTTCCTGTTCCATACGGATGAGAACGGGCTGCCTACTACTGTGACTCATGAGCAGGCAGGATATTTTGATCTGGGCCCTCTTGATCTTGGAGAAAACGCCAGAAGAGATATGATCCTTACGCTGGAAGAGATGGGATTTGTGGTGGAAGCATCTCACCATGAGGTGGCTCCGGCACAGCATGAAATTGATTTCAGGTATGACGAGGCACTTTTCACTGCGGATAATATTATGACCTTTAAACTGACGGTAAAGACCATTGCCAAAAGGCACGGTCTGCATGCCACCTTTATGCCTAAGCCGAAGTTTGGTGTAAACGGTTCCGGTATGCATATTAACATGTCGCTTTCCAGGGACGGAAAAAATATTTTTTCTGATCCTTCCGACAAAAACGGCTTGAGCAAAGAAGGCTATTATTTTATCGGCGGTATTATTAAGCATATGAAAGGAATGACAGCCATAACCAATCCGCTTGTCAATTCCTATAAGAGACTGGTTCCCGGATATGAAGCACCTGTTTATATTGCATGGAGCGCTACTAACAGAAGCCCGCTTATCCGGATTCCGGCGGCAAGAGGAGAGCATACCAGAATTGAGCTTCGCTGTCCCGATTCTTCAGCAAATCCTTATCTTGCGCTGGCAGTATGCCTTCGCGCCGGACTTGACGGTATCGTGAATAAGATTGAGCCGCCGGCAAGCGTGGACTGCAATATTTTTGCCATGTCAGAGGAAGAGAAGAAAGCTATCGGAATAGAGGCGATTCCCAGCAACTTAAGGGAAGCTGTTGCAGAGCTTGAAAAGGACGAATTCATTCAGGAAGTTCTCGGAAAGCATGTTTCTGCCAAATATATTGAAGCAAAGAAGAAAGAATGGGCAAGATACACCGCTCAGGTTACAGATTGGGAAATTAATGAGTATTTAAATCAGTATTAGTTTCATATTATCTGTAAGTGAGAGGAGGTGTGCTTATGACCAGCGTGATTGTCGTCCTCCCCAAGATTGAAGATGCAAAAAGTATTAAGAATCTGTTAGTCAGAAGCGGTATTCCGGTAGCTGGCGTATGCACAACCGGAGCCCAGGCGCTTGCGCTTGCCGACGGACTTAACTATGGTATCGTCATCTGTGGATACAAAATGCTGGATATGATTTATTCGCAGCTCCATGACGATCTTCCTTTTGGATTTGAGATGCTTCTGATGGCTTCCCAGCAGATACTGGGCGGCGGTATGGTGGATCAGGAAATCGTATGTTTGTCCATGCCCCTCAAGGTGCATGATCTGATCAATACGGTAGATATGATGATCCAGACCATTGAACGGCGAAAGAGAAAGCAGAGAGCAAAGCCAAGGGAGAGAAATCCTGAAGAGATGGCATTGATCAGGCAGGCAAAAGAGATTCTGATGAATCGTAATCATATGACGGAGGAAGAAGCCCACAGGTACATACAGAAATGCAGTATGGACAGCGGCACAAACATGGTAGAAACCGCACAAATGGTGCTTACCATGATGAAAATCTAGAGAAGAATTATAAAGAGAAAAGCTGTAAACGTGAAGTACGTTTATAGCTTTTTTTGATTTAAAATTTGACCTTTTTTTTACAAAATGACAGATGCTTTTTACACAATGCCGATAGTAGCTTTACATAGGTAAGTCTATACTGAATTATGATATTAAGATTTAGTTAGAATCAGGGAGGAATATTGTGGCTGAAATTGTATTAAAGAACGTTAATAAAGTGTATGAGAATGGTTTTCAGGCAGTAAAAAACGTAAATCTGGAAATTAAACCGAAGGAATTTATTATTTTTGTAGGGCCTTCGGGTTGCGGCAAGTCAACTACACTGCGCATGATAGCAGGACTTGAAGAAATATCTTCGGGAGAACTATGGATTGGAGATATTTTGGCTAATTTTTTGGAACCGAGGGAAAGAGAATTGTCCATGGTATTCCAAAACTATGCATTATATCCCAATATGAATGTGTATAAAAATATTGCCTTTTCATTGGAAATCAGAGGCGTTTCAAAGGATGAAGTGGATAAAAAAGTAAAAGAAGTTGCTGAGCTTCTGGGACTTTCGGCGGTTCTTGACAGAAGACCAAAAGATTTATCCGGCGGGCAGCGCCAGAGAGTTGCCATTGGAAATGCAATTATCAGGAATCCAGAAATTTTGTTAATGGATGAGCCTCTTTCTAATCTGGATGCCAAGCTGAGAGGGCAGATGAGAGTGGAATTGGCAAAAATACATGAAAAGCTTGGAAACACCATTATTTATGTGACTCATGATCAGACCGAGGCTATGACTCTTGGAACAAGAATTGTGGTAATGAATCAGGGCGAGATCCAACAGGTAGATACACCAAACAGGTTGTATGAAAATCCGATCAATCAGTTTGTTGCAGGATTTATTGGTTCCCCTTCCATGAATTTTCTTGAGTGTACATGGGAAGCAGAAAATGATCCGGTGAAATTACATATCGGAAAAGATACCATTCTTTGCAATAATATTATTTCTGCATGGATCAGGCAGACAATCAGTGAAAATGAAGCAATTGCCGGTATCAGGCCGGAGAGTTTTCTTGATGAATACAAGAAAAGAAAACAGCATCGTGATGATTTGGGAGAAGGTCAAAAAATTTTGATAACTATAACCCATAGAGAACTTCTTGGAAACGAAGTAATCCTGTACTTTGACATGTGCGGTAAGAACTGCTGTATGAAAGCTGCTGCGGAAAATGAATCAAAAACCGGAGATACAATTCCTGTGTGGGTTGACGTCACAAAGCTCTGTCTTTTTGATAAAGATAATGAAAAAAATCTCTTTTATGAAAAGAGAAATATAAATTTGGAAGGAAACGATAACTAAAATGGAAACAAAAAAGAAACGATTTCATGTAGAACCCTATACATATTTGATTCCCAGTATTCTGGTATTTAGTATTTTTTTGTTCTATCCCTTTTTTAAGACCATTTATATGAGCCTTTATAAAACAGATAAAATGGGACTGCCCAAAATATTTGTGGGTCTTGGAAATTATATCAGTCTTCTGACATCCAAATCCTTTTATAACAGTCTGGCAGTAACACTCATTTTTGTGGTCATTGTAGTGGCAGGAAGTATGCTTATTGGGCTTGCAGGTGCAGTACTTTGCAACAAAGCATTTCCGGGAATCCGCTTTTTCAGTACGGCTTATGCACTTCCTATGGCGATAGCAAGCAGTTCTGCAGCAATGATCTTTAAGATTATGCTGCATCCGTCTGTGGGAATCATCAATAAGCTTTTGGGACTAAACATTAACTGGATAGCAGATCCAAGATATGCGCTGGTATGTGTGGCAGTACTTACCGCGTGGCTTAACAGCGGTATTAATTTCCTGTATTTCAGTGCAGGATTAAGCAATATAGATGAAACCATTTATGAAAGGGCAAGCGTTGACGGAGCCTCTGAATTCCAGAAATTTACAAGGCTGACACTGCCGGGATTAAGCCCTATCATCTTTTATACGCTGGTAGTCAACATTATACAGGCATTCCAATCCTTTGGACAGGTAAAGATCCTGACACAGGGTGGCCCCGGAGAAAGTACCAATTTGATTGTATATTCCATATACCGTGATGCATTCTTTAATTTCCGGTTTGGCAGTGCAGCAGCGCAGTCGGTTGTTTTATTTATTATTATTATGGCACTTACACTTGTTATGTTTAAGGTAGAAAAGAAGGGAGTTAAGTATTAATGGAACAAGCATTGACCAACAAAAAAATAATTCATAAGGACAGTAATGTAGATATTGAAAAGATAAGAGAAGAAATGTATCAAAAACAGAAGATGCTCAAATTAAGGCGGACAGGTCTAAGACTTTTAGCTAATGTTGTTGTGGTACTTATTGTGTTGCTTCCCCTGCTTTATGCGATCAGTGTGGCATTTATGCCTTCAAGTGAGTTGTTTACCACAGATCTGAATCTTTTGCCTAAGACTCCTACCCTTGCAAACTTTAAGGATGCGCTGACAAAAGTTCCGCTTGTGAGGTTTGTACTGAATTCTTTCCTGGTAGCAGGACTTATCACAATAGGACAGATCATTACCTGCTCGCTGGCTGCTTTCAGTTTTTCTTTTCTGAATTTTAAAGGTAAAAATATTCTGTTTATGATCGTAATGGCTACCATGATGATTCCCGGTGAGGCAACTATTATTTCAAATTATCTGACTGTCAGTAGCTGGGGATGGCTTGACAGTTATCAGGTGTTGATTGTTCCTTACCTGACAAGTGCCATGGGAATTTTCCTTTTTAGGCAGTTTTATCTGTCATTCCCAATTTCTTTATATGAATCCGCTAAAATTGATGGTTGTAAAAATCTGCGTTTTATCATACAAATATTGATTCCACTGACAAAATCAGCAATCGTAGCCATGGCTGTTTATACTTTCATTAATGCATGGAATATGTATATGTGGCCTTTGCTGGTAACAGGTTCGGATTCGATGCGTACTGTTCAGATTGGTATCAGTATGCTGGACAGCGTGGACTCCCAGTCTATTACACTGATGATCGCGGGAGTTGTAATGATCATTGTACCATCCCTTTCTATCTTCATCGTTGGTCAGAAACAGCTGATCAAAGGAATGTTCTCGGGAGCGGTAAAGGGTTAACAGGAAAATCAGGCAGATAACTGCTTTGATAAATATAAAATAAGAGGAGAAAAAAATGAAGAAAAAAGTATTGGCATTATTATTAACAGTCGCTATGACAGCAGGCATTCTTGCAGGATGTGGTTCTGCCGGTTCCTCCAGTGAGACTGCAAACAGTACAACAGATGGAAACACTGCTGAAACAGGAGCTAACGTAGCAACAGTAGAAAATGCAGCTGAAATTACTGCAATGGACGAAAGTCAACTGAACGGAACCACAATTACCTTCTGGCATGCAATGGGTGGTGTCAATGGAGAAGCACTTGATTATCTGGTGAATAAATTTAATAAGGAAAATGAATATGGAATTACGGTAGTATCTGAATATCAGGGATCTTATGATGATTCGATTACCAAATTAAAGAGTGCTCAGCTTGGTAATATGGGTGCAGATCTTGTTCAGATTTATGATATCGGGACAAGATTTATGATGGATTCAGGCTGGATAATTCCTATGCAGGATCTGGTAGATGCAGATGAAGATTTTAATCTTTCTGCAATTGAACCCAATATTGCAGCATACTATACTGTAGGAGATACTTTATATTCCATGCCTTTTAATTCCTCTACCCCTATTCTTTACTATAATAAGGATATGTTTGAGGCAGCAGGTATTGAGGAAGCACCTTCCAGTTTTGAAGAGATAAAAGAAGCAGGCGATAAAGTAAAGGCATCCGGTGTTGAAGAAGTAATTTCGCTTTCAATTTATGGCTGGTTCTTTGAACAGTTTACCTGCAAGCAGGGACTTGAATATGTAAACAATGGCAATGGCCGTGATTCTTATGCAACGGCAGTGGCCTTTGATGAAAATGGTGCAGGACTTAATATACTGACAGCATGGAAAGATTTGTATGATAATGGTTATGCACCTAATGTGGGTCGTGGCGGTGATGCCGGCCTTGCAGATTTCTCCGCGGGAAAATCAGCAATAACATTGGGGTCTACTGCTTCTTTAAAGCAGATTTTACAGGATGTAAATGGCAAGTTCGAGGTTGGTACAGCTTATTTCCCTACAGTAGTTGACGGAAGTGAAGGCGGTGTATCTATTGGTGGTGCTTCTTTATGGGCACTTAATAACAATGATGATGTTAAGACGGCTGCAACCTGGAAATTTATTAAGTTCCTTGTATCTGCAGAGTCTCAGGCATATTGGAATGTACAGACAGGTTATTTCCCTGTAACCACAGAAGCCCACAGTGAACAGATTTTCCTTGATAATATAGACGAATATCCTCAATTCCAGACAGCAATCGATCAGCTTCATGATTCCACGCCCCAGAGTGCAGGCGCACTTCTTAGTGTCTTTACCGAATCACGTGCTATCGTAGAGACAGAAATTGAGAATATGCTAAACAATGGTGTTTCACCTGAGGATACATTGACAAAAATAACGGAACAGATTAATGCTTCTATTGAAGAATATAATGAATTAAATTATTAATTATCTGAAAATACAGTCTGAGAGGTCTTGCACTGTCATTCCGTGCAGGACCTTTCAGTGTATAAGAAAGGAAGGCAACGTATGGCAGATACAAAGGTTTGGGCCCATAGAGGTGCTTGCGGATATGCACCTGAAAATACAATCCCTTCATTTATAAAAGCAGCAGAAATGAAAGCGGACGGAGTGGAGCTGGATATACAGCTTTCGAAGGATGGAGAGCTGGTAGTGATTCATGATGAAACGGTAGACCGAGTCAGTGACAGAAAAGGTTTTGTCAAGGATTTTACCATACAGGAATTAAAGCTGATGGATGTGAGCCGCCCTGTTCCCGGGTTTGGGACAGCAAGGATACCTACCCTTGCAGAAGTTCTGGAAGAATTAAAACCCACAGAGATGACCGTTAATATTGAATGTAAAACGGGAATCTTTTTTTATCCAGGACTTGAAGAAAAAATGATAAAGCTTGTAAAAGATATGAATATGACAGACAGGATATGGTGTTCCTCTTTTAATCATGAAAGCGTTATGAAGGTAAAGCAGCTTTGTCCGGAAATGAAAACAGGATTTTTGATCGCAGATGTGATACTTAATGTGGCGGATTATGCAAAGGAACATGAAGTCATGGCGCTTCATCCGGCACTTTATCATTTGCAGGATAAAGAACTCATCGGCAGGTGTAAAAGAAGGGGGCTGGCAGTTCATGTCTGGACAGTCAATGATAGACAGGATATGAAGGAGTTATGCCATGCGGGCGTGGATGCCATTATTACAAATTATCCGGATATTGCAAGGAATGTGGTGGACAGCTTATGATCTGTGAAAAGAATCGGGAACTTTTAAAAGGGAAAAAATTATTTCTGTTTGACATTGACGGTACTCTTGCACTCGGAGATGAACTGCTTCCGGGGGCAGAAAATCTGATTACCTATCTGAAAAGGACAGGAAAAAGGATATTCTTTACAACCAATAATTCTACCAAAAGCAGACAGGACTATGTCGATTATTTCGCAGCACATAATATCCTGATAGAGCCTGAGGAGGTTTTGACGGCAGGAGGACTTACACTGATTTTCTGCAGGGAACATTTCAGGAACCGGAAAATATTCCTTATGGGAACGCCTTCCCTGAAAAAGGAACTGGAAGACTCCGGACTTTTGATCACGGAAAAATACGAGGAGGACATTGCCTGTGTGCTTGTGGCATTTGATACTACCTTAAGCTTCCAAAAGCTGGAGGATGCAAGCCGTATTCTCAGTAACGGGGAAGTCATTTTTCTGGCATCCAATCCGGATTTATGCTGTCCTACAGCCTTTGGTGCAGTGCCGGATTGCGGTTCTATCTGTGAAATGCTAAAAAATGCCACGGGAAGAGAACCGAAATTTCTGGGAAAACCTTATCCGGATATTGTAAATCAATGCAGAAAGATAGCAGATGCATTAAGAGAGGAAACTGTACTTGTGGGAGACAGAATCTATACCGATATGGCCTGTGCGGAAAATGCAGGAGTGGAAGGAATCCTGGTCTTAAGCGGTGAAGCGACCAGAAAAAATGCCAGTAATTGCGGTCTTCAGATTCCCTATGTGTTTGAGAGTGTGAAAGAATTATATGAATATCTTGTAGAAAACGAATAGTTTATTTTACAAATTTCTTACAAACAACTTACCTTTCTTTGGTAGTTCAGGAAGTTCATTTACCGTACAATAATTCTTGCGTACATAAGAATGCGTGAGAAAAAGAAAAAAAGAGGAGACAGAATATGAAAAGACTATTTTGTGGATTACTTGCCGGTGTCATGGCGTTATCATTAATGGCATGCGGACAGAGTACACAGACAGAAAGCAAAACAGAAAATGCAACAAATGAAGCAACTGAAACTGCCCAGGAAACTGTAAAAGAAGAAACAGCTAAAACAGAAGAAGCTGTTCAAAATACAGAGCCCATTGAACTTACCATGTACTTCCCCGTTTCCGTAGGAGGAGGTCCTGACGCATTGATCGATGCACTTTGCGCACAGTATCATGAAGAAAATCCTAACGTAACCGTTAAGCCCGTTTATGCAGGAAGCTATGCCGATACCAGAACCAAGGTACAGGCAGCTATCAAGGGAGGCAATACACCTGATCTTGCAATCATGTTCTCTATTGATTTGTATTCCCTGCTTGCTATGGATGCCATTGTTTCCATGGACAGCTTTTGTACAACCCAGGAAGATAAAGACTGGCTGAACGGATTTTATGATGGCTTTATGATGAACAGCCGTGACGGAGAGACTACTTACGGTATTCCCTGGCAGAGAAGTACCATTGTGCTTTATTACAATAAGGAAGCTTTTGCAGAAGCAGGACTTGATCCCGAGAAAGCACCTGCAACCTGGGACGAGTTGAAAGAATATGCTGCAAAGCTGACGAAGACGGAAAACGGCAGCACCAGATACGGCATTGAAATCCCTTCTGACGGATATGCGTACTGGATGCTTCAGACCTTCTGCACACAGCAGAGCGGATTTAACCTGATGAACGATACCGGTACAGAGGTTTACTATAATGATGCGAGAACGGCCAAAGGACTCTCCTTCTGGAAATCTCTTGCAGAGGACGGCTCCATGCCGGAGGGCATCGTAGCATGGTCTACCACACCTTCCGATTTCATTGAAGGTAAAACAGCCATGATGTATCACACTACCGGTAACCTGACCAACGTAAAGAATAATGCAACCTTTGATTTTGGTGTGGCAATGCTTCCCGCAGATGAAACCTATGGTTCTCCTACAGGTGGCGGTAACTTCTACATCTTTAAGGGAGTGTCCGAGGAAAGACAGCAGGCATCTTTTGAATTCATTAAATGGATGACGGATGATGAAAGAGTAGCACAGTGGAGTATTGATACCGGATATGTTGCAACAAGACCAAGTGCCTATGAAACAGAGAGAATGAAGGCTTACGCAGAAGAATTTCCTTACTGCCTGGTGGCAAGAGATCAGCTTGAGTATGGTTATGCAGAACTTTCCACCTACAATCAGGCAGAGGTTCAGAAGGCCATAGATGATGCCATCTCTTATGTTATGACAGGGCAGTCTGATGTGGAATCAGCGCTGAATACCGCACAGGAGACAGCAACAAATATATTAAAAGCATATCAGTAACTTTTTCATAAAACATATCCTTTTGAGGGATGGGGTCGGTTGTAAAACCGGCCTTTTCCTGAAAAAGAAAGGCAGGAAACAATATGGACATTGGACAGGGAATGACGATCCCCCGTTTGACTGCAGGTACGCAGGAAAAAAGCGAAACTTATCAGAGAGCACTGAAAAAAGAAATCAGAAATAAATGGAAACGGACCATGACGGGATGGCTTTTAATTGCACCATCTCTTGTTTTTTTGGTGATTTTCACTATTTATCCCATTATGAAAAGCCTGATAAGCAGCTTTTACATAGATAATCTATCGACTATAACGCCGGTTTTTGCAGGCATATCCAATTATATATCTTTATTTCAGGACAAGGTGTTCTGGGAATGCTTTTTTAACAATCTGCTGATCGCAGTAGTGACCGTGCCGGTCAGTATTGCGCTTGCAGTTGTCATGGCGCTGTTTGCAAACAGCCTGAAATGGGGAAAAGGAATTGCAAGACTCGGATTTACTTATCCCACTTTTATTCCCCTGGTAGCTGCCGCAAATATCTGGATGTTTATCTACACGCCGATTTACGGACTTCTGGGGTACATCAATCCTAACTGGCGTTTCCTTGCTGACAGTAAGACTGCCATATGGGCGCTTATGGTGATGCTGGTATGGAAACAGGCAGGTTATATCATGCTCTTTTATGTGGCAGGACTTCACGGGATTTCCCGTGATCTGTTTGAAGCGGCAAGAATTGACGGAGCAGGGCCGGTAAAGATATTTTTCAAGATCACATGGCCTATGCTGAAGCCTACCACAATCTATGTTCTGATCATAGCACTGACAAATGCATATAAGATGGTGGACCACCTTTATATCATGACAAAAGGAGGCCCCGGAAATGCCACCAATGTGCTGTTGTTCTATATCTACCAGACCGGCTTTGATTACTGGGATACGGGAAAAGCATCAGCCATCACGGTAATACTGGTTGCCTTGCTTTTGATCGTCACATCTGTCAGCTTTTTCAGGCAGGATAAGAAAGCATATTATAATGATTGATGGGAGGAAAAGAATCATGTATCAGCCTGACGCTTATGTCAAAAGAAGACGGAAAAAGATCAATATAGGAAGAATACTAATTATGACACTGATGTCAGTTCTACTTGCCATCAATATGATCCCCTTGCTTTGGGTAATCAGGACCGCATTTATTCCGCAGAATCTGGCGCTTGACCTGACTGCCGTTGCCATGCCGGTACTGGATAATTTTAAGAGAGTTCTTGCGGCGGCGCCTTTTGGAAAATATTATGGTAACACAATTGTCATAACCCTTGGAGTTCTGGCAGTTCAGTTTGTGCTGATCACTCTTGCGGGCTATGCCTTTGCCAGGATTGATTTTTATGGCTCAAAAGTATTATTTGTGATATTCTTATCTCAGCTGATGATTGCGCCGGAGGTATTGATCCTTCCCAATTATTCCATGATGGCAAAATGGGGAATGACAGATACAAAGATCGGTATCATGCTGCCTTTCTTTGCGTCTGCTATGGGAACATTGATTGTCAGACAGACGGTAAAGACCATTCCCTATGAGCTGGAAGAGGCAGCTAAGGTGGACGGTGCCAATCTGTTTCAGATTTTATGGAGAGTGTATGTACCGCTTTTAAAGCCGGCTTACATATCCTTTGGCATGATTTCCGCATCCTTTCAGTGGAATAATTTCTTATGGCCGCTTGTTATGACAGACTCCGTGGAAAAAAGGCCTCTGTCCCTTGGACTTGCCATGTTTGCCATGTCCTATGAGACAGGTGCCCAGTGGAGCGATGTCAGTGCGGCAACCGTGCTTGTGTGTGCACCCCTTTTAATCCTGTTTATTCTGTTTCAGAAGCAGTTCATGGAAAGCTTTATGCATTCCGGTATAAAATAACAAGGAAGAAGATGTTTTGAGATGAATATTCTGCATATTACGGATCTGCATTTCTCAAGGGATATATCGGAGGAAGAAATAATAAAAAAGTGGGACCGCATTAAGGAAAAACTGACGGAAACCCTTTCTGATACGAAAACAGATGCCATAGCGGTAACAGGAGATATCACAAGTCACGGTGATATTTCCGAGTTCAGGCAGGCAAAGAAATATTTGTTTGAACTGTCACAGCTGCTTTCCGTAAAGAGAGAAAAGTTCTTTTTCTGCCCCGGCAATCACGATGCCGATACGGAAATGAGCGGTTCCTCCTTTTTTCACTACCAGTCCTTTGTCAATGAATTTTACGGAAAAAGCGACTATGATTACCTGGTGAAAAAGAAGGATAAAAAGACAGGAGGAAAGCAGCAATTCCAATTCGTGTCCGTAAATACCTGCACAGAGACCTCTCTTCGTTTTTTTGATGAGGCAGTAATCCCGAAAGGGGTATTTATGCAGCTTGGCAATCTTTCGGGAAAAAGCTATGTCATACTGCTTATGCATCATCAGCCGGAGGTCATTAAAAATCAGGAAGCTTTCATGAAGATCGTGGATTCGGGAGTGGTGCAGTTGATTTTATGCGGACATTTACATACCACGCAGACAAGGAAATATCAGGCAGGGGAAGTTACCATTGTAAACGGCATGGCAGTTACCCCACATCTTGACTGGATTCCGGTCGGAATACAGTTGATTCATATCAAGCGAAATGGTAAAATTAAAACAATGGAAATAATAATCTGATTGATCAGGAGGAGCAAAAGAAATGGCAAGATTTACAAGAGATTTAACATTGAACAAACCGGAAAACTTTGTGGAATTTATTATGAATGATTATCTGCAGAAAAACAGTTTTTCCATGTCCGACTGGAAGGGAGAGCCTGCTTACCGTGCAGGAGATGCCATGATGGAGGGATTTAAGTTTTTAAAATGGTCCTATGCGGGTGGTGTCCTTCATGTGGAAGCATGGCTTAAGGGAACTTTCGGCGGAGAGTGGAATCTGGAAGGTTTTGTGGGGTGTCTTCAGAAGAAGCCTTACAAGGAAAGCCTTGAACAGTTATTTACCGTTTTACAGCAGGATATTCCACAGGGACAGGAGAATCCGGATACCAGTACAATAAAGATTCCCGTGCAGACAGTTGACAATGCCGGTGCAGCCACTCAGGCACTTGTCATGGGTATTATTTCCGTAGTGCTGGCATTCATCTGGCCGATTTTGGGAATCGTCTTTGCCTGTCTTGGCTATTCAAGGGCAAGAATGGGTTCAGGCTCCAGCAAGGCAAAACAGGCTAATATCGGTAAGATTCTCAGCATTATCGGTATCGTAGCATCCATTGTTATATGGGTACTTAATATTATCGTTGCAGTGCTGTAGATACCGTTAACAAAAGACCACGGGAGAAATCGGGTTGAAATTTGAAGAGATAAAGAAAAACAAAGAAATACTTGCTTTTTTGAAAAAGGGAAATGAAAATCTCGGGATTTTGGGATATACGGATCATTCAGAGGCACACTGTATGATGGTGGCAGAGCGTGCAGGTGATATTTTAAAGAAGCTTGGATATAAGGAAAAGGAAATAGAACTTGTAAAAATAGCGGGATTTATGCACGATATCGGAAATGCGGTGAACCGTTCCCATCATGCGGAATACGGTGCAATCCTGGCAAATGATCTTCTGAAAAATACGGATATTTCTTTGGAAGACAGAGTGACAATAGTGTCAGCTATCGGTAATCATGATGAGTCAACGGGAGGAGCTACGGATTACATATCGGCAGCACTGATCATTGCGGATAAAACAGATGTGCGCAGGAACAGGGTCAGGAACAAGGATATGGCCACGTTTGATATTCATGACAGAGTCAATTATGCTGTTACGCAGGCGAAATTGAAGGTTAATACGGAGAAGAAGGTTATCACGTTGAGCCTCCAGATTGATGAGAATATCTGTACCATGTACGAGTATTTTGATATTTTTCTTGGCAGAATGATGATGTGCAGAGGAGCTGCAGAGATATTGGGTCTCAGATTTAAGCTCACCGCCAACGGGAGCAAGGTATTGTAGAGAGGAAGGATGATTTCAGATGCCCACAACCTATGCTCATTACAGAATGGGACAGGAAGTAAGACAATCTTTAAAGGAAGAGGAAAAGGCGGTTATAGAAGAGTATCAGGAGTTGTTTTTGATAGGACTTCACGGACCGGATATCTTTTTTTACTACAAACCGCTTTCTGCCAATAAGATCAGACAGATAGGGAATGATATGCATGAGAGGGCGGGAAAAGATTTTTTTGAGCCGGCAGCAAATGTGGTGCGGCACAATAGCGGGAATCACGCTTATCTCTCTTATGTGTATGGCTTTATCTGTCACTTTTCGCTGGATGTGACCTGCCACGGATATGTTGATGAAAAGATTGCGGCAAGCGGTATCAGCCATACGGAAATAGAGGCGGAATTTGACAGAATGCTGATGAAAAAGGACGGATATGACCCTGTCCGCTACAGACCCACAGGACATATTGTTCCTTCTCCGGAAAATGCGCAGATCATACAGGCATTTTTTGAAGGGGCAGACAGCACGCAGGTGCTGGGGACGCTGAAAGGGATGGTCACGTATCTGAATCTTCTGGTAGCGCCGTCTAAGGCAAAGAGACTCCTGATCGATACTGTTTTAAGGCTGTCAGGCAATTATCAAAATCTCCACGGACTTGTGATCAACTATAAGGCCAATAGTGATTGTGATGACAGCACGAAGGAACTTTTCAGACGGTATGGAGAAGCAAAAAATCTGGCTGTTTTGCTGATTAACGAATATAAAGAGTACCTTGACGGCAGAAAGGACTTAAATCAGATATACAATTATACATTTGGATCAAAACTGGTAGAGGAAAAGGAGATTAGAGATGCAATCTAAACTGACGAAGGAAGAGAAAAACTGGATACTGTATGATGTGGGGAATTCCGCCTTTACCCTTTTGATTACTACCATCGTGCCAATCTATTTCAATTATCTGGCAGGCAATGCAGGCCTTTCCGATGTGGAATATCTGGCATACTGGGGCTATGCAGCCTCTATTGCTACGCTTATTGTGGCTTTTATGGGACCGGTTTGCGGTTCACTGGCAGACACAAAAGGATATAAGAAACCAATCTTTATCATTTCTCTGATTGTAGGTGCGGTGGGATGTATCAGTCTCGGTTTTGCAAAAAACTGGCTTGTGTTTCTTGTCATTTTTCTGATCGCTAAGGTTGGTTTTTCGGGAAGTCTGATCTTTTATGACTCCATGCTGCCGGATGTGACCAACGAGGAGCGAATGGACAGAGTATCGTCCATGGGCTATGCTTTCGGATATATCGGAAGCTGTATTCCATTCGTGTTATCCCTTGTGATCGTTCTGGGAGCAGGAGCGATCGGTATTACTATGGAGATGGCCATGGGAATCGCATTTTTCATCACCGCGGGATGGTGGGTGCTTATGACGATTCCTCTTTTGAAGACCTACAAACAGAAGCACTATGTGGAAAAAAGGAAGGGTGCGGTGAAGGAAAGCTTTGCAAGAATCGGCAGAACCTTTCTCAATGTGAAAAAGGAAAAGAAGGTATTCTTATTCCTGCTAGCTTTCTTCTTCTATATCGATGGTGTCTATACCATTATCGATATGGCAACCGCCTACGGCTCGGCACTTGGTCTTGACAGTACAGGGCTTCTTCTGGCACTTCTGGTAACCCAGATCGTAGCCTTTCCCTTTGCCATTTTGTTCGGAAGGTTGGCGCAGAAATACAAAGCGGAAAAGCTGATCATGGTATGTATCGCGGCCTATTTTGGAATTATAGTTTTTGCCGTATTCCTTACGAATCAGGTGCAGTTCTGGATTCTGGCAATTTTTGTGGGAATGTTCCAGGGCGGTATTCAGGCATTGTCCCGATCCTATTTTACCAAGATCATTCCGGCAAGTCAGTCAGGAGAGTTTTTCGGATTGATGGATATCTGCGGTAAAGGAGCTGCTTTTATGGGGACAGCCATCGTCAGTGTGGTTTCCCAGCTGACGGGAAGCATGAATGCAGGTGTGGGAATGATTGCGGTCTTGTTTGTGATAGGATATTTGGTTTTCCGGTGTGCGGTTAAGGCAGAAGGGTCTGTTTCGTCATAATGTAAAGAACAACAAGCCTCAAAGAGGAAAAGAGTTCTTCGGATTTTAATCCGGGGAACTCTTTTTTTAAAGGAAAGCAGGTTTTAAGGGCTTTTACGAAAAGTTTACATGAGTTTTACGGAAAGAAGATATTTTTGGGCAGAAATAGTCTGTATAGTAATTTAATTACCGGGGGGGGAGGAGATTTCATCATGGAAGAAGTAAAATTATATGGCAGCTTTTTAAAAGAACTGATCGAGTGGACAAAAAGCGGAGCTTTGCCGGAAAGCGGCAATCAGGATACCGCATTTTATCTGGAACTACAGCAGAACCGATTGAAAGAAAGAAACATCCGTATGGAGTATCGCTTCTCAGATAGAAAGGGAGTCAAAAAGAATTCAGAATTCCGGCTTATTCCGACAATAAAGGATCCAAAGTATACCATTAAGATGGTAGCCGACGATTTTTCCAGAGAGGTCAGATGTTATAAAGAAAATAAATGTCTGTTTAAGGAAAAGAAGGATACGCTCTTTTATCAGGTCATTACATATCTGAATGACAGCAGTGTGAGCGGAGAGGAACTTTACTGTTGTCCAAACTGTAGTGCAGCCAGCACTATAAAGTCATTGCTTACAGGGTGCCCATACTGCGGCACGAGATTTCAGATGACAGACTTATTTCCTAAAATTACCAATTTTTATTATTCCGATTTCGGAATTAATTATAATATGATCCGTATGTCCAAGCTGATCGGTGCGGGATTTGCGGCATTTGCCACTCTTTTGGGGATACTGCGCGCCCAGTCTTTCGGGGCTATGGTTGAGACACTGCTCTCTGGCTTGTTTGCAGTCCCTCTGTTTTCTTTTCTTGGATATTTCTCTTTTTCACTTTTTTTGATGATTTACAGTGTGGTACGCGGTATAGCTGTGGCACCGCAATATGTGGGAAGAGATCGTGCAAGACGCAAGATCACCTCATTTATGAAGCGATACGATCCCGCATTTTCCTATGACTATTTCCTGAGTAAAGTCGTATCTCTTCTGAAAATCATACTCTTTACCAACGACAGGAGTAATCTGGCGGTGTGCCAGGGCAAAGTGGAGAAAGACGCATTTCGTGATATTGTAGATGTTTTTTATCAGGGAACCGTAACATTAAACAGCTGTCAGGTGGAAGGAAAATACTGTTATCTGGATATTGATCTGTATATGTCCGGTATTCATGACGGCGGCAACAGGGTTTATAAAAAGAAAGATATCTTTCGGATGAAGCTCTGCAAGGATATTACGAAGCCTGAGGATTATGGATTTTCCATTCGAAAGGTGCAGTGCCGTGGCTGCGGCGGAAGCTTTGATGCCTCCAGAATCAGGTATTGCCCGTTTTGCGGCAGAGAGTATGACCTGAAGGAGGACGACTGGGTTGTGCTTGACATAAAA
>JBJEMT010000084.1:0-4842 GCA_051879815.1 Suilimivivens sp. | reverse complement strand
CCGTAGTCTAATGGATAGAACGAAGGCCTCCGACGCCTTTAATGCAGGTTCGATTCCTGTCGGGTGCATTTACATCACCTTGAATAACAACAGCCTTGTATCCAAGGCTGTTTATTATAAAAGAAAGGAATAGTATGAAACAATCCAATCAGAACAAATTGCATATTGTGAAAGAAAAATCCATAATGGTCAGAGACTTTATTATGGATCATACCAAAATCATAATGCCCCTTGTTCTCGTTGCCTGTGTCCTTATTACGATATTTATAGCTATCAACGCCAATAAGAGGGAAGCTTTGGAAAAGGAAGCAGAGCTGGCAGCTGCTGCAGTAGTGCAGCAGGAAAACTCTGCCTTAGTGGAAGGCTTAAGCACTCCTGTGTATGAACTGGAAGAAAATGCTCATCCGGAAATTAATAATATCATCAAAACCTATTATGATGC
Organism: Suilimivivens sp.; assembly: GCA_051879815.1. Taxonomy (GTDB): domain Bacteria; phylum Bacillota; class Clostridia; order Lachnospirales; family Lachnospiraceae; genus Suilimivivens. Next base: position 4,400 of record JBJEMT010000084.1, on the reverse strand, counting down.
CCAGGCATCCGGGGATATTGAGACAATTTCCTCTTTAAATTCTTATCTAAATGATATTGAAAAGATACGTGTGCAAGAACTGAGTAAGTATATTGAAAATTATCCGGTATTAAATGTATATACCAAGCCGGGCCTTTCTGAAAATACCTATGTGGCATATGTCTATTCAGAAGTTAAGTTTGCGGATATGGATCAGGAACTTCCGGGTATGAAGACCTATTATATCGGACAGGACGCTGAGGGGAATTTCTTTATCAACGATGGTACCTATGATGATACAGTATGGAATTATATTAAGGAAGTTACGCTTCAGGATGATGTGGTAGATTTAAATAACAAGGTAGTAGTTGAGTACAACGAGCTTTTGGCAGATGATGAAGAACTGAATGAGTTTATCGCCTATCTGAAAGAAAAAATCAACGAAGAAGTAGGTGAGATACTGGCTGAGGCAGAAGCGCCTGCAGAAAGTGAAGAAACTGCAGAGGAAACAGAAACGGCAGAAAATGAAGAAAATACAGATTCTACAGCTACCATTGTCCAGACAGTGAGAGCGACTGATGTTGTTAATATCAGAACTTCAGACAGTGAAACCGCAGATAAAATTGACAAGGCGCAGGTTGGTCAGGAGTTTAAACTGCTTGAGCAGAAGGGGAACGGCTGGAGCAAGATCGAATATAATGGCGGTGAAGCTTATATCAAGAGCGACTATCTTGAAGCTGTTTCAGAGATAGTAGTAGAGGAACCGGCAGATAATGGAAACAGTGATACTCAGACAGCCTCTTCCAATGATACGGTAAGCGGCACCGTAACCGTTAAGGAAAATGTAAAAGTACGTAAAAGTGCAAGCACCGACTCCGAGTCCCTTGGAACTGCGTATGTGGGTGAAAAACTGGAACTTGTAATGAAGCAGGCAGATGGCTGGACGAAAATTAAATACAATGGACAAACTGCTTATGTAAAATCTGATTATGTAGAGTAATCGTAAAGTGGGGGATTGAAATGTTCGAGAAATATAGCATTGGTATTATGGGTTCAGGAAACATTGCAGGTGTAATGGCCGAAACGATTAAAAAAATGAAAAATGTCAGGCTTTATGCGGTTGCGTCCAGAACAAAAGTAAAGGCAGATGCTTTTGCAAACAGATATGGCTGTAAAAAGGCATATGGTTCCTATGAAGAACTTGTAATGGATAAAAAGGTGGATTTAGTCTATATTGCAACACCTCATTCTGAACATTTTGAGAATGCCCGGCTGTGTATTTTAAACGGTAAGCCTGTTTTATGTGAGAAAGCTTTTACTGCCAATGCTGCTCAGGCAGAAGAATTGATCGCCCTTGCAAGGGAAAAGGAAGTATTTATTGCGGAAGCAATGTGGACGCGATATATGCCTATGCTGACTACAATCCAGGAAGTTCTTGGCAGTGGTATTATAGGGGAACTGAAAACTTTGACAGCAAATCTTGGTTACGTAATTGATACTGTTCCAAGGCTTCAGGATCCTTCACTGGCCGGAGGAGCACTGCTTGATGTGGGTGTGTATACTCTGAATTTTGCGTCTATGATTTTTGGAGATAATATTGCCGAAATAGACTCTGCCTGTACCTATACCCAGTCAGGAGTGGATGAGCAGAACAGTATTACCATCAAATATTCGGATGGAAAGGTTGCGATACTTAACAGTTCCATGGTTTCTTTAAGTGACAGAAAAGGTATCATTTATGGAACAAAAGGATTTGCGGTTATTAATAATATTAATAATTTTGAGGCAATTACTGTATATGATATGAAATATAATCAGCTTGCTTCCTATAAGCGCCCTAAACAAATCAGTGGCTATGAATATGAAGTGGAAGCCTGTTTGAAAGCTCTGGATGCTAAGGAACTTGAATGTGTCCAGATGCCTCATAGTGAGACTATCCGCATGATGAAGATCATGGATTCCCTTCGGAGGCAGTGGGGAGTCGTATATCCTTTTGAAAAAGAAGAGATAACACCTGAGCCGCAGAAAACAGAAATACAGGAAAGTGAAATACCGGGCGCATTAGAGGCTGCGCCTGCTGAGGAAAATGAAGAAGCTATTGAAACGAAGAATTCTTTAGCGGAAAATGAGTTTTCCGAAGGTAAAGATAAGGCAGAAGAGCATGTGACAGAAGCGGGAACAGAATCAACGGAAGCATAATAGAAAATTATGTATAACTATATGGATAATGGAAAAGATAAGACAGAGTGGAAAGTATTCACTCTGTTTTTTGTTTCCAATTTATAGTCAAGGAGAGAAAATCTATGAAAAAAGATGATATCAAAGTATTACAGGAAGTACAGAAAAATGCGGGTATGGCAATAAAAGCAATCAATTCTATTAATCGAAGGGTTTATGACGATGATCTTGCACTGCAGATATCACGACAGGGAATGCAATATACCGATATTTATAATAAAGCCACTGAAAAACTCATGGAAGGAAAGGCAAAGAACTATCAAAGCAGTGGCTTTCAGGAAATAATGCTGAAAGGAGCCATTGCGGGGAATACCCTTTTAAACAATAGTACAGGGCATATTGCGGAGATGATGATACAGGGAAGCAACAGAGGACTTACTGATATGTGGAAAATCATAAATCATCACGAAAATGCAGGTTCAGTTTCCATGGAAATAGCAAAAGAACTGATGGATTTTGAAGAAAAAAACATTGAAAAACTGAAAAAATATTTATAAAAAAGAAACTTTTTCAATTTAATTTCTTAAAGTGTATTGTACTTTTTTGAGGTATGTTATATAATGCAAAAAGAGCAATTAAGCAGTAGTATTATTGCTTAAATTAGCTAAACATGTTATCTTTTATGCGATGCGGTGATTTATAATCAGGGTTGTATACAAGGATACAAAAACACAATACACACTAACTTAAAGGAGGACATATTAGATGTCATATGTTGATGAAGTATTTCAGTTGGTAGTTGAGAAGAATCCTGCCCAGCCTGAATTCCACCAGGCAGTAAAAGAGGTTTTGGAATCCCTCAGAGTTGTAATCGAAGCAAATGAAGAGGCTTATAGAAAAGATGCTCTGCTTGAGAGACTGGTTACACCTGAAAGACAGTTATTGTTCAGAGTTCCCTGGGTAGATGATAAGGGACAGGTACAGGTTAACAATGCATTCCGTGTACAGTTTAACAGTGCAATCGGACCTTATAAGGGTGGCTTAAGATTACATCCCAGTGTAAATCTCGGTATCATTAAATTCCTTGGCTTTGAACAGATCTTCAAGAACTCCTTAACCGGACTTCCTATTGGTGGTGGTAAAGGTGGTTCTGACTTTGATCCCAAGGGCAAATCAGATAGAGAGGTAATGGCATTCTGCCAGAGCTTTATGACAGAATTACACAAATACATCGGTGCTGACACAGACGTTCCTGCCGGAGATATCGGTACAGGCGCAAGAGAAATCGGTTATATGTACGGTCAGTACAAGAGACTTACCGGTTTATATGAAGGTGTTCTTACCGGTAAGGGCTTATCCTATGGCGGTTCTTTGGCAAGAACAGAAGCAACAGGTTACGGCTTATTGTATCTCACAGAAGAAATGTTAAAGTGCAACGGCAAGGATATCGCAGGAAAGACGGTTGCTGTTTCCGGTTCAGGCAACGTAGCAATTTATGCAATCCAGAAGGCACAGCAGCTTGGCGCTAAGCCTGTTACCTGCTCCGATTCCACAGGCTGGGTATATGATTCCGAAGGAATCGATGTGGCACTCCTTAAGGAAGTTAAGGAAGTAAAACGTGCAAGACTGACAGAGTATGCAGCTGCAAGACCCAGTGCACAGTATCATGACAAGAAGACAGAAGGAACCAATCAGTGGTCCGTTAAGGTTGATATTGCTCTTCCTTGCGCAACACAGAATGAACTGAACCTGGATGATGCCAAGGCTCTTGTTGCCAACGGCGTTATCGCTGTAGCAGAAGGCGCTAACATGCCTACAACCATTGAAGCTACAGAATACTTCCAGGCTAACGGAGTACTGTTTGCACCCGGTAAGGCTTCCAACGCCGGTGGTGTTGCAACATCCGCCCTTGAAATGAGCCAGAACTCCGAGAGACTGAGCTGGACCTTCGAAGAGGTTGACGCAAAGCTTAAGAATATCATGGTCAATATCTTCCACAATCTGGATGACGCTGCTAAGAAGTACGGATTGGAAGGCAACTATGTTGCAGGTGCTAACATTGCAGGTTTCCTGAAGGTTGCAGATGCTATGTTAGCTCAGGGTGTTTGCTAATTAAGAATTTCTAAGATAATATAAGATGTTGATAAGTCCTGTAAACCCGGTGTTTATGGGACTTTTCTTTATGCGCTGAAATGACAAAAGAATTGTCAGAATATTCATAAATAGAAGATAATTTACGTTAT
>JBJEMT010000083.1:0-4997 GCA_051879815.1 Suilimivivens sp. | reverse complement strand
TATTGGGGTGCAGGAATTACTATCTTATTCTTAGTGGCAATCATTTTTCTTCTTATTAAAGTTATACGGAGTTTCAATTTGCTGGAAGTGGAAGCGGATAAAGAAAGCATACAAGTTGAAAATGAAAATATATCAGGATTCTTTTCTGAATCTAAAGAAAAAACAGTAGAAAAAGAGGAGAGAAAAAAGAAGGAAGAAAATCAGGAAAAACAGCAAGAAGATGATGATGCAAGCAAGAACTTAGCGCTGGCAACAGATGAGTGTGTTTTAGAGATAGAAAATATTGATGTTCAGGCAGAAGTAGAAAATATTCGTAAACTTTATTATGAGACACAGGAAAATCTTGTCAACTATTCTCAATATGAATATGATGATGTAATTTATTACTGGGATACAGCAGGACCCGTCAAAGTAATTGTGAAGGAAGGGAAAAAGGGGACTTTTTACACCAGAAATTATTATTATGTGAACAACAAAATTTATTTTGCTTTTGTGTTTCACGGGACAGAAGAACACCGTTTCTACTTTAAGGATGATATGCTGATTCGATATATAAATCCTGATAAGGAGATTTATGATTATGGAAATGTGGATATGCATCTTTTTGATGAATGGACAAAAGAGATTTTAGAAGAATCGAGTAGTGTTCTGGAGTAGATTTTTATACCTGGGTGATAGGAAAAATGTTTGGAACAATAAGCATCTGCAAAAGCAAAAGATATAAACGGTTCTTATATCACATATAATAAATATTGATTTTACTTATGATTAAAACTGGTGTATAATCATTAAGTAAAGAGTTGGAAATGAAAGGCAGGTCTTTACGGATCTGCCTTTACTTATGCACGTGGCGGATAAAAAAGCCGGTCTGTATCTGCATAAGTAAGCTTTTTTGTTCAGGAGGAGAAAAATATGGTAAAAGCAGTAGTAGGTGCCAACTGGGGCGATGAAGGGAAAGGTAAGATTACGGATATGCTTGCACAGCAGGCAGATATCATCATCCGCTTTCAGGGCGGTGCCAACGCAGGACATACGATTGTAAATGATTATGGCAAATTTGCTCTTCATACATTGCCTTCCGGTGTGTTTTACGGACATACCACCAGTATTATCGGTAATGGTGTGGCACTGAATATTCCTTTATTGTTTAAGGAAATCAAGTCTATTACAGACAGAAATGTACCGGAGCCCAAAATCCTTGTTTCTGACAGGGCACAGATGGTAATGCCTTACCATATTTTATTTGATCAGTATGAAGAGGAGAGACTTGGCGGCAAGTCCTTTGGCTCCACCAAATCAGGCATTGCTCCTTTTTATTCTGATAAATATGCAAAGATCGGTTTCCAGGTAAGCGAGCTTTTTGACGAGGAACTGTTAAAGGAAAAGGTTGTAAGAGTATGTGAACAGAAGAATGTTATCTTGGAGCATCTTTATCACAAGCCTGCAATAGGTCCCGACGAGCTGCTTGAAACGCTTCACGAATATAAAGAAATGGTGGCTCCTTATGTGTGTGATGTATCTGCCTATCTTGACAAGGCGCTTAAGGAGAACAAGACAATTCTCTTAGAGGGACAGCTTGGTACCTTAAAGGATCCCGATCACGGAATTTATCCTATGGTTACTTCTTCTTCCACACTGGCAGCATACGGTGCCATCGGTGCAGGAATTCCTCCTTATGAGATCAAACAGATCATTACCGTATGTAAAGCATATTCTTCCGCAGTAGGCGCAGGCGCTTTTGTTTCCGAAATCTTTGGGGATGAGGCTGATGAACTGAGAAGAAGAGGCGGAGATGGCGGTGAGTATGGCGCTACTACAGGCCGTCCGAGACGTATGGGCTGGTTTGACTGTGTGGCTTCCAAATACGGATGCAGACTGCAGGGAACAACTGATGTGGCATTTACAGTACTGGATGTGCTTGGCTATCTTGATGAAATTCCGGTATGTGTAGGGTATGAGATTGACGGAGAAGTTACCACAGACTTCCCTGTAACTTATAAGCTTGAGAAAGCAAAGCCTGTCCTTGAGACACTTCCCGGATGGAAATGCGATATCCGCGGCATCAAGAAGTATGAGGATTTGCCGGAGAATTGCAGAAAGTATGTGGAGTTCATTGAAGAGCAGATCGGATATCCCATCACCATGGTAAGTAACGGGCCCGGAAGAAACGATATCATTTACAGGGAAAGCCCATTAAAGAAATAAAGAAAAAAGAGGAAAAGTATATCACAGGCAGGTTGACAAGACCCCTGCCCGTGATGTACTTTTTTATTATGCAAAATAGAAATTATTCCAAAGAACTTGATAAGATCCTTGCAGATCCTGCAAACAGAGGGAAGCATCTGTTCCTTCACAGCTGCTGTGCACCCTGCAGCAGCTATGTTTTGGAGTATCTGCGCACTTTTTTCAGGATTACGGTATTTTATTTTAATCCCAATATTACGGAGGATACGGAATATTTTAAGAGAGTGGCAGAGCAGAAACGGCTGATCGGAGAATTTAATCAAAAGAAGGATGATGCTTTTCCCATTGAAATTGTGGAAGGAAATTACAACAGGCAGCGCTTTTTTGACAGCATCAAGGGACTGGAACAGTGTAAGGAAGGCGGCGAAAGATGCTTTGTCTGCTTTGAACTGCGGCTTCGGGAGACGGCATTGTGGGCAAAAGAAAGAAAGGCGGATTACTTTACCACCACGCTTACCATCAGTCCCCTGAAGAATGCGGCAAAGATCAATGAAATCGGGGAAAGACTTTCAGAGGAATACGGAGTACCGTTTCTGCCGTCGGATTTTAAGAAAAAGAACGGCTATAAGCGTTCTGTGGAGCTTTCGGCAGAGTACGGATTATACAGGCAGGACTATTGCGGCTGCATTTTTTCAAAAAGAGAGAGGGAACTTGCGAAAAATACTGTAAAATGATAGGATGAATTCGTTGAGTATACTTAGGAGTTTGAAACGATAGAGGAAGGGAGAAGAAACATGAAGAAGTTTCTTGATTTGATTTCAGAGGAAATGAAACAGGCCTTTGAGGCGGCAGGCTACGACAGAGAGCTTGGAAAGGTAACACTTTCGAACCGCCCGGACCTTTGTGAATATCAGTGCAACGGAGCCATGGCAGGTGCCAAACTGTATAAGAAGGCACCTGTTGTGATTGCAGGTGAGGTGGCGGAGCAATGTAAGGACAGTGAGGCGTTCGCACAGGTCTGTGCGGTAGCTCCCGGTTTCCTTAATTTAAAGGTAAAGGAAGCTTTTGTCACAAAATATCTGAAAGGTATGGCAGAGAGTGATAAATTCGGACTTGACGCACCGGAGAATCCAAAGAAGATCATCATTGATTACGGCGGTCCCAACGTGGCAAAGCCTTTGCATGTGGGGCATCTTCGCTCTGCCATTATCGGGGAAAGCATCAAAAGGATTGCAAGGTATGCAGGTCATGAGGTGATTGGAGATATCCATCTTGGTGACTGGGGGCTTCAGATGGGACTGATCATTCATGAAATGAAAGAAAGAAAGCCGGAGCTTGTCTATTTTGATGAAGCTTATACCGGAGAATACCCGGAGGAACCTCCCTTTACTATTTCAGAGCTTGAGGAAATTTATCCTACTGCCAGCAGTAAATCCAAGGAGGACGCCGCCTATAAAGAAAAAGCAATGGAGGCTACTTTTAAGCTGCAAAGCGGCGTAAGGGGATACCGTGCACTTTGGAACCACATTATGAAGGTATCCGTTGCGGATTTAAAGAGAAATTATCAGAATCTGAATGTGGAATTTGATCTTTGGAAGGGTGAATCAGATGTTCATGATGAGATCCCGGCCATGGTGGAATATATGAAAAAAGAGGGTTATGCCTATATCAGTGACGGTGCGCTGGTGGTGGATGTGAAAGAAGAGACAGACACGAAGGAGATCCCGCCCTGTATGATCTTAAAATCAGACGGAGCCTCCCTTTATAATACCACGGATCTTGCCACTATTTTAGTGCGTATGAGGGATTATAATCCTGACAAGCTGATTTATCTGACTGATAAGCGTCAGGAGCTTTATTTTGAACAGGTATTCCGCTGTGCAAGGAAGACAAAACTGGTAAAACCGGAAACCGAGCTTTTGCATATTGGTTTCGGTACCATGAACGGCAAGGACGGAAAGCCTTTTAAGACAAGGGAAGGCGGCGTTATGCGTCTTGAGTACCTGATCAAAGAGATCAACGAGGAAATGTACCGCAAGATCACGGACAACAGGGAAGTACCCGAGGAGGAAGCAAGGGAAACTGCCAGGATCGTTGCTCTTTCTGCCATCAAATACGGCGATTTGTCCAATCAGGCATCCAAGGACTATATTTTTGATATTGATAAGTTTACGTCCTTTGAAGGAGATACAGGTCCTTATATCCTTTATACCATTGTGCGTATCAAATCTATTTTAAATAAGTATAAAGAGCAGGGTGGAAACCTTGACAATGTGACGTTGTGTGATGCGGGCAGTGAATCGGAAAAAGCGCTGATGATGGAAATTGCAAAGTTCAATGCCATGATGGAAGGAGCCTGTGAGGAATCGGCGCCTCATAAGGTTTGTGCCTATATTTACGACCTTGCAAATGCATTCAACCATTTCTATCATGAGACCAAGATCCTGACAGAAGAGGATACAGACAGAAAATCAGGCTTTATTGCCCTTCTTGTACTGACAAGAAATATTCTTGAGGCATGTATTGATGTGCTGGGCTTTTCAGCACCGGAACGGATGTGATTTGAATGAATCAAATATGTAAAAGAAGGAAAAAGCAGAAGCAGAAAAAACTTCTGCTTTTTTGCCTGTTCGTTTTTGCTTTTTTATCAGGTGTTTTTTTTCGGCTGCAGGGGAATCAGCAGCCGGTGACGCCCGGTGCAGAGGAACGAGAAGAGGAAAACCAGGCAGAAACAGAAGAACTGCAGGTACATTATATTGATGTGGGGCAGGGAGATGCCACACTGATTAAGTGCGGTGACCATGCCATGCTCA
>JBJEMT010000082.1:0-21727 GCA_051879815.1 Suilimivivens sp. | reverse complement strand
TAAGCTTATTGAAATCCAATAAGTTTAGAAGGAGAGCGCTTAATGTCACAATTACAAAAGAAGGAAGCGAAGAAAAATCGAGTGGTATGAAAATATGCTTGGAATGGATAAGCTCATAAAAGCTTTAAATGCATTGAAACGATAAATAACAAATAGATTTGAATGAAATTAAAATTTCGTAGAAATGTAAAATGAAAATTTACTTTCAATTTACCAATTATTGATAGTTTGGATTATTTTTCATTGCTATGATTGTGTTGTAACAAAAATAAAGCTTTTTTATAGGAGAAATTAATTATGAAAAACGAACAGGCAACACAATCACAAAAACTGATGGTATTTGTACTTACCATGTCACTTTACGGATTGGCAACTTTATTTACTGAGTTAATTCCCAAATTTCAGGTGGGTCTTGTGGAATTTTCTGTAGAATACTTCTTATTCATTCCCCTTGTACTTGCCATGCTTTTTGATCCGTTATCGGCAGCTCTCGGTGCTGCAACCGGTGAACTGGTATTCAGTGAAATCATGCTGGGGCAGTTTGGCGGCCTTGGTGAGGTTGAGAAATTCATTACAGTTACCATAGGTGTTTACATTGCAGGACGACTTGTCAGAAATCCCAAAAACCGGACGATGGTAGGTATTGCAGCAATCACGGGTACAGCAGCACAGTTGTTTATGGGGACTGTGGTTGATATCTTAAAGGTACAGTTTGCAATTGAGGATTTCGAAGCAGTGGCAGGCCTTCCTGAATCTGTATTTGCAACAGAAGGATTTGCCTTCTTAAATGATTTGTTATTCTCAGGAATTCTCTTCTGTTTACTTCCTACCTTATTCCTGGTTCCCAAGCTTTACGGTAAGATTGAACCGCTTCTTGGTATGCAGCCCAGAACAGAAAGTACAGCGCTGCCTTCTATCGGACCGAAAATGATAATCGCTTGTCTTATAGGCTTTATTGCTGCAATTGCAGCAGAGTGTCTTGCAGAGAGCGGATTTGAACTGATTGATTGGGAAGCGCAGTGGGCAGAAAGCACAGGCTCTTTTGCAATCGGCATGCTGGTAGCCGCAGTAGTAGCAGTCATTGCTTTGATCGTAATGAAGAAAAATGCCAGGAAGGCCTAGACCTGGGAATAGAGACATATGAGTATTATAGAGATAAAAGACTTAACATTTACATATCCGGGAGCCGATCTTCCTACCTTAAATCATGTAGAACTTAAGATTGAAAAAGGTGATTTTATCGCAATCGTTGGCAACAACGGTTGCGGTAAATCTACGTTATGCAAGGTGATGAACGGATTGATTCCGCATTTCATCACAGGAAAATTTGAAGGAACTGTTCTGGCAGACGGAACAGATACCAGGACAGTTGAGATTGGCGATCTGGCAAAAATAGTAGGCTATGTATATCAGGATTTTGAAAATCAGATTGTGCGCCCTACGGTATTGGATGATGCCTCTTATGCCTGTATGAATTATGCCATGCCGGATTATCTGGAAAGAGGAAGACAGGCATTAAAGGATTGCGGATTAGAGGGCAAGGATAATGAATACATCTGGCAGCTTTCAGGAGGACAGACACATCTTCTGGCTCTGGCAGGAGCTGTTTCTCTTAAGCCTGAGGTGCTGATTCTGGATGAGCCTATTGCACAGCTTGATCCAAGACATGCAGATTTGATTTACGGAATTCTGAAGGATCTGAATGAACGCCTTGGAAAAACAATTATTGTCATTGAACATCATACCGAATACATTGCTGATTATTGCAAGCATGTAATGCTGATAAAGGAAGGTCATGTGGAGTGGATGCTTCCTGCCAAAGAAGCTCTGAGCAGAGTGGAAGATCTTCAGGCAAGCAATATCTTCCCGCCTCAGGTAACAATAGCGGCTTACCGTTTACAGTGTCAGGGAAAGTTACCAAAGGGACAGCTTCTTCCGTCCACTATTTCAGCGGGGAAGGAAGCGTTTCAGAATCTTACCTTCGTAAGGCCCAAGATGCAGGAAAAGAAATTCCGTGGAAAAGACAGCCTGGTATCTTTCCGGGATGTTTCGGTTTCTTATCGTGCGGTGAAAGGTGAACCGGTAAAAATATATGAACATTTGAATCTGGATCTTCATAAAGGAGAAAAGATAGCTCTGATCGGCACCAACGGAGCCGGGAAATCGACCATGATGAAGCTGATGACAGGACTCATCAAGCCAGGCGAAGGTCAGATTTTTATGAAAGGAATACCGGTCCATGAGAAAAGACCGGAGCAGCTGTCGGGATATGTATCCATGGTATATCAAAATCCGGAAGATATGTTTATCAAGGATTCCATTGAAGCGGATATTGCCTATGCAATGCAGGTCAGAAATGTAGAGGACTGGCAGACAAAAACGGCGGCACTGCTTAAGCGTTTCCGGCTAACGGAATTGAGGGATCGCGACGGAAGGCTTTTGTCAGGAGGTCAGATGCGCAGAGCGAGCCTGGCAATCGGCGTGGCGCTTCGCCCGGAAATCCTTTTACTTGACGAACCTACAGCCAATCTGGATATTGCCACAAGAAAAGAAATCATGAGAACCCTGAAGGATATGGAGGATGTAACAGATACTGTTATGATCGCAACACATGATATGCAGCTTGTATCGGAATGGGCGGAACGGATCATTGTTCTGTATGGCGGACAGGTAATTGCCGATGGCAGCCGAAATGAAATTTTCGGAAATAAAGAGATTGTGGAAAAGGTGGGTATCAGACCTCCTGAAATTTTTTCTATGGGAAAGGCGCTGCATGACGATGCATTCTGCTATACCGTGGAAGAATTTCTGCAGAGCTTTGTGTAAAATTAGCGAGAAAGAGAGTGGTAGAAATGGGAAAAACAATGAAAAAGCTTTCAGAAAATATATTGGATAAATTGTCCATAGATTTTTTGCGCAATCAGGTGTTAAAAAATGCATATGGAAATGATGATACTGTTATTGCAAAGTTAGATCCGAGAGTTTTGATCGCATGGTATTTATTTTTCGGTTTGGTACCCTGGTTTGCAAGCGATGTGGTCTTTCTTGCAGGATGCTTTATTCTGGTAGTTGTTACCACCATTCTTGCAAAGGTGGCAGGACTGGTGATGTTTCTGTTTTTAGTGGGTGTATTTTCTCAGACAGGGTATCTGTTTGTGGTATCCCTGTTTTTCGGAGGAAATGCGGAAACAATCATACCGCTGCTGGTACTGACCCTTAAGGTGGCAACGGTGTCCCTGGCATCCATTACCGTATTTTCCGGTCTGGATCCGGACAGACTGTCAAATGGTTTAATGTGGTTTGGATGCCCTGAACGGTTGTCTTTTTCCATTTCCTATGCATACCGTATTCTTCCCATGTTAATGGAAGAGTTTCAGAATGTGCTTTTGTCATACCGGTTAAGGGGAAAGGCTCCCGAAAGCAACAGTCTTATGGGAAAGATCAAATACCTTATCTATCAGATACAGGTGATCATGCATTCCTTTTATCCTTTGATGCTCAACACTGCCAAGCGGTCCCGCACTACGGTAGAAGCATTGGAGATGAGAGGATATCGTTATGCGGCAACGAATAAGGAAGTAAAGAAAATGAGATTGTCATCATTAAAAATAACATATGATGATATGCTGTTTTTGGCAATTTCTTTTCTCTGGATGGCAGTTGTTGCTGTCATCATGTCATATAGATAAGAGAGGAAAAATGAAGTGCTTATTGATTTTCATACACATGGAAAACTGGCAAAGAAACTGCCCTTTTCCACAGAATATACAGACTGGCTTTTAGGAGAAGCATATGGAGCAGGGCTTGAGGCCATCTGTCTGACAGAACATTTTAACACCCTGCAGTTTGATGAATTATACGGATATCTTATGAATACCTGCGAAAGAGAGGAGGATACCCTTGTTACCAGGGAGGGGCTTCGTATCTTTGCGGGCATGGAGACAGATATTGCGGAGGGTGGTCATATATTGTCTGTCGGAACACCCGAAACAATTCTGGAATTGAATAGTCGTCTGGAACCATATAAGGAAAAAGAAAAATTCCTTCCTTTTGAAAAACTGATGGATTTATTTGAAGAGTATCCCGTGATCGTAGGAGCTGCCCATCCTTATCGTGAAGGCGGCCATATTCCGGAGCTTCCTGACCGACAGCTTGAGAGATTACATTTTCTTGATTTAAACGGGAAGGATGTAGCCCAAAACAGAGAATATTTTGAAAGCAGGACAAAGGCACTTTCCCATAAGCTTGGGATTCCCATGATCAGCGGAAGCGACACTCATCAGGCAGTTCAATACGGATGTATCTGTACTGATCTGAAAAAAACAGTAAAAACAGTAAAAAATCTTTACAAAGAAATGCAAAAGGGGGATTATAACATTGTAGTTTCCGAAAGTGCATCCTTTCAGGTTAAAACAGCAGGCATTTTGAAAAAAGCGTTAAAGGAGATTCATGCATTGGGAGGAGATTACGTTTCCGTTCTGACAAGTCAGGCAAACGGATAGGGAGAAGATGCAAAATGACAATTAAGCTGTTAAAAGATGTAAAGGATTATACGGATTCCGATATTCGTTTTGCGGAGTTTATCGAAGCTTCGGGTGAGGAAATCCTTTTTATGAATATCGGTCAGGTAGCAGAGCGGACCGGCATGTCGGAAGCTACGATATCCAGAAGCGTACGTCATCTGGGATTTACTGATTTTAAGGATTTAAAAAGGAATCTGATCTCAGAAAAAACAGGCGGTGGCGCTGCCGGTAAGATGGCAGGTACATTGGTCAGAGAGGACTTTGCTCCGGACAGCTTTTTTGCATGGCAGCAGAACTATCTGAAACGTACGTCGGAGAAACTGACAGAAGAAGAACTTGGAAGGGCAGTTTCCTATATGAAAGAGGCAAAACGTATTTTCATTTATGCCAGGAATGCGTCGGCTTCTATGGCGCAGCTCCTTTTCTTTCGTCTTCGTCGCATGGGAATCGAAGTAACCCTTCTTCCCCCGGGAGGCTCGGAAGTCGTAGAGGGACTGTCCCATGCAAAAAAGCAGGATCTGGTCATTTTATTCGGTTTTTCCAAAATATCCAAAGAAGGAAAGCTGATTTTGGATTGCAAGCGTGAAGTGGGATATAAAGTATTGACTTTCACAAGCAGAAACCATATACCGGAGGATGAGAGGGGCGATGTGGATCTCTACGTTTACAGGGGAGAATCGGGAGAGTATCATTCCATGGTAGCAGCTGCGGCCATGGTGGATATTCTGGTGTTGACACTTGCGGAGACGATGAAAGAAGATGCGGCAAAGCAACTGAAAAAAATAGAAAATCTGAAACAAAAATACAGAGAATTAAAATAGGGAAAGAGGCGAACCCGGGAAAACGGGTTTCGCCTCTTTTTTTGGGGTAGAGTATATAAGGGAAATTATGAAAAAGGCAAATAAATCAGGAATTTCGGATCACTACAATGTAACCGTAGACATATCCAAGAGTCAGAGCAAGGCATGCTCCCAAAGTAACGGCACAGGACAGCATCAGTTCTTTGCCTAGAAAGAAAAATGCCAGCAAAGCTCCGGCAAGGCCGCCTACAAGAAACCAGAACACAATATTGATAAGCAAAAAGCAAAACATGGCAGGTGTGGATTCCATCTTTTGATTTAACAGTTTGTAAAAACGCGGCATCTGCTTCATACCTCCTGTGACATTATATAAACTGTTATTTTATTTTAGAAATAAACTTGTGATAAAACTATCATGAACATGTGAAAAACATGTAAAAAGTATGTGAAATCTCATTTTCTTAAGAAATTCTTTGGAATTGTTGCAGAAATTTATTCAGGTTTCTACGTTATAGTCAATAAAGAAGACAGGGAGGTTTTTTTATGACGGTAGAAACAATAACAGGATATTTTGCAAGCTATGGAGGAATTGCCATTTTCGTGATTGTTCTTTTGGAATACATGAATCTGCCGGGATTTCCGGCAGGCGTGATCATGCCTCTTGCGGGAATCTGGGCAGCCAGAGGAAATATTAATTTCTTTCTGGCACTTCTGATCACCATAGCGGCAGGGTTGACAGGGAGTCTTATTCTTTATTTCCTGGGATACAAAGGCGGTGAAATGTTTCTGGAAAAGTATCTGAACAAGTATCCGAAGCAGCGCCCGGCAATAGAAAGTAAGCTTGAGTGGGTGCGCAGGAAAGGAAGCATCGGTATTTTTATCAGTAAACTGATCCCCATGGTGCGGACACTGATCTCCATACCTGCCGGTGTGTCGAAAATGAACCTTTTCAAGTATACCGTAAGCTCGGCTCTTGGAATTTTTGTCTGGAATCTTGCTTTCGTAGGTGCAGGATATTTCTTTGGCGATACGATTTTTGGGTAAAGGGGGTGTACAGATGAAAATTGCGATGATGACAAACAGTTACAAACCTTTTATTGCAGGAGTACCGATTTCTATTGAAAGACTGACGGAAGGGTTAAGAAGAAAAGGGCATGAGGTTGTGGTATTTGCCCCAAGCTATGATAAGCAGGAGGAAGAAAAAGATATCGTAAGATACGGCTCTCTCTTCCGAAATGTGGCAGGCGGTTTCTCCGTGCCAAACAGTATAGATCCGATCATTGAAAAGAGGTTTCGGGAGGATAACTTTGATGTAATCCATGTGCATCACCCTGTGATGATGGGCGACACGGCAAGATATCTGTCAAAAAAGTACGGGGTGCCGCTTGTGTTCACTTATCATACAAGGTACGAGCAGTATCTGCACTACATGGGGCTTTCAGGATTAAGAAAATTCATGCCCCGATACATCAGGCATTGTACGGATTCCTGCGATCTTGTCATAGCACCCACGCCCCTTATGAAGAATTATCTGGAAGAAATTCCCGTAAAACCGCCGGTAAGCGTATTACCTACCGGACTTCCGGCGGACAGTTTTTTGCCGGATGAAGAAAAGGCTGCGCAGATAAGAGAAAAATTTTTGCAGGGCAGAAAGTATCTGTTTGTGAGCGTGGCGAGACTTGCCAAAGAAAAGAATATTGAATTTCTTCTCCGCAGTATGAAGCTTGTGAAGGAAAAACAGGGAAGTGATTTTAAACTGCTGCTGATCGGTGATGGACCTGACAGAAAGCACCTCAATAAACTGACGGAAGATCTGTCGTTATCGGAAGAGATTGTTTTTGGAGGTACGGCTCCTAATGAAGAAATAAAAAATTACTGCCATGCGGCGGATCTGTTCTTGTTTGCCTCCCGGTCGGAGACGCAGGGAATAGTACTGATTGAGTCAATGGCAGCCGGTACACCGGTTCTGGCGGTAAAGGGAACCGGAACGGAAGATGTTGTAATCAATGGAAAAAACGGGTATATGACAGAAGTGTCAGAAATGAAGTTCGCATCAAAGCTCATGGATATTCTGGAGAAAAAGGAGATTGAGATTTTGACTGAGGGTGCAAAAACCACAGCAGAGAGCTATCGCAGCGATTTTCTTGCAAAAGAGGCGGAGAGGATTTACCTGGAAGCTATACGGTTTAAAAGCAGGAAAGAGGAGGAGAAGCGTTTCGGGGCAAGAAAGGATATGGTATACTTTAGTTCATAAGCAAGGGCAAGGGAGAGGTGTGAGATGGAGACATATCGGATTTTAATTGTAGAGGATGACAAGGAGATTCGGGAGGGAATCGAGATATATTTAAAAAATCAGGGCTACGAGGTTTTTAAGGCGAAGGACGGCATGGAGGGTCTTTCCTGTATTTGCGAAATGGCACAGGCAGGTAAGGAGATTCATCTGGCAATCGTAGATGTAATGATGCCGAGAATGGACGGTATCACCATGGTCATGAAAGTGAGAGAAAGAGGCTATGAATTTCCGGTGATTATGCTTTCCGCAAAGTCGGAGGAAGTGGATAAAATCATGGGCCTTAATATGGGCGCGGACGATTATGTGACAAAACCTTTTACCACAATGGAACTGCTGGCAAGAGTCAACTCCCATCTGCGCAGATACGGCAAATTTCTGAAAGCGGTAGGAGAGAAAGAGCGAAATGACAAAATTCATGTGATCGGCGGACTGGAATTAAATGAGGAAACGGTGGAGGTCAGTGTGGACGGAAAGGTGGTAAAGCTCACACCCCTTGAATTTAAAATATTGCTGCTTCTCATGAAGAATCCGGGCAGAGTATTTTCCGCAGAAGAGATTTATGAGCGTGTCTGGAATGAGCAGGCAATCAATACAGATACGATTATGGTACATATCAGAAAAATCCGGGAAAAGATTGAGATTAATCCCCGGAAACCAAAATATTTAAAGGTGGTGTGGGGTGTTGGATACAAAATTGAAAAGCAATAAAAAGATAAGCTTATTGATTGCAGGGACACTGGTTATTCTTGCAACAGTTGTTTTTATGGCGTTTTATCCTGTGTTTGAAAAGAGAGCAGCAGAATATGAGGAGGATTTCCTGCAGTCGGAGGGCTTTTTACAGGAGCTTTATCAGGCAAATTTTGTTCTTTATAAAGATTTGCAGGAGCTTTCTGCCGGGAAAAATCTGCAGTACAGTGACTTGTTTCTCACGGTGGAAGAGGAGGAATTTGACAGAGGGGATGGCGAATATGCAGAAATTTACGGCGAGATATGGAATGAACTGGCAAGGAGAGCAATCAATGAAGAGTTAGCCGCCTGGCAGGAGGAGCTTCGCAGCGGCATCTCCCAGGAACTGGATTACTGTATGATCGATTCCTCAACCGGAAAACGTGTGAAAAATACGGAAAATGCGCTGGAAAAGCTGGGAACCGAAGAAGCAGGGGAAGAATTGCGCGAGAGATATCCTTATTATATTAAACTGACCTATGACAGCGCCGGTTTTCTGGAAGGCGTGTCGGTCAGAGGTGAAGATGCGGACAGGCTTTTAAAAAGAGTACAAAGCGTTATGAACAGTCCCGTTATGCGGAATGATTTTATGGACAGAATTCATGTGATTGAAAATGAAAGAATTCCGGCAGAAGTCTTAGGAAACAGCGTTGTTGTCTATTACTGCAACAGCTCCGGTTATTACAGAGCGGAAAATGTATTGGTAAACGGTCCTGCAAATGTGACTGTGTGCTATGCTATGACACAGGTACAGGCTGCAACCCTTACAAAATCAAATGCAAAAAATGATAACCTGGGAACGGAATATCGGATGAACCAGTGGATTGCCTATTATAAGTCGGGAGCACCCCAGGTTTTCCGGGTGATTCTGGTGGCTTTATTGATCTGCGCCCTTCTTTTGCCTCTTTTTAAGCGATATACGCTTCATAAAGGGAGGGGTGCTAGGTTTTATCTGGAATTTTCTCTGCTGGCAGGTCTTTTCTGGTTTTTCTATACTTCAGAACTTGTGGTATACCTGGTAAACAGCACAAAGAGAGGTTATTTTGATGATTTTTACCGGGATTATCTGACCATCCTGCCGCAGAGGTTTTATCCGGCTTTCACCGGCATCGTTAATCTGATTTCTCTTGGCTTTTTGGTTGGTGTGTGGTTTTTCCTGGCAAATTCCCTGGGAGAGATGATCAGCCTTGGCATAAAAGAGTTTATCCTTGAAAGAAGCCTTATAGTGAAATGCTGGCGGGGGATCTGCAGATTTACAAAGAGAAACACAGAGAAACTGAAAGAAGAAATTCTTCATGTGGATCTGGGAGAAAAAGCGAATAAAACAATCTTCAAGCTGGTAGCGGTGAACTTTGTGATTCTGGCAATTACCTGCTTTTTGTGGATGTTTGGCTGGTTTGCCCTTGTGGTATATTCTGTTGTAATTTATTTTGGGCTTAAGAAATATGTGCAGAAAATTCAGGAACAGTACTGTAAAGTTCTGGAAGCGACACGGTCCATTGCGAGAGGAAATCTGAATACACCGCTGGATGAGGATTTCGGAGTGTTCGAATCCTATAAGAAGGAGCTTGCCGATATTCAGTCAGGGTTTAAGAAGGCGGTGGAGGAAGAAGTAAAGAGCCAGCGGATGAAGACGGAGCTGATCACCAATGTTTCTCATGATCTGAAAACACCGCTGACAGCCATCACTACTTATGTGGAGCTTCTGGAAGACGAAAATCTGTCATCAGAGCAGAAAAAGGAATACATCGAAATATTGAAGAAAAAATCTGCAAGGCTGAAATTTCTGATAGAAGATCTGTTTGAAGTCAGCAAGGCGAGCAGTGGCAATGTGACCTTAAATCCGGTGGATGTGGACATCTGCAATCTGATCCGGCAGGTATATCTGGAATATGAGGATAAAATAGAGGAAGCAGATCTGATCTTTCGTTTTAACCTGCCGGAGGAAAAGGTGATCCTTAAGCTTGACAGTCAGAAAACCTATCGGATATTTGAGAACCTTTATACCAACGCCATTAAATATGCCATGCCTCATACCAGAGTATATGTGGCGGGAGAAAAGACAGAAAAAGGCTTTCACTTTGAGATGAAGAATATGTCGGCCTGTGAACTGAATGTCAATCCCGATGAACTGACAGAGCGTTTTGTAAGGGGAGACCAATCAAGAAACACGGAAGGCAGCGGTCTTGGTCTTGCCATCGCAAGAAGCTTTACAGAGCTCCAGGGCGGCAGGCTGAAGGTGGAGATCGACGGGGATCTGTATAAGGTGATGATTGAGTTTGAATAGGAAATGGACTGCTCTCAGTATTTTGCCTGATGTAAAATTATTGACATAATTATTACTATTGGTATTGTTTTGCAAAAATCTCAACTTTTTATTGATTTTTTTGAAGGATTTGCATATAATACTTATTAACAGAACCCAACACGCCTCTCAACGATGCGGACCACGTTGGGTCTTTTAATTTTAAGGAGAACATTGTATGGGAGAATTAAAAAAGCATCAGCCTCCTATGTCAATTGATGAACAGGTTGAAAATCTGAAAAGTATTGGATTGATTGTCGATGATGAGGAGTACGCAAAGAAAATACTTAATGATATTTCATATTTTAGACTGGTAAAGGCGTATAGCCTTAATCTGAAACCGAAAAATGGAAATTATAATAAGCATACAACTTTTAAGAAAATAGTAGATCTGTACTTGTTTAATGCAAATTTTCGACAAATCATATTCCCGGAAATAGAAAAGATAGAAATTAATGTAAGGTGCAGATTGGCTAATTACTTTGCTGAACAATATGGTATTTTGGGCTATCTAAAGGCAGAAAATTTTGCCGATGAGGGGTATTATGCAGAATTTCTGAATGACATCAAAGAAGAGATTAGACGGAACTCAAAGGCACCATTTGTACGTAATTTTATAGAAAACTATGAAGGTGGTAATCTGCCGATTTATGCATTAGTAGAAGTATTTAGTTTTGGTACATTATCAAAGTTTTACAAGAATATGCATAATAAAGATAAAAAGGCTATTGCAAAGACCTTTGGTGTAGGTTATACATATATTGAAAGTTGGTTGGAAAGCATATCGTATGTAAGAAATATTTGTGCACATTATGGTCGGTTATATAATGCCAAATTGTCCAAGACACCTATGTTGTACAAGGAATATACAAAAGCGGGAATAGGAAATAACAGGATATACGGAGTGCTCTTATGTATGAAGCATTTGCTGAAAAATGATGCTCATTGGAATTTGTTTGTAGATAACATTGAGTTGCTATTTGATAAATATGAGTGTGTTCAGATTAGTACGATGGGTTTTCCTGAGAATTGGAAAGATCTACTTCTAAACTAAAAATTTTATTGAAACAGTGCTTTGGCAGTCTGCGCGGAAACGACAGTTTCCCGACGCAGACTGCTCTTTTTTTGTGTATTTATCGCAAAGATAAAATTTTACATAGATTTGACATAAGCATAACCTGGAATTTACGTTGCCCTAGTATAATGGCATTAGACTAGGAGGAAAAGTGAATGAAAATACGAAAGACGGCAGCTCTTTTGCTGGCAGGTATTGCAGTGGCAGGACTGATAGGCTGTGGCAATTCAAGTCAGCAGGAGGAAAACGTGGCAGTAGAAGGATTGGACGAGCTGGGAGAAATTACGGTGGTTTCCAGAGAAGAGGGCTCCGGTACCAGAAGTACCTTTGCGCAGCTCCTTGATTTTCAGGACAATGAGGAAGAAAAAACAGATCTTACGACAGAGAATGCCATAATTGCTGTAGCTTCAGAAGATGTGATTGATGTGGTGGAAAGTGACAGATCGGGAATCGGATATCTTTCCCTGGGAACTCAGGGGCTGGAAAAAGTAAAAGTACTTAGTGTCAACGGAGTTACAGCAGATGTAAATGACAGTAAGTACCCCTTAAGCAGAGCATTTTACCTGGCATATGGCGGGAAATTAACGGAACTTGAGCAGGATTTTCTGATCTATGTTCACGGAGCGGGACAGGAAATCATAGGAAAATCCTACACACAGGTGGCGAAAAGCAGCACCTTCCTGTCTAATCAGGCAAAAGGAACCATTACAATTGGAGGTTCTTCCTCCGTATATCCGCTGATGAAGGAACTGGCAGAAAACTATATGGCAATTAATCCGAATGCAGAGATCACGGTGAGCCGGTCAGATTCTACAGACGGTCTGACAGGAGCCATGAATGGAACTTATGACCTTGGTATGTCATCACGGGAACTGAAGGATTATGAAAAGGAACTTCTGGATTACGAAATGATTGCCAGAGACGGTATTGCGGTTATTGTAAACAGAGAAAATCCTTTGACTGATATCTCATCAGAGCAGTTAAAAGAAATTTACACCGGTGAGGAGAAAGAGTGGGGTAACTTAAATGAATAGTACAATGGAAATCTTATTTGGATTATTTGGCGGACTGGCCATTTTCATTTTCGGCATGAACATGATGAGTGAATGTCTGCAGAAGGCTGCCGGAGAAAAAATGAAAGCAATCCTGGGAATGCTCACGAAAAATCCGGTAATGGGAGTGATTGCGGGTGCAATCGTTACGGCTGTCTTACAGAGCAGCAGTGCCACTACCGTTATGGCAATCGGCTTTGTCAGTGCAGGGCTTATGACTCTGCCGCAGGCAATTTCAATCATTTTCGGTGCCAACATCGGTACTACCATGACAGCGCAGATTATAGCTTTTAAAATCAGTGATTATATTTATCTTTTCATTTTTGCCGGCTTTATCGTATCTTTTATTGCCAAGTCGGAAAAGGTCAAAAATATCGGACAAACGGTATTTGCTTTTGGACTTTTGTTTCTGGGAATCGAAACCATGGGAGATGTAATGAAACCGCTGGCTTCCAGTCCTGTTTTTACCAATATGATAGCGAAAGTCGCCGATATACCGATCCTGGGCGTGGCAGTGGGCGCGCTGATGACGCTGGTAGTACAGAGCAGCAGTGCCACGATAGCCGTGCTTCAGAACTTTGCCTCCCAACCGGGAGCAGACGGGATGACCAGTATACTTGGTCTTGCCGGTGCGATTCCTATTCTTCTTGGTGACAATATCGGTACTACCATTACGGCTCTTCTTGCAAGTATCGGTCAGCCAAGGGATGCAAAAAGAACGGCCCTGGCACATTCCATTTTCAATATTTCGGGAAGTCTTCTGTTTATCTGGTTCGTAACTCCCTTTGCAGAGATCATTAAGATGATCTCGCCTAAAGGAGCGGAAATAGAAGTGATTTCCAGGCAGATTGCCAATGCCCACACCAGCTTTAATATCGTCATGACTTTATTATGGACACCCCTTCTGTGGCTGATGGTAAAGATTGTAATGCGGATTATACCTGATGGCAGGGAAATGACAGCCCATCCTTCCGAACCTGTATATCTGGATGAGCGTCTGATCGGTCAGCCGGCTGCAGCTCTTCAGCTTGTGGCAAGAGAAGTGCTTCGTGTCAGTGATATCGTCAAGGAACTGATTCAGAATGCCGCTTTTGCAGCAAGAAAAGAGGACAGGGCGCTTCTTGACGGTATTAATGAAAAGGCAAAAGTGGTGGAAAGCTTAAGCGGCAGGATCACGGAATATCTGGGCGGTCTTTTTTCTGCCGGTGTCCTGACCGAGGAACAGGCGAACCAGACAGCCGGTATCATGTACGTACTCAGTGACGTGGAACGTATGGGTATTCTCTGTAATGATATTGCGGATTCCCTGGAAGATAAGATGGCAAAAAAATATAAGTACTCCAAGGATGCCATGAAGGATCTGGAAAAAAGTCTTAAGGTCATTGAAGAAATGTATTCCGGTGCCATTGATGTTATGACTACGGGAAATCCCGACAGTGCAAAGAAAATTCGTAAGAGGAGAGAAAAGGTACTGGATCTTGACATTGAAATGCGCAAAGGTCATATGGACAGAGTCAGCAAGGGAAAATGCGCTGCCAATATGACAGCACCCTTGAATAATATTCTCCACAGTGTGGATCGAATGGGAAACTGTTGTGTGAATATAGCAGATGCGGCTTTAGGAAGAGCAGATATGACTTATTTTATTGCGGCAAGTGAAAACGAAGGAGAACAGAAAGATGAGCAAAAGTAAAGTGTATATGAACAGGGAGCTTTCCTGGCTGAAATTTAATGAAAGAGTTCTTGAAGAAGCGGAAAATGAGAGAATTCCCCTCTGTGAGAGGCTGTCCTTTGCCTCTATCTATCAGAGCAATCTGGATGAGTTTTTTATGGTCCGCGTGGGTACATTGATCGACCAGAAGCTCCTCTCTACCGAGGTCCGTGACAATAAGACGGAGATGACACCGGGAGAACAGATCAGCGCTATCCTGACAGAGGTAGAGAAGCTGAACAGGAGAAAGGATGCCGTCTATGAGGAACTTCTGGAAAGCCTTTCCGGTTATGGAGTGAAGCTGGTAGATTTCCGTAAGATCGGAAATAAAGAGAGTGAATATCTGGAATGGTACTTTGATCAGGAGATTGCTCCCCTGATTTCTCCCAGTATTGTGGGAAAGAGACAGCCTTTTCCTTTTTTGCGAAACAGAGAAATTTATGCGGTTGCCGTATTGGAAAAGAAGAAGGGAAAAGAAAAGCTTGGTATCATACCCTGCAATAGCGGTGTCTTCCCGAGACTGATTCAGATTCCCGGTGAAGAAGGCACCTATATGCTGGCAGAAGAGCTGATTCTGCATTTTGTACCCAAGATTTTTGGCGGTTATTTTATAAAATCCAAGTCATTGCTTCGGGTTACAAGAAATGCGGATATTGATGCGGATGCACTCTATGATGAAGATCTTGATTACCGTGAATTTATGGCAGAAATGATTAAAAAGCGTAAGAGACTGGCACCGGTACGTCTGGAACTGTCAAGAGATCTGGACGGGGATATTGTAGATACACTTTGTGACTATTTGGAAGTAAAAAAAGATTATGTATTCAGAAATAATACACCCCTTGAGCTGTCCTTCCTGTTCCAGTTTCAGGATATTTTGCGTCAGAAGCCGGAGCTTTTCTTTGAAAAGAGAGTTCCTCAGAAATCTTCCC
Source organism: Suilimivivens sp. (assembly GCA_051879815.1). Classification (GTDB taxonomy): domain Bacteria; phylum Bacillota; class Clostridia; order Lachnospirales; family Lachnospiraceae; genus Suilimivivens. The sequence continues at coordinate 6,310 of JBJEMT010000082.1, read as the reverse complement.
AGTTTAAGAGCGGGGAATCAATTCTTGCACAGATCAGGGAAAAAGATAAGCTGCTTGCCTATCCTTTTGAAAGCATGAAGCCTTTTCTTGAAATGTTGAGCGAAGCGGCAAATGACGAGTCTGTAGTTTCCATTAAGATGACTCTTTACAGAGTGGCAAAGCACAGCAAGATTGTGGAAGCTTTGATTGAAGCCGCCGAAAACGGCAAGGATGTGCTTGTTCTCGTAGAGCTGAAGGCACGTTTTGATGAGGAAAACAATATTGAGTGGTCCAGGCGTCTTGAGGAAGCGGGCTGTCAGGTCATTTATGGTCTTGGCGGGTATAAAGTACATTCCAAGCTCTGTCTGATTACCAGACGAAATGAGGGAAGAACGGAATATTATACCCAGATAGGTACAGGCAATTACAATGAAAAGACGGCACGACTCTACACCGACCTTTCTCTTATGACAGCTAATCAGGAGATTGGGCAGGAGGCAGCCGGTGTATTCCAGGCACTTGCCATGGGTGAAGTAGTGGAATCCACAAAAGAACTTCTGGTAGCGCCCAAATGTCTGCAAAACAGGGTAATTGCAATGATAGAGGACGAGATTGCCAAAGCAAAAAACGGAGAAGAAGCTTACATAGGCATTAAGATCAACTCTCTTACGGACAAAAAGATTATTGATAAATTTATTGAGGCCTCCATGGCAGGGGTAAAAATAGACCTGATTGTGCGGGGTATCTGCTGTCTGGTTCCCGGTGTGGAAGGGGCTACGGAAAATATCCGTGTGATCAGCATTGTAGGACGATTTCTTGAGCATTCCAGAATCTATATTTTCGGAAAAGGAGAGCAGGAAAAGATTTACATTGCCTCCGCCGACTATATGACCCGGAATACGCTGCGCCGTGTGGAGGTTGCGGCTCCTGTTCATGATGAGGATTTAAAGCTGCAGTTAAAGGAAATGTTTATCACAATGCTGAGTGATAACAGGCAGGCAAGACAGATGCTCAGTGACGGTAATTATATCAGGGTGCAGGAGACCGACACGCCTCTGAATTCCCAGGAATATTTTTATCAGCAGGCATATGACCGGAATAGCAGTCAGGAAGGGGTCGTAAAGTGATCATACTTGCTTTGGGGGAAACACTGGAACCTATTGATGAGGAACAATTTAAGGCAGAGAACAGATCTGCGGTACTTGTAGCCACGTCAAAAGAAGCAAAAGAAGTAATGGAGCTGGCTGAAATGGTATATGAAGGTGATATCAACCTTTCAGCAGTCAGCTTCTGCAGAATGGAAGCCCAGCAGGAATGTCTTGCTGGCTCCTTTTGTATTCCCAAGCTTCTGGATGTACTTGGCAGCCGTTACCGCATTTTATTTTTCATTAACCAGCGTAACATCGTTATCATTGATGATAATGATTTTTCCTGGCGTCTGATTATGCGAATTCGTCAGAACAGGACGAAGCAGGGAGAAACCAGGGAACATTTTATCTACAATTTTATCGGACAGTTCATGAGCCGTGATGTGGAAACCTTAGGGCGCTATGAAAGGTTGATCATGGATATGGAGGAAAAAGTCATGGATGGTGTGATTGAGGGCTTTCAGAATGAAATCATGCCCATCCGTAAGGAACTTCTGACTCTGCGGGGATATTATGACCAGCTTATGGATATGGGGAAAGAACTGGAGGAAAATGAAAACGGATTTTTTGCCAAAAAGAGGCTGAAGTACTTTGGAATTATCGCTGACCGTGCCGACAGGCTTATGGGAAGAACTGCCCATCTGCTGGAATATGCCAAGCAGGTGCAGGATGCGTATCAGGCGCAGGTAGATGCCCAGCAAAACCGGAATATGCAGTTTTTGACAGTAATATCCACCATATTCTTTCCGCTGACACTGATTACCGGCTGGTACGGTATGAACTTCAGAAATATGCCGGAGCTGGAAGACGGATATCCGGGAGTTATTGTGTTAAGCCTGGTGGTTATCCTGGGATGTATTCTTATCTTTAAAAAGAAAAAAATTTTATAAACATAGAAAAGAAACAGCATTTTTTGCATACCTGACCGCAAGTAACATGATGTAGGAGATAAAAAAATGTGGTAAACTATATTCATAATGCTACAGTAACATGATCAATGACTCTTACGGAGGTATATGGTATGAAATTTACCAAAATGCATGGGTGCGGCAATGACTATATTTATGTGGACGGCGCAAAAGAGATCATCCCGCAGGAAAAAAAGCCTGATGTGGTAAAGAAGCTAAGTGACAGACATTTCGGAATCGGAGGGGATGGTGTAATCTTCATTAATCCATCCCAAAACGCTGATTTTGAGATGGAAATGTACAATATGGACGGCTCCAGGGCGGAAATGTGCGGAAACGGTATCCGCTGTGTGGCAAAATTTGTTTATGATAAGGGACTGACAGATCAGACACATATCAGTATCATCAGTGCCGGAAAAGTGAAATATCTGGATCTCACAGTGGAAGACGGAAAGGTATCGACTGTAAAAGTCAATATGGGTTCTCCTATTTTAAAGGCAGTTGATATTCCCGTCACCTCGGATTGTGAAGAGGAGCCGGTCATCGGCGGAGATATTGAAGTTGATGGGGAAATTTATAAAATGACATGTGTGTCAATGGGAAATCCGCATGCGGTGGTATTTATGGATGATGTGGCAGGACTTCCGATTGATACGATAGGTCCTCTTTTTGAAAATCATAAAAGATTCCCTAAGCGAACCAATACGGAATTTGTAAAGATAATAGATAAAGAAAACGTGGAAATGCGAGTGTGGGAGAGAGGAACCGGTGAGACCTTAGCCTGCGGAACCGGTGCCTGCGCAACTGTAGTGGCATGTGTTTTAAATGGTTTGACGAATGACACTGTTACTGTTAAACTATTAGGTGGTTCTCTTAAGATTCAGTGGGACAGACAGGAAAATCTTGTCTATATGACAGGACCGGCAGCCACTGTATTTGAGGGAGAGATTGAGATTTAGCTCACAGAGCTTAGATAAATGATCCACAGGAGGAAGAACAACATGTTTAAAGTAAACGACAATTACTTAAAGCTCCCCGGAAGCTACTTATTTTCCACAATCGGCAAGAAGGTGAACGCTTATGCGGCAGCACACCCTGACAAGAAGATCATCCGTCTCGGAATCGGTGATGTGACACAGCCCCTTACCCCCACAATTATCAGCGCCCTTCACGGTGCGGTGGATGAGATGGCAAAGGCCGAAACCTTCAGAGGCTATGCTCCCGATCTTGGCTATGAGTTTTTAAGAAATGCCATTGCAGAGAATGACTATCAGAAGAGAGGCTGCGATATCGCTGCCGATGAAATTTTCGTATCGGATGGCGCCAAGTGCGATTCCGGTAATATTCAGGAAATTTTCAGTATTGATAATAAGATTGCTGTCTGTGATCCTGTTTACCCCGTTTATGTGGATACCAATGTGATGGCAGGCAGAACAGGTACTTACGATAAGACAACGGAGACCTGGAGTGATGTGATCTATATGCCTTGTACAGCAGACAATAACTTTGCTCCCGAGCTTCCCAAGGAAGTGCCGGATATCATTTATCTGTGCTTCCCCAATAACCCCACAGGCTCCACAATCACAAAGCCCCAGCTTCAGGAATGGGTTGATTATGCAAACAAAAACGGTGCGGTCATTATTTATGATGCTGCCTATGAAGCATACATTTCCGAGGAGGATGTACCTCATTCCATTTATGAATGTGAAGGAGCAAGAACCTGTGCCATCGAGCTTCATTCCTTCTCCAAGAATGCAGGCTTTACAGGTGTCCGTTTAGGATATACCGTTATCCCTAAGGATTTAAAGAGCGGTGAGGTTTCTCTTCATTCCTTATGGGCAAGAAGACACGGAACCAAGTACAACGGTGCGCCTTATATTGTACAGCGTGCAGGCGAAGCTGTTTATTCTAAAGAAGGCCAGGCAGAAGTAAAGCAGCTTGTTTCTTACTATATGAAGAATGCCGCTTATATTTTAAATGGATTAAAGGATGCAGGCTATACCGTATCCGGTGGTGTCAATGCTCCTTATATCTGGTTGAAAGCGCCGAAGGGCATGACCAGCTGGGAATTTTTCGATTATCTGCTTGAAACGGCAAATGTGGTGGGCACTCCCGGTTCAGGCTTTGGACCAAGCGGCGAAACCTACTTCAGACTCACAGCCTTCGGCAGCTATGAGAATACTGTCGAGGCAGTGGACAGGATCAAAGCTTTATAATAACAGAAAGATAAGCCGTGGGATGTTTTCCTGCGGCTTTTGTGTCCAATAAGACGACTCGCAAAGCGTGTCGCGCTTGGTTATACTTAAAAAAGTGATTCCATAAAAATAAAAGGTTAAAACGTATCTACGAAAGAAAGGGAGGAGACCGTGAACGACCAGCAATTTGAACAGGCTGTGGCACGGATGGTACAGGGAGATAAAACTGCTCTTAAGGAAATTTATGAGGCATATATCGGTTATATTTACAGAATCATCTATGAAGTGCTGCAGAACAAAGAAAATGCGGAAGACGTTACCAGTGACTTTTTTATCAGGCTATGGGACAAGGCAGAACAGTTTAAGCCCGGCGGCGGCCACAAAGGATATCTTGCCACTATGGCAAGAAATATGGCAATCGACTTTATCCGCAAGCACAGAAAAGAGGAACTGACGGCCATGCTGCAGGACATTGAAGCAGGACCTGAGGAAGAGGAAAAGTCAAAAAAGCATTACTACAAGGAAGAGACAGAGAGCGAAGTAGAGCAGAGTGTTATCCGGGACATGACGGTAAAAGAAGCTCTCGATACCTTGAAGCCGTCGGAACGGCAGGTGGTTTCTCTAAAGGTACTCGGGGAGATGACCTTTAAAGAGATTGCACAGGCAATGGGAATCCCAATGGGAACCGTAACATGGAAATATCAGAATGCGATCAAGAAGTTAAGGAGGTGTGGATATGAATAGAGACTTTGAAACAGCGTACAAAGAGCTTGCAGAAAACGAAGTTCCGGATTTATGGGACAGAATTGAAGCAGGTCTTAGTGAAAAATCCGCACCGGTCAATAGGAAAGCAGAATCCGGCAAAAATACTGTATCGGACATAGCGAAAGCAGGTTCAGGAGAAAAAATCATACTGGTCAGAGGAAGATCCCGGACCGAATTATTTATAAGAAAATATGCGACACTTGCAGCGGCTGTTGTGTGCCTGATTATTCTCATTCCCACCGCAATTGTGTTAAGGCAGGCGAGCGGCAAATCATTGTCGGAAAGTGCGGCCACGGCGGAAGCCTTTACGACTGCGGAAATGGCAGAAAAGGCAGAAGCAGAAACGGTAGAGGAAGCGGGAGCTGCTGCATGGGAGGAAGCTGCGGCAGAAGAAGCACCTGCAGAAGCTGTGACGGAAATGGCAGAAGCAGTGGCGGAAGAACCCGTGAAAGAGGCTGCTGCCATGGAGGATGAAGCAAAGGAAGTCCAGCCAGATATGCTTGCGCAACAAGCGGCAGCGGGAAAAAAGGAACAGTTTGCGCCAACACTTACCAATGTGACCATAAGGGTGGAGAAAGTGCAGGAGCAGCCGGAAAATGAAATTACAAATGATGATGCAGGGTTAGAAGAAACAGGCATTTATTATACGGTAATTGTGCAGAATGATCCTTCGGGTGTATTGAAAGAGGGAGAAGAAATTACTCTTTTTGTTCCCGTGACTTCTTCTGTCGGACTGTCTTCAGATGGTATCTTCGAACTTGATCTTGCTCTCTCAGAAAAGTCAGATCATGTTTATACGGTTGCAAAATATCACAGACAGCTTACAGAGTAGAGAAAAGAACAGACATCATATATAGCGCGGAGTATTGACATATTGGACAAAAAACCGCACTGTCATTTGAAATGACAGTGCGGTTTGTGATTGTGCCGATTACTGAGGTCCGATATATTCGGACTTTCCAAAGCCCAGAATCAGGACGAAAATGGTATTTAAGAATAAAAGACCAAATCCAAATCCGGCGCCCTGGCCAAAAGCCTTGGCAAGCTTAAACAGCATGATGATTCCGAAAATGGCGCCAACACAGGGAACAAAGGTGATCAGGAATAACCATCCGCTTCCCCAAGCGATATCGTACAGGCAGTATGTATTGTAAAAAGGAATGAGACAAGCCCAACCCGGCTTACCTGCTTTTACAAATATCTTCCACATTGCAACCAGTGTTAATACGGCAATAGCCAGAATAAAGATGGTATAAACAATGTAAAAACCTGCACCTACCGCTGCATAAGCAGCATCATAGTTTCCTTCCATAAT
>JBJEMT010000081.1:0-21939 GCA_051879815.1 Suilimivivens sp. | reverse complement strand
GCTGTTACCAAAATCAGTTTACCATCAGGATTATTCTTAATTTTTTCCATATATTCATCGGATATTTTGGCCTTATATTTTCCGTATAACTCCAATTCATCCTCTGAAATCTGAAGTTTTTTTGCCACTTCCACGATGGGCTGAAGCACTGCTTCCTGTGCAATCTCAATATCTGTCTTCATAACGTTTCCTCCTCATGTATTGTGAATGGTTTACAGGTACTCTTCTATATACTGTTCAAACTGCTCCGCACTCATTAACACCTTACGCGGCTTGGTACCTTCTTCTTCTCCCACAACACCAGCCTCGCAAAGCTGATCCATAATCCTTGCTGCCCTGTTAAATCCGATTTTAAACACTCTCTGCAGCATACCAATAGATGCTTTATCCTTCTCTATAATAAATTTTCCGGCATCCACAAAATATTCATCTCTTTCAGAGCCTCCATCACCGGCTGCACCTCCCTGAGCAGATCCCATACTGGCTATCTTTTCCTGAATATCATCACTGTAAATATTTCCAAGCTTCTGATTCTTTAAAAATTCCACCACATCCGAAACTTCCCTGTCAGATACAAAAGCGCCCTGCACTCTGGCCGGCTTGCTGTATCCCTGAGGATAAAACAGCATATCACCTTTACCAAGCAGTTTTTCTGCACCATTCATATCCAGAATAGTTCTTGAATCTACACCACTTGAAACGCTGAATGCAATACGGCTTGGCATATTTGCCTTGATCAGACCGGTGATAACATCTACGGAAGGTCTCTGGGTAGCAATGACCAGATGAATGCCTGCTGCTCTGGCGAGCTGTGCCAGACGGCAGATCGACTCTTCCACTTCACCGGGTGCCACCATCATAAGGTCTGCAAGCTCATCTACGATGATCACAATCTGAGGCATTTTCGCAGGGGCATCCGCTTCCCCTTTTGCCTGCATTTCTTCTGCTTTCTTATTATAACCCTTCAAATCTCTGACATTAAAATCAGCAAACTTCTGATAACGGTCTGTCATTTCCGCAACACCCCAGTGAAGCGCTGCCGCCGCCTTCTTCGGATCGGTGACTACCGGAATCAAAAGATGGGGGATTCCGTTATAAACACTGAGTTCTACTACCTTGGGATCTACCATAATCATCTTTACTTCATCCGGATTGGCTTTATAAATAATGCTCATGATCAATGTATTGATACAGACAGATTTTCCGGAACCGGTTGCTCCTGCAATCAACATATGGGGCATTTTCCCAATATCTGTAACCACCGTCTTACCCGCAATATCTTTACCAACAGCAAAGGCAATCTTGGAATCAAATTCCTGGAATTCTCTGGATTCCAAAAGATCACGCAATGCTACCGCTGAATTTTCCTTATTGGGAACCTCAATACCGATTGCTGCCTTTCCGGGAATCGGTGCTTCGATTCTGATATCCGTGGCTGCAAGATTTAACTTAATATCATCGGCAAGACCCACTATCTTACTTACCTTAACCCCCTGTTCGGGCTGAAGCTCATACCTTGTTACCGCAGGTCCCTGACTGATATCCGTAATCGTTACCTTTACGCCAAAAGTCTGAAGTGTCTGACGAAGTCTTTCCGCTGTTTCCTTTAACTCTCTTGTAGAGTCACCGGATTTTGTCTTTCCTTTTTTCAGAAGACTTAACGGTGGAGTCACATATTTCTTTACAGGTTTATTCGCCTGCATTTCCTGATACATTTCCCCATTCACCACAGTTCCCACTGCGCCTGAAGAACTCCTTACTGCTTCAACAGGTTTCTTTACTGTGGCTACCGGTTTCTTAGCTTCAACTACAGGCTTTTCCACTATGGATGACGGCTTTTGTGGTTCTATGTAAGGCTCCGGCTGTATTTCTTCCTCATCAAACAGTCCCGTTATTTCCGACATGGCATCACTTGTAATTTCTTCTTCCTGTTCCTCAACATAAGCGCCATTAATTCTGACTCTGCTAAAATCAAATATTTCTTCTTCCTTCACTTGTGCATCATCGTGTACCGCCTGGTCTATTTTCTCTTCAAAGTCCTGCAGATTAATCTCATGCATATCATCTCTGATCTTATCTTTGTGGTGCGCCCCTCCGGTTAAAGAGGTATCCATCATAACACCACTGACTTTTTTATCCATCCGCAGGATTTTTTCATTTTCAAGTTCTTCTTCCCTAAGTTCCTTTTGCTCTCTTTGAAGACGTTTTTCTTCCTCTATTTCTTCCCGTCTTACTCTTGCTCTTTCCCTGCGGTATTCAGCGTCTTCCCTGGTACGTTCATATACCTTACGTCCTCCTGTTTTCACTCCTGTTACAAAAGACTTGTCCGTAATAACAACAACAGAGATCACTGCACCTACCAAAACTGCAAGAACCGTGCCAATCAAACCAAGGAAATGATAAAACAGATACGCCAGACTTCCGGCAAGGACACCCCCTCCGTTTTTATCCTGGCTGCAATTCATATAAATATCCTTAATCTGATAGCTTTCTGCTCCGGAAGGTCTTCCTGTAAACAGATCAAATACAATACCAACAATAAGAAATAAAACCACACCAGCCACCAGTTTTCTGACGGCAATGGAATTTCCACTGTTTACCATACCAAATGCTATCATAAAAAAGAAAACAATAGGAACAACATATGCCGTCATTCCGAATATTCCGAACATAACGCTGCTGACCATATCTCCTGCCACACCAATTACTCCAAAATTACATAAAAAGAGAACAATTGCCACAGCAAGCAGAGCAATCAGGATGATTTCATTTCTGATTGCCGTATCCATGGGTTTGCTGTTTCTGTTATCAGCTGATGATTTTTTCTGATAATTTCTACCTGAGCCTGTATTTCTTCCCTTGGAAGATGCACTTCTCCTTGTAGAGTTTTTCTTTGTTTGTGCCATACTTTTAAACCCCTTCGGTACTTTCAAAAGTACTTACATAATCTTATATAGTATAGCATTTTCAGTTCTTCTTGTCACCCTTAAGATTTTTAGATTTTTTATCTGTTTTGCAGTCTCTTTGATTCGCTATCAGCTCATGAAGCTTTGACATAGCTTCCCTAATTCCTCCGGTTTCATTGATGATTCCTTCCTCCACTGCTTCTTTTCCTACCAAGATCGTCCCAACATCTTTTGTCAGTACACCTGTCTCCATCATCAATTTTTCAAATCTTTGTTCACTGATCTTACAGTGTCCACATACAAATCCGGTAATCCTGTCCTGAATCTGTTTAAAGTAATCAAAGGTCTGCGGTACTCCTATCACCATTCCATTCATACGAACCGGATGAATGACCATTGTCCCGGTAGGAACAATATATGAGTAATCGGTGCTTACTGCAATAGGTACACCGATTGAATGACTTCCACCAAGTACCAGGGACACGGTAGGCTTGCTCAGAGATGCGATCATTTCCGCAATAGCAAGTCCTGCTTCTACATCTCCTCCCATGGTATTCAAAAGGACAAGTACACCATCAATTTCCTTGCTATCCTCGATTGCAGCAAGTTGTGGCAGGATATGCTCATACTTCGTGGTTTTTGAATTATTGCCAAGATTATCATGTCCTTCCACTTCTCCTATTATGGTTATCAGATGAATGGAATTAGCTTTTTCATTTTTATCCAAAGTCACCTGACCGGTCTCCTCTATTCTTTCGCTTCGATGCTTCTCTTCTTCCACTTTCTTTCCAGACATATTTTCACCTCTAACTTTACTGTTCATTTTTACCAAACACCGACTCACTTTTGAAGCCGGCTTATTGGATAAAAAAGAAGAACTGAATTTATCAGTCCTTCTTAGTATGTTTTTCCTGTGTTTTTTTATTCGAATTATTTATTGAATATCAAAGTCATCATCCGGACTGATTTCAAAATCAAAATCGTCTTTCTTCTGATCCAGCTTAAAATCCAGAGTCCGTTTCTCATGTTTTTTAGGTAAAGGCAGCGGATTCTCTATATATTTTACCTTCTTATTTTCGTCTTTCTTGTCTTCTGCCCTTTCTTCCACTTTATCTTCCATCGCAGCTGCCTCCTGCATTATGTCTTCTTTATTTCTTTTATTGTAAAAGATAGCAACAACTGTCTGCATACCCACTCCTGCAAACATGGTAACTATAATCCAAGCCAAAAGCTTGATGGAAAGATCCTGCCAGCAGCCGTTTTCTATGGTGAATGCCCGTTCCTGCCACCAGAGAAACTGTTCTTTTATAAAGTTACCTGTAACACCGGTATACTTCATCAGCGTACAAAATCCGCCCCAAAATATACCTGCAATCAGTGTCATTACCAGAGAAGCAACAGGCATGACCTCTTCCCGTTCATCTGCCTCGTCTGTCAAAAGGCTGTCCATGGCATAAGCCGTTTTCCATATTTTTCTTTTTTCTATCATAGAAAAAAGATTTGTAATAACAGCATAGACCATCAACAAAATCAGTAAAAATCCCATATAATGCCAGATACAGACAACTCCCGTCAAAAAACCCAGCAACATCAGATAACATTCATCCTTACTGCTTCGATACCAGCCTTGTTCCCTCGTCTTTTTTGCAAAAATACCTATCAGCAGAAAGATAAAAGACCAGCCAAATAAGTAATAATTTTCGGGAGAAACCAGAAATAGGGAACTGATCATCCACGGTGTAAAAGCAAGCGACAGGATTTCAATAAAAGCTGCTATCTTTCCAAAAAGAAAATAGCATCCAAGAAATAGAAAAAGAAATACTGCAGCCTGAAGTACAATATGATACCCTGCAGCCACATTCAGCCTGTTACCGGTAAACATAAGGACTTTCGAAAGACTTCTCACATATGCAAAAGCAATTCCTGAAGTCATAACCGGCTCCTTGGCATATCCGCTGATCATGGACGCCTCATAATACCGGAAATCATCCGTAACCGGTATGGTACCTGACAGAAGCAGAAAAATTCTGATTCCCACTGCTATGACAAAACATAAAATTACAAAAATATTTTCTTTAACAGATATTAATTCTTTATTCATCCCAATTGTGGTATACTGCCTGTACATCATCATCTTCATCAAGTAAATCAAGAATTCTGTTCAAATTCTTAACAGCGGTTTCATCTGTCAGTGCTACATAATTCTGGGGAATCATGGTAACCTCAGCAGAAGCAACAGCGATTCCTCCATCCTGAACAGATTTTAACACCGTATCAAATGAATCGGGATCTGTAATGATTTCAAAGCTGTCCTCTTCTTCGGAAAAATCTTCTGCTCCGGCATCCAGGGCAAGCATCATCAGTTCATCTGCATCACCGTCAAATTCTTCCTTGTCAACGATAATCTGTCCCTTTTTGTCAAACATAAATGATACACAGCCCGGAGTTCCTACATTACCGTTTCCCTTGGTAAATGCATTTCTCACATTTGCAGCAGTCCTGTTCTGATTATCTGTCAGTGCATCTACAATGATAGCAATTCCGTTAGGACCATATCCTTCATATGTAACATATTTGTAATTTACATTACCTACATCACCGGCAGCCTTTTTGATTCCTCTGTCAATCGTATCATTGGGCATATTGTTTGCTTTTGCTTTTGCAATCACCTGTGCCAGTTTGGAATTATTGGCAGGATCCGGGCCCCCTTCTTTTACCGCTACTGCAATTTCTCTTCCGAGAATGGTAAATATCTTACCCTTGGCAGCATCGTTCTTTTCCTTTTTATGCTTAATGTTTGCAAATTTTGAATGTCCTGACATGTTATTTTGTCTCCTTTTCTGTTTGTTTATTATCAGCCAGTCTTCTCACCAGAACATTTTTGATCATTCTGTTTTCTACTGACAGTATTTTAAATTCAAAACCATCCACTACAACGGAAAACTCTTCATTTTCTTCTGGAATCTTGTCCATTTTGGAAATCAGAAACCCATTTAAGGTTTCAAATTCCTGTTCTCCAAAGGAGATTCCGAATTTCTCCTCCAGTTCTTCCAGTTTAACCATACCTTCGATTATGTACTCGTCTGCATTTTCTGTTTCCTCTATATATTCTTCGTCCTCATCATATTCATCCATGATGTTTCCTACAATTTCTTCCAGAATATCCTCCATGGCAAGAAGTCCGAGAGTCTGTCCATATTCATCCACAACAATGACCATCTGCGTCTTTGTCTTTTGCATGGTTCTGAACAGATCCGCTATATTTTTAGTTTCCGGCACAAACATGGCATCCCGGATAAGCCCCTCAATTTCTCCTACCGGAAGCTTTAGATTTTCAGGGTTTCTGTGAGAACGCATGGCATCCCTAAAATGCAGAATACCCACAATATGATCAATATTCTCTTCATAAACAGGGAAACGGCTTTTGCTCTCATTCAGCATATAGTCAAGGGCATCAGCCAGGGTTGTATTTTTATCAATTGCCACAATGTTGGACCGGTTGGTCATGATGTCCTTGGCTTCCTTATCCCCAAATTCAAAGATATTGGTGATCATTTCCGCTTCTGTCTCATGCAGAACACCCTGCTCATGACCTTCATTTACCATGGAAATAATCTCTTCTTCCACACTATCTGAATTATCGTCTCCGTAAATGCCAAGCTTACGAAAAAAATTATTTTTCATTCACTGACACATCTCCTTTGTTTAAACACAAAATATCACAATAAAATATATCATTTTCTGAACCAGTCGTCAAGTTCTCCTGCTTTCTGTCTTATGTAGTAAGCTCGAGACTGATCATCAGACCTTTATTGACCTCTCTCATAATATCATCATCCAGATGACAAACTTTATCTTTCAAACGCTGCTTGTCAATAGTCCTCAGCTGTTCCAGAAGAATGACAGAATCCTTTACCATATCATATTTCCCCGCGCTCAATTCAATATGCGTGGGAAGCTTCGCTTTATTCATTTTTGAGGTGATTGCCGCACAGATTATAGTGGGACTATGCCTGTTTCCCACATCATTTTGGACGATCAGCACCGGTCTGATGCCTCCCTGTTCCGAACCCACCACGGGCCTTAAATCCGCGTAGTAAATATCCCCTCTTCTCATTTCAAACACATCCTTCATTCTATTATGTCCCACTTATTCCAAGTTAGGCGACTTGCTTTTCGTGTCGTCGCCTGGTCCAATAAGTCGATTTACGAAGCGGTTCGTCGCTTGGTTTTCTCTTTATTATAAGTAAGTATTTCCATAAAGTCTGAAGGTATTCAACAGCAGTCAAAAATCCTGATAATTGTCCCGGGTACAAATAATTTTTCCGCCCTTTTCATATACTCTTGGAATTCTTTTTCCAAGATTACAGGCAAGTTCATAATTAAATCTTCCCGATAGCGCTCCCAGTTCTTCCATGGTAATCTTTTCAGATCCATCGGTTCCGATAAGGGTAACAAGGTCTCCCTCCCTGGCTCCATCTATGCCGGACACATCCACCATGAACTGATCCATACATACCCTTCCAAGGATAGGGGCCCTCCTTCCACGGATAAGAACATAACCCTTCCCTGAAAGTCCTCTCGGGTATCCATCTCCATATCCGACGGGAATGGTTGCTATTTTCATTTTTCTGTCAGAAACAAAAGTGCCTCCATAACTTACCGGCGTCCCGGCTTCTATCTCTTTTACATAAACAATATGACTGTAAAGGGAAAGCACCGGTTCCAGTTTTACGATATCCTGCCTTACTTCATCGGAAGGCCACAGACCATATAAGATAATCCCGGCTCTTACCACATCCATATTGCCCTCCGGCAGTTCCACGATTCCTGCACTGTTATCACAATGCTTTACCGGGATATGATAACCTGTTTCTTCCTCAATTCTATCAATAAAATCACGAAATGCTTTTAATTGCTTATAAGCGGCTGTCTTATCAGCTTCATCAGCTCTTGCGAAATGTGTCAATATTCCTTCTGTTTCTATGCCCTCTGTCTGCAAAAGCTTTTTTACAAAGTTAAGTCCTTCTTCATCCGGTCTTATGCCAATGCGGCTCATTCCCGTATCCACCTTGATATGAACTTTAGCTTTTATACTGCAGTTTTTTCCCCTGAGTTCTTTTACCGCCTCTGATAGTTCCTTCAAGGTATCCTCTCTGAACACCACCATACGGACATCTTTTTCTATCAGTTGTCTGAAACTGTAGGGGAAGGTATATCCAAGAATAAGAATCGGTTTTTTTATCCCGGCCCTCCGCAAAATAAAGGCTTCCTCTGCCGTTGCCACCGCAAAGCCGAAAATATAATCAACAGGCTCCAGTTCCCTGGCAATGGGAATCGCTCCATGCCCATATCCATCTGTTTTAATCACTCCCATCAGCTTCGTATCCGGTGAAAGATTTGCCTTAATTTGCTCTACATTCTTTCTGACTGCATCAAGGTCAACCCTTGCATATACTCTCTGATAATCCTCACGCATCTTATTCATTCCTCTTTTCCTTTGCTTATTCCATGAGAACACTGCAGATTTCATCCACAAGATCGGAAGCAATCAATCCCCGCCTGCTTTTCTTCGCAGCAGCCCTGTCACCGGCGATACCATGGATGCAGACCCCCATACAAGCTGCTTCAAAAAAAGCTGCATGCTGTGCCAAAAGCCCGCCGATCACACCTGCCAGCACATCTCCGCTTCCTGCAGTAGCCATACCGTCATTCCCTGCCAGATTCATATAAACAGTTTCCACATCAGGAGATGATACAAGGGTTACCGCATCCTTACCGGCTACAATACATCCATACTTCTTAGCCAGCTTTACCACTTCATTTCTGGGATTTTCCTTATACTGTTCCATGCTGATTTCGGAGAGTCTTATAAACTCTCCAGGATGGGGTGTCATTATGATCTTTTTTCTTTCATAAACCTTTACCGCCTGCTTAAGTTCCTCGTCCTCTGCAATCAGATTCAGTCCATCCGCATCAATCACCATGGGAAGCTTTCCCTGTTTTAGGATCTGTTTCATTAAAATTCTTGCATTGTTATCTTTGGAAATACCCGGACCTGCCACAATGACATCTGCCCAGCCTATAGACGTTTCTATCTGCTTTTCATCCGGTATCTTTCCATAAGTATAAAGCAATGCTTCCGGCAGTGCTTTCTGAACAATGCTGCGGTTTGACGAAGGTGTAATGATCTTCACCATGCCGGCTCCAGCTCTTAAAATGCTTCGTCCGCAAAGGATAGCGGCACCTGCCATATTTACACTTCCCGCCAGAAGCAGTACTTTGCCGAAGGTGCCCTTATTTCCCGCCGGATTTCTGGCAGGAAGGAACTGTTTCATTTCTTCTTTATTAAAGGAAAAATAAGACGGCTTTTTCTCCTTCAACGCCTGGTCAGATATGCCAATACTCCTTATAAACAGTTTACCTGTCTTTTCTCTTCCCGGATAAAAATAATGACCCGCTTTCCCATATTCAAAGGTTACCGTAATATCTGCTTCTACGCAGCAGCCAAGAATTTTACCAGAATCTGCACTGATGCCGGAGGGAATATCGACTGAAACGACCAGCGCTCCCTTTTTCCTGAGAACATTGATGTCCTCTACCGCCTTAGCATACTCTCCCGCAATATCCCTGGTAAGACCAATCCCAAATAAACTGTCTATAACAATATCATATTCTGCTTTCGGTAAATTGCGCAAAATGGAAAACCCTAAATTCCTGATAATGGAAAGCTGCCTGCCAGTCTCTGCACTTGCCCTGCTCTCGTCCCCCGGCATATAAAAAGCGACCTCTGCCCCTCTTCCAGCCAGAATCCTGCCCACCGCAATTCCGTCTCCGCCGTTATTGCCTGTTCCTGCAAAGACAATGACTTTTGTCCCCTTTTTTACATAGCGTGAAATCACCTCGGCAGTTTCATAAGCTGCACGTTCCATGAGTACAAGAGAAGGTATCCCTATCTTTGAAATGGTTTCCCCATCATAAAACTTCATTTCCTCAGCTGTAACGATATACTGCATGATCGCCCTCCTCATCATTTTTTATTCCTGTATGCAAAAATGCGTCATGTCTCATAAACAAAAAGACTATGACGCATGTTTCTGTCTCTTCTATTCCTGCTTTTCCTGATTCAGATATTCCAGATCAAACAGATCTATCACATCAGGGCCGAACACATTGTGCATATACGTGTAAATATCCTGATTCATCTGTTCCTGCTCCTGTTTTCTGATCAGACGCTTTTTCAGTTCTATCCGCACCGCTGCGATCCATTTGGCAGTCTCATCAATTTCTACTTTGTTCTTCTTCAGGGCATCATAGCAGATTTCCATGGTCTTAATCATCAGTTCTTTATTGACCCTGTCAATCTCCCTTGGCAATTCTATCAGCTGATCCTCATACTCCTCTGTTTTTTCGTTGCATTCATTAATCAGACGTTTATTTTCTTCCAGCTTATTCTCTGCATTTTTATCCTTGCCGTTTGATGCTTCATCAGCAAGCTGAACGATTTCATCCATCAGCTTTTTTTTCAGCTTTTTAAGCTCTTTGATTTCCGTATTCGCCTTTCCCTGTTTTTTCAGCAGATCATTCAGTTCAGATTCAAGCTGCTTTAGCTTCTGATCCGGCTCTGTTTTGGAAAAAAGCTGATGCCACTTATTATCAAGTGTCAAAACCGGAATCTTTTTCCCTGTAAGCGCCGCTTTAAATGCTTCATCAGTCTTAGACATTACTACCATCCTGTTCATATCTGTTAATGTTATAAGTCAGCTTCATCAGACTATCTGACAAATGCACATTCTCTACCTGAATATTCTTTGGAACATTCAGATCCACATGGGCGAAATTCCAGATTCCCTTGATTCCATCCTGCACAAGCTGTTCTGCTACGGAAACCGCACTTGTCTTTGGAATCGTTAATACTGCTATATCGATATTATTATCCCTGACAAAAGCAGGAAGTTCTTCCATGGGTTTTACTTCCATTTCCCGTATTTTCTTACCGTATAAAGCAGGATTATTGTCAAACAATCCCTTAAACAAAAAACCTCTTCTTTCAAAGTTCATATAATTGGCAAGTGCCTGTCCAAGATTACCCGCACCGATAATAATTAGATTATGCTTCTTGTCAAGACCCAGAATCTTACCGATCTCTTCATACAGATATTCTACCTTATATCCATATCCCTGCTGTCCGAAACCGCCAAAATTATTAAAATCCTGTCTGATTTGGGAAGCTGTTACCTTCATGATATCACTTAATTCCTGAGAAGATACACGTTCGATTCCCTTATCCTTTAATTCTCCCAAATATCTGAAATATCTTGGCAGCCTGCTGATCACTGCCTGTGAAATCTCTTTATTTTCCACTTTTTCTGTCCCCCATATTGTGTCATTCAATAAATTAATAATATATCAATGTTAAAAAAATGTCAATCAATTCAGGTCATCTACTTCCCGTTTCTTGTCAATGATACTCCATTGACAGAACAGCCTGTAAACGGTAAACTGAAACAGAAATTAAGCTACAG
Organism: Suilimivivens sp.; assembly: GCA_051879815.1. GTDB lineage: Bacteria > Bacillota > Clostridia > Lachnospirales > Lachnospiraceae > Suilimivivens. Next base: position 10,508 of record JBJEMT010000081.1, on the reverse strand, counting down.
AAAAAGGATGTAAAATTATGATCTTATCCTGCCAGAATATATCAAAAGCATTTAATGAAAAAAACATTTTAAAGGACGTATCCTTCCATATTGAGGATTATGATAAAGCAGCTATTGTGGGCATCAACGGTGCCGGAAAGACAACACTTCTGCGCATTATCATAGGAGAAATGATTCCGGATTCGGGTATTGTTACCCTTGCCAAAGGAAAAACCTTGGGATACCTTGCCCAAAATCAGAATGTTAACAGTGAGAATACCATTTATGATGAATTATTAAGTGTAAAAGCTGATGTTATCACCTTGGAAAAGCAGCTGAGGGAAACCGAGGCTGCCATGAAGACCGCAGATGAAAATACCTTAAATCAACTTATGGAAACCTATGCAAGGCTGAATCACGCCTTTGAGCTTGCCAACGGCTATGCCTATAAAAGTGAGCTTACTGGCGTTCTGAAAGGTCTTGGCTTTGGGGAGGATGAATTTCACAAATCGATTTCCGCACTTTCCGGTGGTCAGAAAACAAGAGTTGCCCTTTCCAAGCTCCTTCTATTGAAGCCCGATCTGATCATCCTGGATGAACCTACCAATCATCTGGACTTACATTCCATCACATGGCTTGAGACATATCTTCTAAATTACAAAGGTGCTGTTATCATCGTATCTCATGACCGCTATTTTCTTGACCGGATCGCCAACAAGGTCATCGAGATAGACCAGACAAAAGCTACTGTTTTTACCGGCAATTATTCCGATTATGCCGTCAAAAAAGAACAGCTCCGTGTTGCAGCCTGGAATGCTTATATGAACCAGCAGCAGGAAATCAGGCACCAGGAAGCTGTTATAGAGAAGCTGAAAAGCTTTAACAGGGAAAAATCCATAAAACGTGCCGAAAGCCGTGAAAAAATGCTGAATAAGATTGAGGTACTTGATAAACCCACGGAATCACGAACCGACATCCATATGGTTCTGACTCCCAAATGCACAAGCGGAAATGATGTTCTTCATATAGAAGGGCTTTCCAAAGCCTTCGGTGCTCTCTCACTGTTTTCCGATATCAGCATGGATATCAAGCGTGGAGAACATGTAGCCATTATTGGCGATAATGGTACCGGCAAAACGACCATTCTGAAGATCATTAATGGTATCTTAGAAGCTGATGCCGGAACCGTTACCCTTGGCACTAATGTACATATCGGCTACTATGACCAGGATCACCATGTTTTACATCCCGAAAAAACACTATTTGATGAAATTTCAGATGACTATCCTTCTCTCACCAATACGGAAATCAGGAATACCCTTGCTGCTTTTCTTTTTACCGGGGATGATGTATTTAAGCTGATACGTGATTTAAGCGGCGGGGAGCGGGGAAGGGTTTCTCTTGCCAAGCTCATGCTCTCAGAATCCAATTTTCTGATTCTGGATGAGCCTACCAACCATCTGGATATTATGTCAAAGGAAATTCTTGAGGATGCCTTGAATTCCTATGAAGGCACTGTCCTCTATGTGTCCCATGACCGTTATTTTATCAACAGAACTGCATCCCGCATTCTGGATCTTACCGGTCATCAACTGATAGGCTATCTTGGAAACTATGATTATTATCTGGAAAAGAAAGAGACCTTAGAACAGGCATACCTTACTTCTTCTGCCGTTTCTTTTAAAGCAGAGGAAGCTCTTTCCGAAAATAAGCTGGACTGGCAGGCGCAAAAAGAACAGCAGGCAAAACAGCGAAAAAAAGAAAATGATATCAAGAAATGTGAGGAAGAAATTTCCAGACTGGAGGAACGAGACAGAATTCTTGATGAAGAAATGGCACTTCCCGAAAATGCCACCAATGTGGCAAAGCTCCAGGAAATCACAAAGGAAAAAGAAGAGATCGCAGACAAACTTGCCCTGTTATATGACAATTGGGAACAGTTAAGTCTTTCCTGAAAAACGTTGGAGGCCTATAAGGCTTCCAACGTTTTTCTGATTTCTTTAATAAAGTTCTCACTATTCAAAACAGTAACATCTTTTAAGGAAGTGATCAGCGCAAGATCTTTCGTCATCTTTCCCTCTTCTATAGTCTTTAAGGTAGCTTTCTCAAGCTTATCCGCAAATTCCATCAATTCCTTATTTTCATCCAGTTCTCCACGCTTGCGAAGAGCTCCTGTCCATGCAAAGATTGTTGCTACAGAGTTGGTTGAAGTCTCTTCTCCTGCAAGATGCTTATAATAATGTCTCTGAACAGTTCCATGGGCTGCTTCATATTCAAATACACCTGATGGAGAAACCAGAACAGATGTCATCATGGCAAGAGAACCAAATGCAGAGGATACCATATCACTCATAACATCTCCATCATAGTTCTTACATGCCCAGATAAAACCGCCTTCTGCTTTCATGACACGTGCCACAGCATCATCAATCAGTGTATAGAAATAAGTAATGCCTGCTTCTTTAAATTTATCTGCATATTCCTCATCGAAAATTTTCTGAAAAATATCCTTGAAATTATGGTCATATTTTTTGGAAATGGTATCCTTTGTAGCAAACCAGAGATCCTGTCTGGTATCCAGTGCATAATTGAAACATGCTTTTGCAAAGCTTGTAATGGACTTATCCGTATTGTGAATACCCTGAATGATACCGCTATCCGTAAAATTATGAATCAGTTCTCTTGTTTCACTGCCGTCTTCTGCCGTAAAAACCAGTTCTGCCTTCCCTGGCCCGGGAACTTTAATTTCTGTATTCTTATATACATCACCATAAGCATGACGTGCCAGAGTAATGGGTTTCTTCCAGTTTTTAACGCAGGGTTCGATTCCTTTTACGATAATGGGCGCACGGAATACGGTTCCGTCAAGAATCGCTCTGATAGTTCCGTTGGGACTTTTCCACATCTCCTTCAGATTGTATTCTGTCATTCTGGCCGCATTGGGAGTAATCGTAGCGCACTTAACAGCAACACCATATTTTTGGGTTGCCTCTGCGCTTTCTACAGTCACCTTATCATCTGTCTCATTTCTGTGTTCAAGTCCCAGGTCATAATACTCTGTCTTTAAGTCGATATAAGGTAAAAGAAGCTCATCCTTGATCATTTTCCATAAAATCCTGGTCATTTCGTCCCCATCCATTTCCACCAGGGGAGTCGTCATTTTAATCTTTTCCGCCATTTTCTCTTCCTTTCTTTGTTCACTTATTTTATTCACTCTTATAAATATCGTATAATCCGTTTTTTACCATATTGTCATAAGCATTGTTCATATGCATGGTAGCAAGTCTTTCCGCTTCTTTGGGGTTTCTTGCCTTAATGGCTTCCATAATCTGTCTGTGTTCTTCGTTAGATGCAATTCCTCTTTCTTTTGTAGAAAGAGTTTTTTGGCGGATTCTCATAACATACTGATGAAAATCCTGAAGCAGTTTTTCCAGCATCTTGGAATCACATGCCTCATACAGGATATGATGAAATCTGTTATCCAGCTCTGTCATCTGCTCCATATGCCCTTTGGAGGCATGAAAACTTGCAAGATATACATTTTCCTCCAGTTCTTCAAGCTGCTCTTCCGAAATATTTTCAGTAGCCAGTCTTGCACACATTCCTTCCAGGGAGGAACGGATCATATAAATATCTTTTACATCCTTAGCCGTAATACCTGTCACATAGGCACCTTTATTTGGAACAATCTGGATCAGTCCTTCCAGTTCCAACTGCCTGAAGGCTTCTCTGACAGGGGTTCTGCTGACACCAAGTTCTTCTCCAATGGCTACTTCCTTCAATTCCTCATGATCCTGATATTTGCCGCTTAAGATATCTTCTCGCAGCTTATTAAACACTCTGCCTCGCAGAGAATATTTATCTGTTACCTCTTTTTTTACATCATAACTGCTCATTTAGCCGCCTTTTACCTCTCTTTTCACTTAACCGATGGTAGTATTCAATATCTTACAGGCAATTGTAATCTGCTCAATCAGCTCCGCATCCGTAATAACCGTTACACGTCCTTCTTCGTACTGCTTGTCCACCCATTTCTTTACTTCAGCAACCACAGGGCTTGTCTTATCCAGTTGTTTTCCGTCTTTCAGCTTGAAGTAAGTGTTGATCCAATGTGCGATACCTGCAAGTCCCGAAGTGTTGGATACCGCACAAAGTACCGGTCTGTTCAGGAATTTATCCGTATCAAAGATATTGTAAATTTCCTCATTCTTGAGCAGTCCGTCTGCATGGATTCCTGCTCTTGTGACATTAAAATTTTTACCTACAAAAGGTGTTCTCTCCGGGATATGATAGCCGATTTCTTTTTCATAATACTCTGCAAGCTCCGTAATAACGGTAGTATCCATGCCATTCAGATCACCCTTCAATTGAGCGTATTCAAATACCATTGCTTCAAGAGGAGTGTTTCCTGTTCTTTCTCCAATACCAAACAGAGAAGTATTAACACCGGAGCAGCCATACAGCCAGGCTGTGGTAGAATTTACAACCGCTTTGTAGAAATCATTATGCCCGTGCCACTCAATCAGTTCATGAGGCACACCTGCATGTGTATGTAACGCATAAATAATCCCCTGTACACTTCTTGGAATAACAGCACCCGGATAATTGACTCCATATCCCATGGTATCACAGGCACGCACCTTAATGGGAATATTATATTCCTTCATCAGTTTCATAAGCTCCAGGCAGAAAGGCACCACATAACCATAAATATCGGCTCTTGTAATATCCTCCAGATGGCATCTTACACTGATTCCTTCTTCCAGACAATCCCTTACCACGCTTAAGTAATGCTCCATTGCCTGTCTTCTTGTCATCTTCAGTTTCAGAAAAATATGATAATCGGAACAGCTTACCAGAATACCTGTTTCCTTCATACCGATTTCCTTGACCAGCTTAAAGTCTTCTTTGCTGGCACGAATCCAGCTGGTAACCTCCGGAAACTGATATCCGCGCTCCATACATTTATAAACCGCATCCCTGTCTTTCTTACTGTAAAGGAAAAATTCACTGGCACGGATCATTCCGTTTGGACCACCCAGTCTGTGCATATAATCATAAATCTTTACAATCTGCTCTGTGGTATATGGAGCTCTTGACTGCTGACCATCACGAAAGGTAGTATCTGTGATCCAGATATCCTTTGGCATATTGTGAGGAACGATCCTGTCATTGAAAGGAATCTTTGGCACCTCTGAATATGGGAACATATTTCGGAATACGTTTGGTTTCTCCACGTCATCCAATATATACATATGCTCTTCGATTTCTAACAGGTTGTTTTTCGTGTTGAGTGATACCGGTCTGTCTAAGAAAATATCATTTTCTGATGCCATCTCCAACACCTCCTAATAATTATTCTATATTCTTGTATAATTGTATACATCAGAACAACTTATGTCAATAAGGAATTTATCTGAATCATACCTGCTCCCTGTTTATTCCATGGTTCTTTTAGATCCTTTGCCGTACTGATCATCTTTTTTTTTGCCTGTTCATTGGAATAAAAAGGATATTTCTGAAGTAATAAAGCCATACCACCCGATACGATAGGCGTTGCCATGGATGTACCGCTTTTCGCAATATAAGCATTTTTATATCTCCACCCTCTTCTTTCCACAAAAGCATTGCAGGAAACAATATCCGTTCCAGGCGCCACGATATCCGGTTTTTTTACATCAAAGGCACTGGGGCCGCGACTGGAGTAGCTTTCACAGAGATTTTCCCGTTCTCCGAAATATCCTCCTTCATTACAGCCTACCGTAATTACATTTTTCCTTGCACCTATGGGAGAAATGGTCATGGCCCTTGGACCTGAATTTCCCGCAGCACAGACCACGATCAGACCTGTTCTCCATGCCTCGTCAACCAGATTCAGAAGACCTTCCATCCGCTCCTTACCAGCTGCTTCTCCCATTCCTATGGAAATATTAAGAATACGGATATCATATTTTTTTCTGTTTTGCAGTACCCACTCAATGCCATTTGCCATGCACTCAATGATGCCATCCCCTTTGTAATCCAACACTTTCCCTACCACCAGTCTGCTTGCCGGTGCTATCCCTTTATATTTGCCGTCGGACAATCTGCCGCTTCCGCACATGCATCCGGCTACATGCGTACCATGTCCACTGTCATCATAAAATTCTCTTTTTCCATTTACAAAATCTCTAAATACAATTAATCTATCATCAAAATCAGGATGGGTGGCAACTCCTGTATCAAGCATGGCGATGGTTATACCATTTTTTCCACAGGACGTCACCAGCTCATCACTGCAGCCAATCTGCTTTCTGACCCGAAGCATAAAAAACTCCCGGCTTTTTTAAATTAAGATATGCCGGAAGTCTATTTTCTGTTATTCAATTTTCCTGTCCCCACCGGAAAAATTTTTTCCTTTGGAAATGCCTTTGAAAAAGAAAAGTGCAATGGACGCTGCCAGAAGTCCCAGCGCCAGTATCCACTTTGGATGAATGAAATCACCTGTATCGGGAGTATCATCTTTATTGCCGGACAGATTGATAACTGCATTTCCGCCATTGACAACGCCCTGTCCATCATAACCGGAATAACTGTACAGACCATATGGTGAAAAATGTCTGGCTGTAAATTGGATGTAAGATCCATCTTCCAGATCCAGCAATTGATATTCCACAGCTTCCAGCTGACCATCACTGTCAAGGGTCACCAGATGCAGATCACCCTCTCCGATTCCTGCCGGCTTTGGTATCTGTACTGTAATATACTGCCTTCCCAGCTTCGTGATAGGAATCTGTCCTGTACTGTCATAAAGTGATATATCAAGACCCATAAGACCGGAGGGCTGTCTGCCGCCATACAATTCACCGTAGGCAGAAGCAATTTTCTCAGATGCCGCTTCCGAATCTGAAATTTTCAGCACGTAGCTGTCTGTATTCCCCGGCATATCAGCCATTATATTTCCATTATTGGAAACAATAACATTACTGTTAATCTGCAAAGCAATCCCTTCAGAAGAAACTACCTCTGCTCCCTGTGAAAGATCAGCCAATAAATTGCCGTCATTATCATACACCCTGCCATGAAAACCAAAGCTGCCCTTTTCCAAAACCGTTCCTTCCAGATTACTTACCGTTCCTGATACAATTGCAGTTTTACATTGATCAAAAGCATATGTCCTGCCTTCCGCATTAGAAAGTCTTCCTGAATTTTCCCCCATGATCAGAGCAGGAAGCACTTCCCCTTCAAAGATCACCGTGTCTGTACCGCCGGAACAGTCAAAAGCTCCAAGCCCAATTTCTTCCATGGTTGACGGAATCACAATTTGAGACAAAGGGCAATCCTGAAATGCTCTGTCACAAACCTTCTTAATAGCTCTGCCTCCGTTTACTGTCTTCAGATTTTTACAGCCGCTAAAAGCAGCTTCCCCGATCACGGTAACAGAATCCGGCATATTCACTGCCGTAATTCCCATATGATCTTTAAAAGCTTCTGCGCCGATCTGCTTCACACCATCAGGTATATTCACCACACTATCCGAGCCGGAATAAGCAAGTAAAATACCGTCTCCTATAATTACAAAAGGAGAACTGCTGTTATTTAGCATACTGCTAAGCCATGGCGTTTGCGAGAATGCATTTGCCTCTATTTCTTTGACACTTAACGGAATCGTTACTCCTGTAAGATTATCACAATGATAAAAGGCTCCATATCCGATTTTTTCTACACCTTCCGGAATTGTAATAGCAGTAAGGGCAGATCTTGCAAATGCAAAATCACCCAGTTCCGTAATTCCTTCTTCTATTTCATATTCTGTCAAAGACGTGTTTTGGTAATATGCCTGAGATGCAACTTTATTACCTACCACTGTATATTTGGGAAAATCTTTTCCCTTTTGTGCATTATCAGAAAGAATATCTCCTATCTTTGTACTGTTTTCCGTTTCAGATGCAGCATCCGATTGCGTGTTATTACTGCTCTTATCTATGCTGAGATCAACTTTGCTGACATTAATGTTGCCTGTTGATACATTCGCCTGACTATTATCAATAAAGACAACAGCACGACCTGCAACAATACTGGATTCCCCAAGAAGTCGCCCGCTTGAGCTGCCTTCTATGGTTGTGGGTGAAACCGGAAGTTCTGTTTCTTTCTCTGTTTCCGTTTCCGTCTCTATCGCTGCTTCCGGTGTGGGAGATGGCTCTGAAATTGAAGTAACAGTTTCTGTAATTTCATCCAGTGAAATCACCTGTGAATTCTCTACATCCTCATATTCAATGTTATCTGCTTCCGAAGTCTTAAAAGCCACTGCAAATTCAGAAGCATAAGTTCCCGGTGTGGTATTAAATTCTACATTTGTACAGCCATCAAATGCCGTATCATGAATCATGTTCATAGAATCCGGCAAAGTTACTAACGCCAGATTTACGCAATCTTCAAAAGCCTTGGCTTCAATACTTCTTACAGGAAGCGGAATATCTACATTCTTTAAATTGATGCAGTTTGAAAACGCAAAAGAAGGTACGCTGCTTAAACTGCTGTCAATCGCCACATATTCAAGATATGGATTCCCCCAACATGCATAGGCATTAATTTCTTCCACCGATTCCGGCAATGTTAAGGACTGTTTCTCATAATTCGGCATCAATGCATAAAGAATCTTCTTCTCAGCATCATAGAGAACACCATCACTATAATACAAATAAGGATTGTCTTCCGATACCGACAATTCAGAAAGCTGGCTGCATCCCGCAAATACGCCACTGCCGACTTTTTTTAGACTATTCCCGATACTAACATTCTTAAGAGCATTATTATTGCTGAAGGCTGCTGTCGCAAGTTCTGTTACGGAATCCCCAACTTTGATCGTCCGCAGATTATCACAGTCTGCAAAGGCACGGTAATCTACCTTTTCCACATTTCCGCCTATAGTGACCTTCACAAGATTATCATTTCCGGCAAAAGCCTCTTCCCCTATTTCCTTTACAGTATCAGGAACAGACACGACTTCTGCCGTGCCTGTATACTTCAGTAATTTACTTCCTTCCATTTGAAAATCAGATGCAGGCTCTATTGCTTCTACATCTGATACAGGAATCTGAGTGACTGCCAATGCCGCAGCAAAAAGCAGTGCACTCAGAATCTTTGCTATTTTTCTGTTCATAGGCTCTCCTATGCTATTTTAGTCCTGACTCCTGACTTATCTTTCTTAAAGAACAGAATCAATGAAATACACGCCATACCAATTGCCAAGAACCACTTGGGATGAATAGGATCACCTGTCTTAGGTGTAGCATCTATGGCTCCTGCCGTTAAATTGGCTGTATCCACATAAACTACATAGGGCGAAAAATGGGTCGCCGTAAAGTTGATACAGGGCACACCGTCAACCGTAGTAAATCTTGCGTTCAGATCCTCCAACGCACCATTTGTAATAGCTGCAATTTTGTTATTTCCGGCATACTGTACCAGATCATCGGGAATCGGCAAAGTAATATTGACAGAAATACCTGTCGTATCTGCAATTTTGGTTCTTCCCGTAGAATCATACAAACTGATATCCATTGGCAGATACTTAATTCTGCTCAAATCTCCATATCTGGCCTGAAGCGCCGCTATTGCAGCATCCGTTGCACTCTGATCTTCCGTTACCTTTACCACAAAATTATCGGTTGCCCCGGTTACAGTTGCTCCGGCAAGACCTGTATTGGAAATACCGGGTTTTGTTACTTCCACCGTAGTACCGGTATTCGTAACACCGGATGATGTTCCTCCGGTATTTGAAGTACCATCACCGCTTCCTCCTGTGTTTGCAGAACTGCTGCTTCCGGTCTTATAAGTTGCAGTAATTGCTACATTTGTTGCCGGCATAGTAAATGTTGTGGAAGATGCTGTGGAATTAGCAAATCCAACTCCAGCTGTAGACGTTGTCCATTTATCAAATACCTGTCCGCTTCCCATATAATAAGCATTGATTGCAACAATATCACCTGCCGCATAGCTTCCGCTTCCGCTTCCGCCGGATACGGATACAGTATATTTTTGCTTTGCAGGCTCCTGATAAATAATCTGCGGTGTGGGCGTTGCCTTAGAGTTTTCTGTTTCATTTGGTGACGATGTAGATGCAGCATTGGGGCTTACCGGCACAAACTGCGCATAAACATCTAAATCTTTTGTAACGTTCGCATAAGAGGCGGGTTTCCACCCTTCAAAAACATAACCTTCTCTGGTTGGATGTACCGGTTCAACAGCGCTCTCCCCTTTTCCTACCTTTTGTACACTGACTACCGTATCATCATAATTATAAAAAGTAACTGTATACTTGGTATCATCAGAATCAATCTTCTCATACTGGGCATATATAATCACATCAGACGTTATATTGTCATAACCGGGTCTCCAACCGGTAAAATTGTAACCTTCTCTTGTTGGTGCGGGTGGTGTCTTGGCGCCTTTTCCTGCCACCACATCCTGTTCATCCAATACCGTGTCATTCCAATCCATAAAGGTTACGTGATACATTGTTTCTCCAATTGGTGCATATCTTGCAT
>JBJEMT010000080.1:0-22098 GCA_051879815.1 Suilimivivens sp. | reverse complement strand
CTAATTCTTATCAATAAAAAGAATAGGCTTAGATACTCACTTTGCTAAGTATCTGAACCTGCCATTCTCAAACCATTCGTTTTATATAATTTTCACTTCACTTTTCAATTTATGGGGAGATTTGTTTTATATTATTTTTCCAAGGCACATCATCATGTAAAAAGTTGGTACTTTTGAGTAAAACAATTAAAAGATTTATGTGTTTTATAACCTCAATCGGACATATCTTTTTTTACGATAATAAAATCTACTTCATATTTATTTTTCATCTTCTCTCGGTTAAAACATATATTTGTGAAAATACAATTCATATCCAGTTACTCTCATCATCTGAGCGACCATGTTTTCCAATATCATTCTCTAATCAATCCAAATTTTATTGAAAATTAATGGCATACATATATCTGTCGGCAGATTGGTCACTGCATCAACAGCCAGAATATCATCAGTGTGAACCTGGAAAACTGCTGCCAATAACACCAGATTATCAATTGTAGGCAAAGCTGTGCCCTGCTGCCATTTATAGGTTGCCTGCGGTGTGGCAAACCCAAAGATTGCCTGTAAGTCTTTTACGGACATGCCGTTCATTTCACGTAACTGTATAATATTCTGTCCTGTTTTTACCATATTGATAGTTGGAATAGTAAACATTTTTCTCTTTCCTTTCCGCTATACAAAAAATCGCCTACCTTCCAATAAGATAAGCGGTCCGCAATTTCTTTGTAATTCTGTTACAATTTGTCAGAAAATCAATTCACAGCAGCATTCTCGCCTTATTTTATTCGAACATGTAAAAGCTAAGCCCTGAATTCTTCCCAGCGCCTGATAACGTTCTCTGCTAAGATAATCTTTTCTAATTACTGCTTTCATTACCGCAATTTCCTTTCCAGGGCATCTGTACCCGCCTTTTCCTTCTTTTCCCACTATACTACTTAAAATTTCATTTGTCATTATACCTATAGTATAAATATTCCCTAAAAATATAGCATTTTCTTCATAGCACTATTCTTATAGTTTCTTCTTACAGATATCCTGTAAACAGCACTTATCGCAGTAGGGCTTTGTCCTGGCGGTACACACTTCTCTTCCGTGATACACCAGTCTGTGGCAGAAATCACTTCCTTCCTCAGGCGGAATGATCTTCCAAAGTGCCATCTCCACCTTTTTCGGCTCTTTGATATTGTCAACCAGCCCCATACGATTGACAAGGCGAATACAATGAGTGTCCGTCACAATGGCAGGCTTTCCGAACACGTCCCCCATAATGAGATTGGCACTCTTTCTTCCGACCCCCGGCAGCGCCAGAAGCTCATCGAAATCATCGGGCACGTTTCCATGGTACTTCTCATGAAGAATCTTCATACAGGCACTGATGTCACGGGCTTTGCTGTGTCCAAGACCGCAGGGCTTTACGATTTCTTCGATTTCACTTACCTCTGCATTTGCCAGCGCCTCCACCGTGGGGAATTTCGCATACAAATCCTGCACCACCACATTCACTCTGGCATCCGTGCACTGTGCCGCCAGCCTCACACTGACAAGCAGCTTCCATGCCTGATTGTAGTCGAGGGAACATTCCGCATCGGGATATTCCTTTTTCAGACGTTCTATGATTTCAAGTGCCAGTTTTTTCTTTGTCATTTCCAGTGCTCCTTTTGCAGACCTTAACCAGATCTCTTTCGTTTATTTTAAAGTTTCGCTGTGATTCAATACAAGGGTACTATATAAAAATAACACATCCTGCCTGTCAAATTCAATATACCGCTCCAGAAAATCAGGAGGAAGATACCTGATATCCACCATGGTAATTTTTCTATATCCTGACACTAAAAGCGGTGCTATGCTGCTCCCGAAAGAATCCCTGAAAAGAATCAGTTCCCTGCTGCTTTCCGCTGCCGGATTTTCAATGGTAAGAAGCGGCAGCGAGCCTGAAAGAAATATTTCATAAGGATCTTTTCCGCAAGCCTTCTGAAGGTCATAAACCGTAACTGTCCTCTCATTCTGATAATCATACACCACACAGTTTTCCAACACCTCATTCGTCAGATAGTGAAGCGTATCGGGCTGAATCGGAAGCGCTGCCTGCCCGTAGTAGACACCGTAAAAGGGCTGCTCCAATGTCTTCATCTCATAATCCTCTGTAAGCTCAACCCCCATTTGTGATGCCAGTTTCTCCGCCACCGGTATCAGTCTCTCCTGACGCCAATGAGTGTCTGTCCTGTAATAATCCTGAATCGTAAGGCTTTCCGTAAGATCAATATAAGTCATATCACCCGTTTTTTCCTTCATTCTGTCCAGCAGCCGATCATAGTCAAGCGCCAAATAACCGTTTCTTTCCGCCAGATAATAATTTTTATCCGGTATAACGGAAAAGTAAACCTTCACATCAGTGTCAGCCAGATACTTTTCGTATACATAAGAAAAACGCTCCGATGCTCTGTCAAGGGATTCCTCCCTGAGCGGATATTCCAGCTTACAGGCGTAACCGTCCGCAAGATAGACGCCGTCATTGTCCCGCTGTCTGAAAACATCAAATACGAAAAAAGCTTTCAGGGATCGGAAGCCATTTCTCATGGGAAACTGGTCCAGACTGTAGCTGTCGAATTCTTCCATGAATTCTCCCGAAATGACTGTCTCCATGGACAGTTCCGGAAACCGGGCAAGCTCCCTTCTTTCGCTGTCTGAAAAATCATCCGGCTCTTTCAGCCATATTAAAAAGCAAAATACCAGAAAGAAGAGAATCATGGTGCCGGTCACTACCCGTTTTTTTACTTTTGTCGCCATAGCGCTCTCCTTTCCTAAAATCTGAAATACAGAAACGGGTTAAAAGAACTGTCCACCAGATAGGCTGTGTTCAAAAGCAGTAACCCGATCAGCATAAACGGTTCCAGCAGATTCAGAGTTTTCTCACCCACAGTGCTCTTTCGAAACTTATCTGTGAGATTTTTCAGAAGCGGCGTGGCTCCTGCCATCCCAAGCAGCAATACCACTGCATAGCTTTTCAGATAATAAATAAATTCTTTTGATACAAGAGGAACACCATTAAGACCGATCATTCCGCCAAAGCAGGTAAGTACATCCGTTAAATCTGTTCCATAAAAAATTACGAAGCTAAAAACGACGGCAAGCAGCACATAAACATGGCACAGTACCCTGCTTTTTTCAAGATGCTTTAAGAGCCACATCTTTTCCACAACTAAAAGCACCGCAAAAAACAGCCCCCATATCACGAAATTCCATGATGCACCATGCCAAAGCCCTGTCAGTATCCACACAACAAAGAGATTGAAAAACCATCCTGTTTTTGATACTCTGTTTCCTCCAAGCGGGATATACACGTAATCACGAAACCAGGAACCGAGAGAAATATGCCAACGCCTCCAGAACTGCGTTATACTTCCCGCAATGTAGGGATAACAGAAGTTTTCCGGAAAATGAAAGCCAAGAATCCTTCCCAGTCCGATTGCCATATCACTGTAGCCTGAAAAGTCAAAATAAATCTGCAAAGTAAAGGAAAGGGCAAACAGCCAATAGAACAGAACCGACTTATCCCCGGAAGTCTGAAACGTATCACAGAGTTCTCCAAACACATTGGCAAGCAGGATTTTTTTGGAAAGCCCGATCACAAAACGCCTTACACCCGTTGCAAAATTCTCTGTGCTGTATGTCCGCCCTGTAAGCTCTCTGTCAATGTCCGCATAGCGCACAATAGGCCCTGCGATCAGTTGGGGAAACATGGCAATATAAGCGGCAAGCGAAATAAGATTTTTTTGTGCCGCTACTTTCCCACGGTACACATCGATCTCATAGCTCAAAATCTGAAAGGTATAAAAGCTGATTCCGATGGGCAGCGCAACCTTTAAAAGCGGAACAGAAAATCCCGTCAGGGTATTCCAATTTGTGATCAGAAAATCACTATACTTAAAAAAACCAAGAAGCCCCAGGTGGATCACTACTGAAACAACAAGTACCCGCTTTGCCATAACCTTTCCCCTGTACCGCTCTGTCAGAATACCCGCAACAAATCCAACCAGAACAGAGAGAAGCAGCAAAAGCACATATTTCGGTTCTCCCCATGCATAAAAAACAAGACCGGAAAGCAAAAGCACAGTATTCTTAAAGCGCCCCGGTACGGCAAAATACAAAGCCAGCACCACCGGAAGAAAATAATACAAAAACGGTATGCTCGAAAATAACATATCCTACCTCAGCCCTTCTAAGACATATCTATACAATTTTTTCCTCTACAATAAGAGAAACGCTCTCTCCATACACATTAAGAAGCTTTGTCTTAAAGTTGTCCATCGCCTCCTCCTTGCCAAAGGTGGAAATCACATACTCCCCACCATTGACCGCGTAAATCGCCATCTTATCCGGGAATCCGCACAGCCACTGTGTATTTGCAATATTCTCCCGCAAAGCCTCGGCCAGCGCCCCGGCATCCTCCGCATTCTTTAAATGAAATGCCGCCCCTGTAAAGGTATTAGCATTCATGGCATGAATCAGGGAAGCCGCCTCATCGATCAGTTCCACACTGTCAGCCGGGATATAAAGCGCATAAATGAGATTATCTGTATCTTCCATACTGAAAACACCGGCAGCATTTTCAACAGGATTGTTAAAGTCACCACCCATGACAAAGAACTTTTCCTCATCACCATACGTATCCCATACTTTGTTTAAAACCTCCGCACTGTCTGCCACTTCCACCTTTGGTATGGTATTTTGATTTTCCGATGTATTTTCGTTTCCTTCCTCCTTCGTGCCGCAGCCTGCCAAAGCAAGCAAAAGCACCATGCACCAGATTAACATTGACAATCTCTGTATCATTCTTTTCATCTCTCTTTTCCTCCTGTTGATGTATATCGTTAGTATGTACCATCGGGCAAAAAAGAATCCGCCTTTCTCGTCTCATTCAACTGTGCTGCAAGTTCTGACAAAAGACAGCTCTTATATTTACTTTTTTCTTCTCTCACTATAAAATAAGATTATAAAATAATCAACGAGGAAAAAACATGTACGAATGTCCAAACTGCGGCGGTAATCTGAAGTTTGATATTGCATCCCAGCTTCTGAAATGTGATTACTGCCAGACAACCAAAGACCCTTATGAGGTTACAAAAGACAGGGACGCGGAAGAAAGCAATGCTTTTGATGTCACGATTTTTACCTGTCCCCAGTGCGGCGGTGAAATTCTGAGCACGGATACCTCCGCAGCCGAATTTTGCAGCTTTTGCGGTGCTTCCACCATTCTTGACAGCCGCATCAGCAGGGAAAAGCGCCCCACCCGCATCATTCCTTTTAAAATCACCAAGGAAGCCTGCAAAAAAGCATATATTGCCCGGATGAAGCGTGCCATCTTCGCACCTGACGATCTGAAGGATGCCAAATATATCGACAGTTTCCGTGGAATCTATATGCCCTACTTTGCTTACCGTATTTCCCAACAGGGCACCGTCCATCTGAAAGGGGAAAAATCCTACCGGAAAGGGGATTACCTTTATAAGGAGCAATATGCCCTCAGCGGGGACATTGATGCTTATTACCATGATCTGTCCTATGACGCATCTTCTTCTTTTTCCGACAGCATCAGTGAGCAGGTTGCACCTTTCAAAGTAAAAGATATGCAGAAATTCACTCCCTCTTTTCTGAGTGGCTTCTACGCAGATACCGCAGATGTGGACAGCAGTCTGTACAGAGAAGATGCCCTGAAGTTTGCCAACACCAACAGTTACAGTAAAGTAAAAAGCAATTCTGCCTTCAGCGGCATCAGTATTTCCGGCGAAAATAATACAAAAGACCTGAATACTACCCTTTGTACTGCCATGGACACACCGGAACGTGTTATGTATCCTGTCTGGTTTATGTCTTACCGCAAAAATGACCGTGTTGCCTATGTCACAATAAACGGCCAGACCGGCAAGATGGCAGCAGACATTCCCGTGGATATAAAGAAATATGGGCTGGGTACCCTGCTTCTGGCGATCCCGATTTTTATTCTGCTGAATCTCTTTTTTACCATTAAACCTACCGCAGTGCTTGGCTTTGCTGCTTTGTTGGCAATTGTTACCATGATTCTTTCTTTGATAGAAATTACAAAAATCAATCAGCGGGATAACAGAACCGATGATAAAGGATATCAGTTTCATCAGAAAAAACGCGTCATATCTCCATCCAAAAATAAGCAGAAGGTACCCGGCTTTATCGGTTCCCTGACAGCCGTGATCATTGCTGCTTTGATTTATTTCCTGAATCCGGTTTCGGACATCTGGTACTATGGCGGCGCTATTTTAGCATTCGCAGGGATCTTGTTTACAATCGTGGACATTATTAAAGAATACAATGTGCTGGTAACGCGAAAGCTTCCGCAGTTTGACAGAAAGGGAGGGGATGACAATGCGTAAATTTATGATTCTCTTACTGGTATGCTGTCTCACCTTTTCGCTGCCCTGTATGGCGGCAACCTCCGGGCATACCTCAGATGACGCAGGAACCGTTTCCCTGTCCGATACCCTGACCTGGGACAATCCGGAAACCGGCTACCATGTCGTTCTGGAAGACGATGCTGATGTGCTAAGCGGGGACGAAGAAGAACAGCTTATGCCGGAAATGCAGGAAATTACCGCCTATGGAAATGCGGTTTTCAAATCTGTTTCTGATAATAACAGTACAGCTGAGTATTTTGCACAGGAATATTATTATGAATTGTTTGGATATGAAAACGGTACCCTTTTCCTGATTGATATGGATAACAGAGAACTGTGTCTGATCAATAACGGCGACATAAGTGAAACCATTACAAATGCTTATGCCGATACCATCACCGATAATGTGTACTCCTATGCTTCCAGAGGAGATTATTACCGCTGTGCCGCAACGGCTTTTGAGCAGGTCCATACTCTTTTGTCCGGACATAAAATCATGCAGCCTATGAAATACATAAGCAATGCTTTGCTTGCACTCATACTGGCTGCACTGATCCATTACTTTATCGTGATGCTTTGCTCCGCTTCTTCCAAGCCCTCCCGCCGGGAAATCCTCAATTCCATTTCCACAGGATTTTCCTTTACCAATCCGAAAAAAGATATGCTCAGTCAGACGAAAACCTACAGTCCTGTCAGGAGCAGCAGCGGAGGCAGTCATAGCAGCAGCGGCAGTCACAGAAGCAGCCATAGAAGCAGTCACAGCAGTAGCAGCCATAGAAGCAGCAGTCATCGGAGCAGCAGCGGCAGTCACCGCTTCTGAAATTCTTTTTGCTTATAAAAATAATATATGGTACAGATCAGGATTCCAAAGCAGGTAGCCGAAGGTGCTGCCATTCCGATTCCTGTCAATGAGGCGTTCGGTCTGATGCTCATCAGATAAGACATTGGCAGACGCACCAGGAAGGACTGGGCAAGTCCCTGCATCATAACAAATAAAGAACAGGAATGTCCGTTGAAATATCCCATGTAGCTGAACATAATGCTGGTAACAACAGCTTCAATCGCAAATCCTTTCAGATATTCAAAGGCTTTCTGAATGACCAGTTCATCTCTGGTAAAAACGGCAGATAACAGATCTCCGTGGAAAAAGGCCATGTAAAAAATAAATACACCGATGGCACTTCCAATTGCCATACCGCACTTCATGGCACTCCTTGCTCTGTCTTCCCTGCCTGCACCTACATTTTGAGCCACAAAGGAGGCCATGGACTGCATAATGGAAGAAGGGATCAGCATAACAAAGGATTGGATTCTCTGGGCCACACCGTATCCCGAAGAAGCCTGAAGACCCAGCCTGTTAATAAAGGCGCATAATGCCAGAAAAGAAAGATTTGTCAAAAACTCCTGAAGGGCAAGGGGCGCACCAACCTTCAGAAATTTCTTTGTTTCTTTTCCAAAGCACAGATCCGCTTTCGTCATGTGGAAGGGCAGCTTTCTTTTCCTGATAATAATAAGGGAAAGAACAACACTCACTGCCTGTGCCAGAATGGTGGCAATGGCTGCACCTGCAACATTCATATGAAAACCGGCCACCAGTACCAGATCACCTATTACATTGGTGATGCATGCAATCGTTACAAAAATAAGAGGCAGCCTGGAATCCCCAAGGCCTCTGAAAATACTGCTGATAAAGTTATAAAACACAACAAAAATAAATCCGCCTCCGCAGATTCTGATATAGAGGATTGTCAGTTCCACCGCTTCTTCGGGTGCCTGCATGAGAATCGCTATTTGTCTGGCAAAAACCAGCAGGATAATTGTCAAAGCAATCCCCAGTACTGCAAAAAAGCAAATAGCGTTTCCAATCAGAGAACCCAGTCTATGCTGATTGCCTTCCCCAAGATACTGCCCGATCAATACCGTCACACCGGTAGTCAATGCACACAGGGTAAAGGTTATCATATTCATAATACTGCTTCCGGTAGAAACTCCGGAAATTCCCGCTGTAGTTCCAAACTGTCCCACGATCAGAAGATCCACCGCACTGTACATTGCCTGTAAGATCAATGCTCCCAAAATGGGAAACATAAATCTTGTCATTTTTGCAGGAATACTTCCTGTAGTAAAATCCTGTTTTTCATTCATTTAAGCACATTCCTTTCACGTCGCAAAGCCGGCATACTGGGTCATATACAGTTCATAGTACTTGCCCTTTTTCGCAAGCAGACTGTCATGATCGCCGCTTTCCACGATCCGTCCTTTATCCATGACTACAATGATATCAGCATCACGAATGGTTGACAAGCGGTGTGCAATAATAATACTGGTCCGGTCTTTCATCACAAGCTGCATGGCATCCTGAATTGCCTTTTCTGTTCTGGTATCCACATTGGAGGTAGCTTCATCCAGAATCAAAATTTTAGGATCCGCAACAAAGGCTCTTGCAATGGCAAGGAGCTGCCGCTGTCCCTGACTGATATTCTTTCCGGAACCTGTTAAGACCGTATCATATCCCTGTGGCAGTGCCTTCAGCATTTCCTTGCAGCGGCTCATTTCTACGGCAGTTTCCAGCTGTTCTTCCGTAGCGTTTTCATTTCCGTATTTCAAATTGTTTCTGACTGTATCCGAAAACAACACCGTATCCTGTAAAACAATGGCTATGTTTTTGCGAAGGCTGTCCCTTGACACATCACTGATATTCTGCTGATTAACATAAATATCACCACTGTCAAGATCATAGAAACGCATTAAGAGATTAACTACTGTTGTCTTTCCGCTGCCGGTGGCTCCTACTAAGGCTACTTTCCTTCCGGAAGGTACCGTCAGATTGAAATCCCGGATCACAGGATATCCCTGCTCATAAGAAAACTGCACATTCTTAAAGGTCACTGTGGCAGCCTCATTTTCCAAAAGCTCTACCCCTGCTTTATCCTCACTGACCTCATCCGTAACAGCAAATACTCTTTCTGCACCGGCAATTGCGGTCTGAAGCTGTCCGTAAACCTGTGCAATTTCATTGATGGGCCGGCTGAACTGCTTGGCGTACACAATAAAAGCGGAAATCACTCCTACGGAAATCAGGCCGGTGACAGAAAAATATCCGCCAAAGGCCGCAATGATCACAAAACCGATATTCCCGATACAGTTCGTGATAGGTCCCATAACACCGCTGAAGATATCCGTTTTGATGCCTGCTTTCGTCAGGGAATCAGAGGTCTCACAAAAATTCTCCACCTCAATATCCTGATGATTATAGTCCACAACAGTCCGATAGCCGGAAATCATTTCCTCAACGGTACCGTTCAGCATCCCAAGCAGCTGCTGTCTCCGGCGGGAAAATCTCCGCACTTTTCCTGACAGTATTTTCGTCGCACACACTGTCATGATCACGGTCACACAGCTCAAAAGCGCCAGCTGCCAACAATACCAAATCATGATCACAACAGTGCCCAGTATTGTCAACACTCCTGAGAAAAGAGAGGGCAGTGACTGGGAAACGGTGGTGGATATGTTTTCTATGTCATTGGTCATCCTGCTCATCACATCACCATGAGAATGTGTGTCAAGATATTTCACCGGCAAGTCAATGATTTTGTCAAACAGTTCCTCACGCATTTTTTTTACAATACGCTGGCTTAAGTTTGCACTGACCAGACCCTGCAGCAGCTGGCTTCCACTGTAAAGAAGATAAGTTGCTATCATTAACAGCAGCGTACTGCCAAGCTTTCCCTCACTGCTGCCTGCAATGATATCGATAGCCTTACTCTGCAGACTTGGCGCATAAACTCCGCAAAGCGTGCCAAAGATTACGACCAAAAGCATACCTGCCACCAGGATTTTTTCGTGAGCAAAATAAATCATAATCCTTTTCAGCGTTCCGCTCACATTTTCCGCATGCTCTACCTCCACAAACCGGTTATGCCTGTTCATGCCCGGAATATTACGTTCTATAATCTTCTGATCACTCATGATTCTCACCCTCACTTCCTATCTGTGAATGATAAATATCCTGATATGTTTTACAACTTGCCATTAATTCCGCATGAGTGCCGCAGGCCTCTATGCTTCCTCCGTTCAAAACCACGATCCTGTCCGCCTGACGAACAGAGGCAATACGCTGGGCAATCATGATCTTGGTGCTTTCCGGTCTGGTCTTTTGTAACGCCGCATACAAATTTGCTTCTGTCTTAAGGTCAAGCGCACTGGTGGAGTCATCAAAGATCAGAATTTCGGCATTTTTCAATACCGCTCTTGCAATGGAAATTCTCTGTTTCTGACCTCCCGATAAACTCATACCGCGTTCCGCAACCATCGTATCATATCCATCTGCTGTGGTACTGATAAAATCGTCAGCCTGGGCAATACCGGCTGCTGATAAAATTTCCTCCTGTGAGGCTCCCGGGACGCTGAAAGAAATATTCTCCTTGATAGACATACTGAACAATTCACTTTTCTGCAGTGCAGTAGCCACTTTATCTCTCAGATCCTTCTGGCGGTATCTTCGTACATCCACATCATCTACAAGGACTGTTCCCTCCGTTGCATCATAAAAACGGGGAATCAGATTCACAAGTGCCGTCTTTCCACAGCCTGTTGCTCCCATGATGGCTATGGTTTCTCCCGCGTTAATCACTAAATTGACATGTTTTAAAACCATCTGGTCTGTTCCCGGAAAAGCAAAGGACACATCCCGGAACTCCACTTTTCCGGAAATCTTCGTCTTTCCATCAAAATCACCGTCTTTAAGCTCCGGCTCACTTTGAAGCACTTCCTTTATTCTTTTCCAGGAAGCATTTCCTTTCGCGATGGTCTGAAACAACATAACCAGCATCAGTATCGCATTGAGAAGCTGTGTGCTGTAAGTGATCGCCGCCATGATCACACCGGGCGTTGTTGTATTTGCCTTAACCTGATATGAGCCTGTCAAAAGAATGATGATGACCACCATATACATCAGGGCATTCATCACAGGATTCATGAATGCAAAGATAACCAGCACACGGAGCTGTGTTTTTATCAATTCATCATTTGCTTTTCCAAAACGCAGTTTTTCATAAATTTCCCGGACACATGCCTTGATAATACGGATACCTGATACATCCTCCTGTAAAATTCCATTGATCTGATCCAGCTGCTCCTGAAGCTTTGGCAAAAGCGGAGCGGCTTTCATCAGGCAAAAGAGCATACAGCCAAGAATAAAGGGGAACGCACACAGAACCATAAGTCCAAACTGATGATTCAGGCGAAACATAAAGAACATACTGCCCAGCATCAGCATGGTGGTACGAATCATACCACGCACAAACTGGGCAACAAAATTCTGAACCTGCGTAATATCATTTGTAACTCTTGTTACAAGTGATCCTGTTCCGAAACGATCCATCTGCGGGAAAGAAAAGGTCATGATATTACGAAAACAATCCTTGCGCATTTCATTTCCGATATTCTGGCTTGACATATGTACGAATACATTATTGAAAGAACCGCACAATCCTCCAAAGATAACAAGACCGATCATGTTAAGTCCAAGTGTCAGGATCAGATGGATATCTCCCACTCCGTTATTGTTGATTCCCAGCACGCCTTCATCCACAATTCTGCTCATGATTCCCGGCTGAATCAGATCCATCAACACCTCGCCAATCATAAAAATTGCTGCAAACACTGCAAAATGAAGATATTTTTTGATATATTTCCACATACAAATCCTCTCCTTAAATTCGTTGATTATGGGAGTCGCCATAACGGTTGTCCCAGTCAGCATTGAGTTTTTCTGCTAATGCTAATAATGTATCTTTTTCCTCTGCCGACAGACAGGAAAACATCTCCTGATGACGCATTTCCCGCTGCCTTGCAGCATCCCGCGCCTTAATCTCACCGGATTCAGTCAGCCGTATATCAACCGTCCTGTGGTCCTCACGGCTTGGTTCCCGCCTGATCAGCCCTGCATTATCCAGTTTCCCTATCACCTCGCTGACAGAGCCCGGCTGTATCCCCAGTCTTTCTGTCAGCTCCCGCTGGGTCATGCCTCCTGTTTCATAAAGAATGATCAGAATCCGTTTCTGACTTCCTTTTCCTTCAAAAAGAAAGCGGATTGTATGCCCCAGATCCCGCAGATTCAGGACAAGCTTTTTATCCGTTTCCATGGTGTCATAATTCTTTAAACACCAATTACTATTTGATTTATCTTCATTCATAGGAATTATCCTCCCTCAGAAATCGTTAGGTACCTTGATATTTTAGACTTACAAGTTTTCTTTGTCAAGATAAAGTAGCGACGGCAAATAAATATGATCTGATTTTCTTTTTTCCAGCAGAAAATTTCCCAAAAATTACATTCTAAAATCTTATACAAAATCTACCATTTATTTTCAATCTAATGTATAATTAAACCGTAAAGCATTAATTATATAGGAGGGTAGTTTTATGGCAAAAGAAATGATTGCAATGCTTCTTGCCGGCGGTCAGGGGTCCCGCCTGTATGCATTGACACAGAAGCTTGCAAAACCGGCAGTACCATTCGGCGGGAAATACCGTATTATAGACTTTCCATTGTCTAACTGCGTCAATTCCGGCATTGATACTGTAGGTATTTTGACACAGTACCAGCCATTGGTTCTGAATGAATACATAGGAAACGGACAGCCCTGGGATCTGGATCGTCTCTACGGAGGGGTACATGTTCTGCCTCCATATCAGAAAGCAAGCGGCTCCGACTGGTACAAAGGAACGGCAAATGCTATTTACCAGAACATCTCATTTATTGAAAGATATGATCCGGAATATGTCATCATTCTTTCCGGCGATCAGATCTGCAAGCAGGATTACAGCGATTTTCTGAAATTCCATAAGGAAAAAGGCGCCGAATTCAGCGTAGCTGTCATGGAAGTTCCCTGGGAGGAAGCTCCCCGTTTTGGTCTGATGGTTGCCGATGAAAATGACAGGATCACAGAATTCCAGGAAAAACCAAAGAATCCCAAATCAAATCTTGCTTCTATGGGTATCTACATTTTCAACTGGGATATTTTAAAGAAATACCTGGAAGAGGATGAGGCAGATCCGGAATCTGAAAATGATTTCGGTAATAACATCATCCCTAATCTACTCAGAGATAACCGTAAGATGTATGCTTATCACTTCAGCGGGTACTGGAAGGATGTGGGAACCATTTCTTCTCTGTGGGAAGCCAATATGGAAGTCCTTGATCCCGAGCACAGCGGTATCAACCTGTTTGACGAAGACTGGAAAATCTACAGCCGCAACAGCGGTATGACCGGTCATAAGATCAATCCGGGTGCTGTTGTGGAAAATTCCATGATCACTGACGGATGCAGAATCAAGGGTACCGTAAAGCATTCCGTTTTATTCTCAGGCGTAAAAGTGGAAAAAGGTGCCCTGATCGAAGATGCTGTTATCATGGGCGGTACCGTGATCAAAGCCGGTGCTGTTGTAAAACACTGTATCGTGGCAGAAAACGTGACCATCGGCGAGGATGCAGTCGTAGGCGCAATGCCTTCTGAAAACGAGAACGGTGTGGCAACCATCGGGGCAGGCATCACCATCGGCGACAATGCCAAGATCGGTCCCAATGCCATGATAGATAAAAATGTGGAAGGCGGTGAAGAACAATGGTAGATTCAAATATAAACACATTGGGCATTATTTTCCCCAACAGTTACGATTCGCTGATCCCGGAATTAGTCAATGTGCGTTTGATGGCTTCCATCCCTTTTGCAAGCCGTTACCGTTTGATTGATTTCATTTTATCCAGCATGTCGCATTGCGATATTGACAATATTTCCGTTATGGTAAATAACAACTATCATTCCCTGATGGATCATCTGGGTTCCGGACGTGAATGGGATCTTGTACGCAAAAACGGAGGTCTCCATATTTTCCCTCCCTTTGCAGAAAAGTCTTCCAAGCCCTATACCGGACGTGTAGGGGCACTTGCCAGCATCCTTGACTTCCTGCGGGATCAAAAAGAAAAATACGTTGTGATAGCGGATACAAATATCGTGGTCAACTTTGATTTCAATAAAATGATCCAGGCACATATTGAAAGTGGTGCAGATGTTACCGTGGCATACAATGAACAGGCAATTCCCGAAGGTCTTGTCAAAGCACAGTCATATGACAAAATTTTCTATTATACCTTTGATATTGAAAACGGACGTGTGACCAAGATTTATGTTAATCCGAAGGATAGCGGCGTACAGAATTTCTCCATGAATATTTTCCTGATCGAGCGCGAACTTCTTATTGATCTGATCAATACGGCTTATGTCCGCGGTCAGGAATTTTTTGAACGGGATGTTCTTCTGCCGCAGTTAAGCAAACTGAATGTGCAGGCATATAAATATGACGGCTATGTGGCGCGCATCTGCGATATTAAGAGTTACTTTGATGAGAACATGAAGCTTTTGGATGATTATAATCTGGATGCTCTTTTCTCCGGCTCTCCTATCTATACAAAGATTCGTGACGACAATCCTACCAGATACATTGAAGGCGCAAAGGCAGAAAATGTAATGGTAGCTGACGGCTGTATCATCGAGGGCGAAGTGGAAAACAGTATCCTGTTTCGTGGTGTCAAAGTGGCAAAGAGTGCAAAGGTGCGCAACTGCATTCTGATGCAGGGTACCGAAATAGAAGCCGGTGCCAACGTAGAATACCTCATTACGGATAAAAATGTTACCATTACCTCCGGTAAGGAATTGAAGGGAAGCGATACCTTCCCGGTTTATATCAGTAAATTTCAGGTAGTTTAAGTAGTCTGAAAAGAAAAGACCGTTTCGGGTTCTATGAAATTCTCATAAACCCGAAACGGTTTTTTTAACGGAAATAAATTATAGCAGCAAGGGGAACCATTCCCACGATTATGCCAAGAAGCATACTGAGAAAAGTGGATGCACTCTGTTTTACCACTCTTGTTTCATTCTCCCAGTCAAACACAGGAAACTTCCTGTTGATCAGCACTCCCGACACTGCCCCAAACAAAATATAAAGCGCCGGCACGATCACCAGATACAGTATATTGATAAAAGAAGGTCTCAGTGCAAGAATCAAAACCACTTCCGACACCAGATAAAAGGGAGCTGCAACAACTAGATTGGAAAGTACCTTGCTTTGAAGAATGTCCTTTTCTTTTACCGGCAGCGTCTGCATCAGCCACCACTGCTTTCCTTCCATGGAGATGGAGCATGCCGTAGTAGGCATCAGAGCAGGCATTGCCCCCAGCATAACAGGAAGAACTCTCTCCACGATTCCTGGAATTGCCACCATATTTTCTATGGATTCTTTTCCCACAACAGCCACCGCAATCGCTAAGAGCACCATCAGAACTTCTCCCACCAGTGTGTTGGTCACGTAGACGGTTGAAGAAAAATAATGGCGCAATTCCCGTTCCACCATACTGCGTCTTACCGACCTTGCAGAAAGCCCCTTCATTTGATAGTTCCGCTGTGCCTCATTTGCACAAAGCAGCGCACAGATTTTTTCATAAAAAGGACGAAGTATTTCCAGGAACAGTACAAAGCAGCCTGCCGAAACCGCCAAAAACAAGATCAGCATGCCCGCCTTTCCCAAAACCATGGCTTTTGAAAGCCAGATTGCCGGCGGATAAATCCCTTCAATCTGTGCCTCAAATAATTCCGCCATATGAAGGAGCATCTCCTCAAGCTGCGTTTCTTCCATCCCGGATAAACTCATGCTGCCGATCATGATCACACATACAAATATCATGGTCAGTACTATGGCGACAAGATTCTTTCTTTTCCATCTGCTGCTGATGCCTGCAATCAATGCACCGAGAGCAGAAGCTGCCGTAAGGGGAAGCAGGGGAAGGAAAAGACTTCCCAAAAGCCCGTAAAGATAAAAAGAAAATCCCGGCCTTTCCATCACACCGTACACTGCCATTCCCGGGAGCATCACCAGAAATCCAAGCAGCATATTCGTGAGATACATGGTAAGGAACCTGCTTACAATCACCGCCCGCACCGTCACAGGGAGAGCGATCTGCCGCTCATAGGCTCTCCTGTCAAACAACACAGATCCCGCTTTGAACAATGTAAAAAGAAATACCACCACCGCAACAATCATGGCCAGCATTGCCGGTAAAAGATCTCCCATTTTCATATGACACAGTCCATAACTTAAGGCGCAGACATACATCGCCATCAGCACAATCAGAAAGCACCACAAAACACTCATGAGATAATATCTGGTCTTCTTCTTTGTATCCTTTGTAAACCGGAACTCATTGATGCCAAACAGATTACAAAGTGACACCTGTGTCAGTAATCTAATCTGCCTTATCATGTCCGATCACCTCCATAAATACATCCTCCAGAGATTTATCCCGGGTAAGCTCACTGGTATCTCCCTCCACTACAAGCTTCCCTTTGGAAATGACAGCAATGCGGTTACACAGCTTTTCCGCCACCTCCAGCACATGGGTAGAAAAAAAGATAGCACTTCCCTTGCCGCACAGATCATGCATTTTCTCTTTCAGAATCAGCGACGCTTCAGGATCAAGCCCCACAAAAGGTTCATCCAGAATCAAAAGCTTAGGCTCATGGATCAGCGCCCCTATAATGGCAAGTTTCTGTTTCATGCCATGGGAATAAGTGGACACAAGATCGCCAAGGGCTGAATAAATGCCAAAATCCTCCGCTTCTTTTTTGATTCTTTCTTTTCTCATTTCTTCCGGTAATTCAAAAATATCCGCAATAAAATTCAGGTACTGGATTCCTGTGAGATATTCGTAAATGTCAGGATTATCCGGTATGTATGCCATGATTCTTTTACAGGCAAGGGAATTTTTTCTCACATCCATACTATCAATCAGAATCTCTCCCTGTTCAAAATCATGGATTCCCACAACACTTCTTATGGTGGTAGTCTTTCCTGCCCCGTTATGGCCGATAAAGCCGTAAATATCTCCCGCCTTTACCGTAAGCGTCAGATTATCCACTGCGGGTTTTCCGCCCTGATAGGTTTTCGACATATTTTTAATTGAAAGCATTTTGAAAATCCTCCTTCATTTTCTGCAATCTTTCCTGATTCTTCAATTTCACAAACGCCGGGTGCCCAAGCCCCTGAATCACGCTTTCTCTCACCTGGCTCTCACTTCTTACACCGGAAGTCCCAAGCTCCAGGTCTGCAAACCAATCATCCAGACAAGAAAAGAAACCGTCTCCGTGAAGTACGATTCCATCGGCAAAAAGCTGTTTGCAGGCTCCCATGTAATTTTCCAGCCGTTCAAACACTTTTTTCTCCCATTCTTCCTCCGTCCGCAAATCCGTCAGCGCTTCCTCTTTTCCTGCAAGAAAAACCGCAGCCTGATATTCATAACCTGCAAGAGTGTTGGGATTTAAATGTATCATGTCAAATTTTTCCATAAGACCATCAAGTCTCTCCAATATTTTAAGTCCATACTCCGTATCGGCTCCTCTGGCCTGTAAAAGATGCATTCCGTAACCAATCAGATCCATTAGACTTCTGTACATGCCAATCTGGGCAGTCTTCTCTGCCTGTTCCATTTTACCGGACATAAGGTAAGCCAATGTCAGCAGTGAGCCCTTATCTTCCACCAGATTGACGTTTAAGGTCTCTTCCTCAAGTTCTCCAATTACCAGATCCGCCCTGCCGCACTGCAGATTCAACAGACCTTTCATTGCAACGATATTATTACAGATTCCCACATCCTGACAGCCTGACAAAATATGCTCACAAAGGTCAAAGGAAGTTGTCAGCACTTTTTCCTTTTCCTGTCCTTCTGCAAGTCCCATATGATTAATAAAAAGAATTACCATCTGCTGTAAAAAAGGATAGCAGGCATAATATTTCCTGATCAGCCTCTCACATTCTGCCATTACCTCACCAAAAGGCTTTGCCGCAAACTCCTCTGCCAGTCTGTGATACTGAAAACTGATCTGCTCCTTGCTGAGCATGGGAGTATAACCGATCAGTTCATCCACCGACACTTCAAAGTACGAGGCAAGCAGCGGCAATATCTGGATATCCGGCAATGTCGTGCCTGTTTCCCACTTGGACACGGAGGTCTTCGTCACTCCAATGAACTCCGCCAGTGCTTCCTGGGTAATGCCTTTTTTTCGTCTTAATTTCAATATGTTATTTCCGATTCCGGTAACGTTCATGAACTTACCTCCATGATTTCTTTTGCCCGCTTAATTGGCAAATAAAAAGCAGTAAACCGAATCTACTTTCAGTTTACTGCTCTTATTCCATATTATCAATGGCGCATTATGCAACTTATTTCATAAAAGTTGCCTGTCGCTCAACTTTGTCTGAAATCTCCATTTTTATACATCATCTTTTATTGGGCCTGCCATTCCAAAAGGATTTCCTCACAGGCGTCTACATCAATATTTTCAACCGCTTCCTGCAGACGGGCGAACAGATTCGTTTCCTTTTCCCCATACCTGTATTTCTTCATCTCATCCACGACAGCCTCCATGGCATCAATATCCAGATTGTCTGTTGCTTCCCGCAGCTGTGCAAAGCAGGTATCCAGAACCTCTTCTGTTATGAATTCACCATCATTGTTGTTCTGACTGCTCTCCTCAAAAAACGGCTTCAACACGGAGATATAAGCACTGTATTGTTCCAGCATCTCTCCTGTCAGTTCATGGATCAGTCCGGAATTCTTCTCGTTTCCTGCCTGTTCCAGCCGGGCTGCCTTGTCAGCAAGACTGTTGGCGCCTATCTGCCTGGATGCGCTCTTTAGTGCATGCACCTCAATGGTATAAGCTGTCCAGTTTTCTTCTGCTTCCAATCTGGCAATGGTCGCCGTCTTTTGTTCAATCACACGGTAATAATCCCTGAGCACACTAAAGAAAAGCTTCTCACTTCCAAGCAGCTGTACTGCCGATTTCACATCAAGATCCCCGATTTCCGGAAGGATGTCTGCCTCCTGCTTTGTAACTATTTTTTCTGTCATATGCAGCTTTTGGATTTTCTCTGCGGGCAGCCACTTCTTTACTCTGGATACCAGAATCCTGATTTCAATGGGTTTTGCCACGAAATCATTCATCCCCTCCTGTAAAAACATTTCCATGGTCCCGCCCACTGCATTGGCCGTCAGCGCGATGATGGGAACCGCGTCATACTCCGGATGAAACCTGCGGATAATATGAGTGGTTTCCACTCCATCCATATCCGGCATCATATGGTCCATAAATACAATATCATACTTATGGGCGGAGATTTTCTCCACGGCTTCCTTCCCGCTTAAAGCCGTATCAATCTTCATTTTCAGCGGTTCCAGAAGTCCCTCTGCAACTGTCAGATTAATGGCATTGTCATCCACGATCAGAATTTCCGCATCCGGTGCCACGAAATCAAAAAGGTCGGTATTATCCCCCAAAAAGTCGAAATGGAAACTCTCGTCATTAAAGATCATGGCAAGATTTAAGGTATAGATCGGCTTTTTTACAATCCGTATATTTTTGATATCCCTGCCCATATTCTCATGTGCCTTTGTAATCAGCACCGCCGTAATATGCTGATTTTCCTCTATAAAATTACGCACACCTTCCGTCAAAAAAGCCGTTTCTACAAACAAATAGGATACTCCTTTATCCTTT
The DNA here is from genome assembly GCA_051879815.1 of Suilimivivens sp. Taxonomy (GTDB): domain Bacteria; phylum Bacillota; class Clostridia; order Lachnospirales; family Lachnospiraceae; genus Suilimivivens. Next base: position 2,063 of record JBJEMT010000080.1, on the reverse strand, counting down.
AACTGCATTAACTCCTCTTCGCCTGCCAAATCCATATATTCGGCTCCCAGCCTTTCAATGGATGAGCGCATCTGCTGTTTTACATAGGAATTGGCTACCAGACCCGCAGCCACAATCTGTCTGTTATCCTTTATGCAAATACTGCTTTTCCTATCAATAACCTTTTGCGGAATCTCAAAAGAAAAGGTACTTCCTTTTTCATACTCGCTCTCCACCCGGATACTGCCACCCATAAGGGATAACAGCTGCTTGCTGATCGCCAGTCCCAGTCCTGTTCCCTCAATATTACGGTTACGTTTACTGTCAAGCTGCTGAAACGACTGAAACAGCTTTCCCAAATCTTCTTTTTTGATACCGATACCCGTATCCTCAACCGAAATCTGCAAAATGATGTCTGTTTCCGATACCCAGGTAAATCCTACATGTAAAACCACCTGCCCCTTACGGGTAAATTTCACTGCATTATTGGCAATGTTCAATATTACCTGTTTAATGCGGTCATTGTCACCATATAATCTGCTGGGAATATCCGGATCCACATCCAGGATCAGTTCCACATCCTTATCTTCCAGACGTGTCATCACAATGTTGGTAATATCGTTTATGATAGACATGGGTTCATATTCCACCGGCACAATGTCCATTTTGCCGGATTCTATCTTGGAAAAATCCAGAATATCATTAATGATGGTAAGTAATGACTTACTGGCAGACTTAATCTCATTTACATACTCTCTGGCATTATCCGGCAGTTTTTCACGCAAAGCCATCTCTGCCATTCCTATAACAGCATTCATAGGTGTCCGGATTTCATGGCTCATATTGGCAAGGAAATCAGACTTCATGTTAGCTGCCTTTTCAATCTCCTTATTTGCCTGATATACAAGATAACGGCTGTATGTAATTTCCGATAAGATACCGGCAATGGAATATAAAAACTCTGCTGCCTTATCAATATTTTCCTTCGGAATAATATTTACCTTTCTTGCCGCAAGCACATATTCCTCCGGGTCCACCCCGATTTCCTGTGCAATTTGTCGTACCTTATCCTCATCCGAAGGTTCGCTGAGAACCTGGCCTCCGATAAAGCATCCTATCATCTCATCATTAGCCATAATCGGCGCTGCGAAATCCACCAGTCCGGCATGGCAAAAATAGGTAACGGACTTTCCCTCTTTCAAGGCAACCTCCGCACCGTATTTGTCGCACTTCTCACATCTGGAGCATCCAAGTGCGGATGTTCTTGTATGCTTCATACAAAATTCTGAAAAGTTTGAGCCGTTTGTTACAGCCGTGCCATCCGCATCAGTCGTCAATGCCGCAATTCCGGTCATTCTGGAAAACGCATCCTGAATCCTCTGCAGAATATCCACGTCTACCAGTTCTGTCAGTTTTAATTCCTTTTCCATCATCGTTTTTCCTATCCTTTATCTAACCGATCACATTTTTCACAGCATCCAGCATCTTTTCCCTGTCAATCGGTTTGAGCAGATATCCCTGCGGTTTCAGTTCCAATACCTTCTTAATCTTATTCTTGTCATTGATTCCGGTCAGGAAAATAACCGGCAGCTGTGCAGTGGCCTCGTTCTTTCTTATCTTTTCCAATACCTGGGCGCCGTTTTCCACCGGCATCTCATAATCCAGGATAATGAGATCCGTTTTCTTATTTTCCAGAAATTTCAGCGCAATGGCGCCGCTTATGGCTGTCCCCACCATATAGGAATCCTTTAACTGTTCCTTCATAAGCTTTAATATCATGGGATCATCATCCACCACCAGAACATGCTTCTTTGCAGGCGGCTGCACAGTATCATTTTCCTTCACATCTTCTTTCTGTGCTTTTTCCCGCTCTCTTTCCTGTTCTTTTTCCTGCTCTATCTCTGCATACCATTTTTTCAGGAAAAGAAGAATTCTGTCACGAATCACAGGTGCCGAAACAGGCTTGACAAGAGTCAGCCCACTCATCCTGCTTGTTATCCTTTGAAACTCATCACATTCTCCCCTGCCCCCTATAAGGATAAGGGGAATATTTCTTTCCTCTAATCTCCGTCCGCATGTGGATA
>JBJEMT010000079.1:0-5221 GCA_051879815.1 Suilimivivens sp. | reverse complement strand
TGGAAGATGCATTTGAAAATATGGGTGCACAGCTTGTTAAAGAAGTAGCTACCAAGACAAATGATGTGGCAGGTGACGGTACTACAACAGCAACCGTTCTTGCACAGGCTATGGTAAATGCAGGTATGAAGAATCTGGCAGCAGGTGCCAACCCCATTATTTTGAGAAAAGGTATGAAGAAAGCTACCGATGTAGCTGTAGAAGCGATTGCAAAAATGAGCTCCAAGGTAAAAGGTAAGGAACATATCGCAAGAGTAGCTGCTATCTCCGCTGGTGACGAGGAAGTAGGACAGTTGGTTGCAGATGCTATGGAAAAGGTTTCCGGAGATGGCGTTATCACTATCGAGGAAAGCAAGACCATGCAGACAGAACTTGATCTTGTTGAAGGTATGCAGTTTGACAGAGGCTATATTTCAGCTTACATGGCAACAGACATGGATAAGATGGAAGCAGTCCTTGACAATCCTTACATCTTAATTACAGATAAGAAGATTTCCAATATTCAGGAGATTCTTCCTCTGCTTGAGCAGATCGTTCAGTCCGGTGCCAAGCTGCTTATCATCGCTGAGGATGTAGAAGGGGAAGCGCTTACAACACTGATTGTTAATAAGCTTCGTGGAACCTTTAATGTAGTAGCTGTCAAAGCTCCCGGCTATGGCGACAGAAGAAAGGCAATGCTTGAGGATATTGCAATCCTTACAGGTGGTCAGGTGATCAGCAGTGAACTTGGTCTTGAACTGAAAGAAGTGACCATGGATCAGCTCGGACGTGCAAAATCCGTTAAGGTTCAGAAAGAGAACACCGTTATCGTTGACGGTGAAGGCGATAAGGAAGCAATCGCAGCAAGAATTAATCAGATCAAGGGACAGATTGAAGAAACCACATCTGATTTCGATAAAGAAAAATTACAGGAAAGACTTGCCAAGCTGGCAGGTGGAGTTGCAGTTATCCGCGTAGGTGCTGCTACTGAGACAGAAATGAAGGAGGCTAAGCTTCGTCTTGAAGATGCTTTGGCAGCCACAAGAGCAGCTGTAGAAGAAGGTATTATCTGCGGCGGCGGTTCTGCTTATATCCATGCATCCAAGGAAGTTGCAAAGCTTGCAGATACACTGGAAGGTGATGAGAAGACCGGTGCACAGATCGTTCTGAAGGCTCTGGAAGCTCCTCTTTATCACATTGCAGCAAATGCAGGTCTGGAAGGAAGCGTAATTATCAATAAGGTAAGAGAGTCTGAAATCGGAGTAGGCTTTGATGCTCTGAAGGAAGAATATGTTGATATGGTATCAGCAGGTATTCTTGATCCTGCCAAGGTAACAAGAAGTGCTCTGCAGAATGCGACCAGTGTTGCTTCTACCTTACTGACAACAGAATCTGTTGTTGCAAATATCAAGGAAGAAGCCCCTGCAGCCGCTGCAGGCGGCGCCGGCATGGGCGGAATGATGTAACACATCGGAAGAAAATCAAGCGCGGTCCCTTAAAAGGGACCGCATTTGATTTTACCCGATGTGTTAACTCTAAGTGCGAAGCATTTAGAGTTTCTTTCTGCTAAGCATCAACAAAAAGTGCAACTCCCCAATCAGTATGCTATAATGATTAGCATACTGATTTTTTTGTGGAGAAAACTTATGAGAGGCTTATTCAAATACATTAAACCTTATGGACCCTACATGCTTCTGACCCTATTTTTAAAATTCACTGCGGCACTGATGGATTTGCTGATTCCTTCTCTGCTTGCCAAAATCATTGATGATATTGTGCCGCTTCAGAACATAAAACTGATTTTCTTTTGGGGCGGAATCATGATAATATGTGCCATTGCTTCCGTGACAACTAATGTGACGGCAAATCGCATGGCAGAAGTTTCCGCAGGAGGTATGACCAGAGCCATCAGATATGATCTTTTTTCAAAGGTGACTTATTTAAGTGCAAAGCAGATGGATGACTTTACGGTTCCTTCCGTGGTATCCAGATTGACCTCCGATACTTATAACGTAAATCGTATGCTGGCAAGAATGCAGAGAATCGGGGTAAGAGGTCCTATTTTGCTGATTGGCGGCATTTGTATTACCATGACTATGAGCCCAAAGCTTACGCTGCTTCTTGTGGCAACATTGCCTGTCATTATACTGATCATTACTCTGATTACCGGAAAAAGCGTACCCGTTTATGGAAAGCAGCAGACGGTCCTTGACGATATGGTGAGGGTACTTCGTGAAAATATCACCGGAGTAAGAGTGATCCGTGCCCTGTCAAAGACAGAATATGAGAAGAAACGATTTGACAAAGTGAACGGGAGGCTGGCAGATGTGGAACAGAGAGCAGGAAACATTTCTGCAGCCAGTAATCCGGCAACGACGCTTGCGTTGAATCTCGGACTTACGGCAGTGGTCGTTGCAGGTGCTTTTCTTGTACAGAAAGGTGAGACGGGCCCCGGAACCATTATTGCTTTTTTAAGCTATTTCACGATCATCTTAAATGCCATGCTGGGAATTACCAAAATTTTTATTATGTGTTCAAAAGGTCTTGCTTCAGCAAAGCGTATCACGAAAGTGCTTGATTCTCCGGATGAAATGCCTGTACTTCCCTGCAGAGAGGTAAAGAAAAGCGCATATCATGTGGAGTTCAAAAAAGTAACTTTTTCTTATCTTCATAAAAGGAATAATCTGACAGATATTAATTTTACACTGAAGGAGGGAGAAACCCTTGGTATCATCGGACAGACAGGAAGTGGGAAGAGTACCCTGATCAATCTGCTCCTTCGGTTCTATGATCCTGATGAGGGCGAAATTTTACTGAACGGAAGGGACATCAGAACCATTCCCCTTAAAGAACTTCGAAGTAATTTTGGCGTGGTATTTCAGAATGATTATCTGATGGCAGATTCCATAGAAAAAAATATTGATTATTTCAGAAATCTCTCCAGAGCAGATATTGCCAGGGCTGCAGGTTATGCCCAGGCAAGTGAATTCATCAGGGAAAAGAGAGGGGATATGGAGGCAGATGTGGCTGTGCGGGGCAATAATCTAAGCGGCGGACAGAAACAGCGTATTATGATTGCGAGAGCTCTGGCGGCGAAGCCGAAGATACTGATATTGGATGATGCCTCTTCGGCACTTGACTATCAGACAGATGCTTCCCTCAGAAAAGCGCTGGGGGAACATTTTGCAGAAACGACTACCATCATGGTGGCACAGAGAATCAGCTCCATAAAAGGGGCAGATCATATTATCGTATTAGAAGATGGAAACTGTATCGGCTACGGAACCCATTCAGAACTCCTTGCAAACTGTCAGACCTACCGGCAGATTTACGAATTACAGACCGGTACTGCAAAGGAGGTGCCGGTATGATAAAAGCACCGAAAAAGTATCTGCTTTTAAGATTATGGCAGTATTTAAGCAGATATAAGTTTATTTTGTTGATGGGATTTTTCTGTATGATGTTGTCCAATCTTCTTTCTCTTCTCGGGCCAAGGCTTTCGGGAAAAGCAATCGACGCTATCGGAACGCAGGCAGGGAAGGTGGACTTTGAAAAGGTATTTTACTATGCAGGACTGATGGCACTGTTTTATATTCTGTCGGCAGTATTTTCCTATGTTTTATCCCTGCTTACCATCAGACTTACCAGAAATGTTATTTACCAGATGAGAAAGGATGTATTTGAAAGCCTTTCAAAGCTGCCGGTATCCTTTTTTGACAAATACCAGACAGGAGATATCATCAGCGTCGTTTCTTATGATATTGATACGGTAAATCAGTCTCTGGCAGGTGATTTTTTACAGGTTTTGCAGAGCGTGATCACGGTAGTTTTTTCTCTGATCATGATGCTTACCATAGCGCCTGTTATGGTACTGATCTTTGCACTGACAATTCCTCTGTCGGTTTTGATGACAAAATTTATAACAGGCCGTTCCAGACCGCTTTACCGGATCCGGTCAGGAAAACTCGGGGAACTCAACGGTTTTGTGGAGGAGATGTTGAATGGGCACAGAACCACAAAAGCCTATGGAAGGGAAGCGGAGATAATTGATGTATTTGACAGGAAAAACAGGGAGGCTGTAGACGCCAATACCAGGGCAGAATATTACGGTACTCTTTCAGGACCTTCTGTCAATTTCATGAACAATATTTCACTGGCACTCATCAGTGTATTCGGTTCTGTCTTATATTTGTACGGCAGAATCGGCATCGGAGATGTCTCCTCTTTTGTCCAGTATTCCAGAAAATTCTCAGGACCCATCAATGAGACAGCCAATATTATCGGCGAATTGCAGTCATCATTTGCCGCAGCAGAGAGGGTTTTCAGGCTGATTGATGAATTGCCGGAAAAACCGGACGCAGAGGGAGCCAAACTGCTTGAAAAGGTTTACGGTAATGTGCTTCTTAAGGATGTTTCTTTTTCTTACCGGGAGGGGCAGCCTGTTTTGCATGAATTTAATCTGGAAGCACCGCAGGGAAAGCAGATTGCCATTGTGGGGCCTACGGGAGCCGGCAAAACCACAGTGATCAATCTGCTGATGCGATTTTATGATATTGACTCGGGAACCATCCTTCTGGATGAGCAGGATATTTACAGAATCAGGCGGGACAGTTTAAGAAGTGCCTTTTCCATGGTGCTTCAGGATACCTGGCTGTTTCACGGCACCATTTTTGAGAATATGGCTTACGGAAATGAAAACATCACGATGGAAGAAGTGGTGGAAGCAGCCAAAGCAGCAGAGATTCACTCCTACATCATGAGTCTGCCGGATGGATATGAAACAGTGCTTTCCGACAATGGTATCCATATTTCAAAGGGACAAAGACAGCTTCTTACCATTGCAAGGGCCATGCTTTCCGGGGCAAAAATGCTGATACTGGATGAGGCTACCTCCAATGTGGATACCAGAACAGAGATGCTGATCCAAAAGGCTATGAGAAAGCTTATGGCGGATAAAACCTGCTTTGTGATTGCTCACAGGCTTTCTACCATACAGAATGCAGATCAGATTCTTGTAGTTAAGGATGGGACAGTGGTGGAAAAGGGCACGCATGAAGAACTTCTAAAAAAGAAAGGATTTTATTATAAGCTGTATAGTTCCCAGTTTGAGGGCGATCATTGACTATTACTATAAAAAAATATATAATAAATTCAGTATGCCGTAAAAGTAGTAGATAGCTACAGTTGAGGTGTGTGTATGACAGAAGAAGGAAAAGAGACAGTAAAAAATGAATTGGTAATT
>JBJEMT010000078.1:0-22230 GCA_051879815.1 Suilimivivens sp. | reverse complement strand
TAACAGAACCGTGGTTCACGGTGTATTAATCGCTGAAGAGAACAGGTAGAGAAGTATCCAATTCAATTTCTTCGGTAGTAATTACCTGAAAACAGGTTACTTTAATAAAATTTCCGTTTTCATTTTCGGGATATACAGGTTCAACGGAAACAGAAAGAACCTGCATATCGTTGATAGGATAGGAAAAAGTAAGAGAGTCTGAACAGGACTCTTTTATTTTTTGCAGATATTCCTCTTCATTAGCACTTTCCTGATAAAAATCATGAAAAGCGGCATCCAGCTTTGCAAATTGCTCATTCGCAAGGTTAGAGGCTTCATAGTAGGAAGTGGTTCTCTCTGCCAGCTTATTGCTCAACTTGCAATCAGCTACAGAACTTACAATGGATAGACCGGCAAAGCATACAAGGCAGAGAACTACAATAATCACAAGAATAGAGGAAGTTCCTATATTGATTCCATAGCGTTTTTTACTGTTCATTGAAGACCTCCTTATCAGGAAAGAGAGAAACATTTAAGGAGTAAAGCAGTTCAGTTTCTTCCGAATTTTCCATTGTAATGTGACAGAGTAAAAGATCGGACGTTGATGTTACTACAGCTTTCAGAATATATACCTCATTAAAAGGAGGAAAATCCTGCATAAGGGCTGTGCTTTCAATTGGGTTAAAATCCTTGTCAAACCGCATGGTAAGCTGCCGGGAGCCTTCATCTTCGGTAACGATACAGTTACCGAGAAGTGCAGCCATTTCATTTATGTCACCGTTGCATCCGTAAAAGGTTTCAGCTGCATTCTGAACCCAAAGTACGCTGTGATTCAGGACCACGCTCTTATTGCTGATGAGATGTGACTGGACGAACAATTGAATGCAGACAGCACCTGCCAGAGAAAAGAACAACAGTGCAATAATAAGTTCCATAAGAAAAAGACCTGTTCTGGAAGAATTATTCTGCATCGTTATCACCTCCCGAAGACTTTTGGCTGACGTAAAGACTACATCTGTTTTCACTATCCGTGGCGATAGTAAAAGCAAAAAGTTTGTCATTGACTTTGGTAAGAGAAAATTCGGATATTTCCATAATATCCTGACCTGCCGACGGAGAAAGAGGGGTATCTCTGCGCACCATTAATTCTTTTAAATATCCGTCGTATTCATAAAGGTATGTGATATAATCCGTTCCCTCAAGAGTCTCAGTGATGAAAAGTGCCGGCCGGCCATCAAATTCACCAATGTTAACTGAACCGTTTTTATCTGCCTGACGTATTTTTTCGGTTATATAGGCAAAAGAGGTCCTGCTGCTGAAATTGGATTCCATGTGGGATACGGTTTTCCCGTAAATATTTGCTCCGATAGTGATTAAAAAGACTGCAGAAAGAGCAAAAATACAGAACAGTGCAATTACAAATAATACATCAATAATATGATTTTCCTGCCGTTTATTCATGTCGTGCCCTTTCTTAAGATTATGGTAATATTAGGACGTATATTGGATCCCACAGGCTGGTAATCCACAAAAAACAGATCCTTGTCATAGGTAAGCCCGTAATGTTCTTCAATATAGTCAAGACTGGGAGGATAATAGCCCTCTACCGCATAGCAGTGAGCAATGTCCCTTATCAGCGCAGTTTCCAGGCTTTCCTGCTGCTTTTGCAGGGTGCTTTCCTGAATAGAGGAAAGGCAGAGAAGAAAAATGATAAGTAAAACAGGACATAAAATATAAACTACTCTAATGTGGGGCAGTTTTGAGAGATGTTCTCTTTTTGTTGTAAATCTGTTCGCCATAAAATAATCCTTTCGAACACGGATCATCATCCGATACTGGACATGATTCCCATAAGTGGCAGTAAAACTGACATAAGAATCAGCCCTACGATCAGAGAAAGTACAATTACCAGTGTAGGCTCAATAATGGAAATAATGTGATTCAGCTGTTTCTGTGTTTCGTCATCATAGTTTTTTGCAATCTGTTTCATAACAAGATCAACGGAACCGGAACGGAAACCTACTGAAACCATACGGGAATACAGATTGGAAAAGATTTCTGCTTTAGCCAGAGCCTGAGGCAGATCGGAGTCTTTCCTCATTTCTTCCTTACACAGATCAATTTTCCGGTGCATTTCCTCATTTTCAACAATATCTGCAATCATATCAAGACTTCTGTAAGTATCCATGCCACTGGTAAAGGCAAGGTACATGCCGCTGGCAAAACGTCCGGCAGCAACTTTTTCATAGAAGCCTTTCGTTAATGGGAAGGAGGTAAGAAAATGCTGAAGCTTTACTCTCCCCCCGGGGGTTTTATAAAAAAATACAAATACAACGATTACAGCAAAGAAAATAGTAGTGATCACCAGGGAGTATTTACTTAAAGTGTTTCCAAGGGCAAGGAGCGAGGATGCCAAAGGGCTCATCTGAGTACCAAGCTGTACAAATACCTGTTTAAAGATGGGCAGAACCTTAACGATCAGAACGATGATTACAACAAACATCATAACAATCATAATAAGAGGGTAGGTAACTGCACTTTTGATACTTTCGGAAATGTTTTCTTCCCGTTCATAATATTCGGCAAGAGAGATAAGGACATCATCTGTGTTTCCGGATTCTTCACCGAGAGAAATAAGCTTGATCACGTAGTCCGGAAAAACACCGGTATCTTCAAGCGCCTGAAAAAGAGGATTGCCTCTTTTACAGGAAACCGAAATCTGCTCAAGAAGCTCTTTTCCCTCTTTATTCACCGTATCATGCATCAGAATTTCCATGCCTTCGGCAGGTGTGATACCTGCTTTAATGATCAGAGCCGTCTGTCTGCAAAAGGATGCTATTTCCGTATTGGAAAGAAGCCTGTTCTTTTTCATCCTAAATCCTCCTTATGATGGAAACTAATAAATATATTTAGTGACATAATTGCTGCCGTCACCGATAAAGCTCTTTAATTTTTTTTCGCTGGCATTGGCGGCAAAAGTGGGATCCATGAGAGACCAGTTCTTGCCGTCAAATTGAATGATTCCGTTTACCCAGCCCTGATTCTCCACATATGTACTGATCCAGGCATGGTAGGCATCACCTGCATAGCCTACTTCAAGGCGGGTGGGAATCTGCTGGGAACGGAGCATGCTCGTCATGACTGCTGCATAATCCAGGCAGATTCCTGTTTTAATGGAAAGAATCTCGTCAACATCAGGAATGTATCCGCTTTGTACAGTTTCTGCTTTTTCGTAGTCGTAAGTAATATTGCCGATAACATAATTATATACATAAATGATCGCTTCCAGATCGTCGTGGGCATCTGCCACAAGAACACTGGCTTCTTCCACAACCTTACTGGAGGCATCAAACTTAACATACTGATTGGGATAAAGAAACGGTCCCATGGTATTGGCAATGGAGACAGATAACTCCTGCGAAAAGACGGTGGCATACTGGTTGCCTGTCACATTTTCATAAACGCTAAGCTGATAAGAACCGTCTCCGGCTGAAAACGGAAACACCTCATAATCGCTGCCCGACAGGTCATAGGTGTAGGTCATGTGGTCAGGCCCTATAAGCTGAAGCTTTACCATATCGCTTGAGCCGGTGTAAGAGACCATGAAATAACCTTCTTTTGTGTGGGAAGCATCTATGGTAACGCAGTCATTGCCGTAAACAGTAATGCCGTCAGCAGCAGGTGAAAGGCATAGGGGAGTATTATCCCTGATGGTAGTAGAGGCGGAAACATAATCCTTATGCTTATTGCCGCATCCTGTGCAGATAAGGCTAAGCCCCAATAAAAGGGAATATGCAGTTTTTTTTAATGTTTTTCCCAATTTTTTCATAAATTTATTATAATACATTCCGAATTCTTTTACCATAATAAAGTAGTCAGAGAAAAATGGATGAATTTTTACGGCAGCGAAATCATATTATAATAGAAAAAATCAGGAGTACACCATGTTAAATTATATCTGGGCAGCCATGATTTTTGTGGGAATTTTATACGGAGCGATTAACGGAACTATGAAGGAGATTACGGAAGCTGCGCTGCAGAGTGCAGGAGAAGCAGTCTCCTTATGTATTTCCATGGCAGGAATCATGGCATTCTGGGTGGGACTTATGGAAATTGCAGAGAATTCAGGTTTGGTCAAGCGTCTAACGGAGCTTTTGTCACCGTTTATTTCCTTTATGTTTCCCGGGATCCCCAGGGAACATAAGGCGCGGGATTATATTTCCACTAACATTATCGCCAATATCCTGGGGCTGGGGTGGGCATGCACTCCTGCCGGTCTAAAGGCGATGGAAGAATTGCACAAACTGGAGGAAGAACGTGGGAATAATTCAAATTTTGCCAGCAATGAAATGTGTACTTTTCTGATACTGAATATTTCTTCTCTGCAGCTGATACCGGTTAATATGATTGCCTACAGGCAGCAGTATGGGAGCGTAAATCCCGCAGGAATCATAGGACCGGCTATTGTGGCAACTTTTATCAGCACGGCAGTAGCTGTGATCTATTGCAAGATAAAGGACCGGAAATAAGTTTTACAGAAGCCTTGTTTTTATTGTTTCAAAATCGCCTTGAAAAACATATCCGTTGATACCCGTTTTTTGGGCACCCTCGATGTTTTCGGGGCGGTCATCAATAAAAAGACATTCTTCCGGCAGCAGGTGATATGTCTTTAAAAAGTGCTCATAGATCCTTAATTCCGGTTTGATCATGTGGACATCGGAGGAAACCATAACACCGTCAAAATATGTTTCAGGTGCGAATCGCGGAAAATAATCGTGAAAGGTATTATCGGCATTGGAAAGAACATAAATCCTGTAGTCTTGCTCCTTTACATATTCACAGAACTCCAGGGCACCGGGAATAGGTTTCATGCAGATATCCCATTCCATGACGCAGCGATAAAGTTCTTCGTGGTACTCTTTCGGGACACGTTTGCTGACAGGTTCAAAGCGTCCTGCACTTGTAATGGTCCCGTAGTCACCCTGAATCCATTCCGGCCCATTAAAAAGCTCTTTGCGGATTATTGTTTTGGCCTCTTCTGTTTTGCAGAAGAGATTTAATGGTATCTCGGGATTAAAACGTAAAAGAACGTTTCCCATATCAAATATAATGTTCTTAAGCATAATGATTCTCTCCGTATGTTGTTTCATATAAATTGTCATGAACAGTATAGCATACGCTTTTAAAATAGGAAATATTATGTTATATTTTGAGGGAAGGGAGGATGAAGCATATGTATACAGCAAGTGAAACACGATATGACAAAATGATCTACAATAAATGTGGTAACAGCGGCTTAAAGCTGCCGGCAATGTCCCTTGGCATGTGGCACAATTTCGGTTCTGTCAATGATGAGGAAAATATGAAGAAAATTCTGTTTACCGCCTTTGACAACGGCATTACCCATTTTGACCTGGCAAATAATTACGGTCCGGTATATGGCAGTGCGGAAACAAATATGGGAAAGATTTTAAAGTCTGATCTGATGCCTTACCGGAATGAGATGATCATTTCCAGTAAAGCCGGTTATGATATGTGGAAAGGACCATATGGTGACGGCGGTTCCAAAAAATATCTGATTGCCAGTCTGGATCAGAGCCTTCAGAAACTGGGTCTTGATTATGTGGATATTTTTTATCATCACAGACCGGACCCTGATACGCCTTTGGAGGAAACCATGGGAGCCCTTGACCAGATTGTCAGACAGGGAAAGGCTCTGTATGTAGGCATTTCCAATTACAATAAGGAACAGACAAAAAAAGCTTATGAGATTCTGAAAAGACAAGGGACCCCGTTTATTATCCATCAGCCCTCCTATTCCATGTTAAACCGGTGGATAGAGACAGACGGTCTTAAAGATTATCTTTTTGAAAACGGAATTGGCTGTATTGCATTCAGCCCTCTGGCACAAGGCGTTTTGACCGGAAAATATGTAAATGGAATTCCAAAGGATTCCCGTATCGGAAACGGCAAAAGTCCTTATCTTCATGAAAGTGATCTGGATGCGGAAAGGCTGGAAAAGGTTCATAAGTTGAATGAAATTGCAAAGGAAAGAGGGCAGTCTCTGACACAAATGGCTCTTTCCTGGATTTTAAGGGATGGCAAGGTGACTTCTGTACTGATTGGTGCAAGCAGACCGGAACAGATTCTGGAAAATGTGAAAGCACTTGATAATATTACTTTCTCCAAGGAGGAATGCGACAGGATAGACAGTATTCTGGAGTGATAAATTAACCCGATACAGCTGCGGATCATGGTATCTGTATCGGGTTTTTGGTTGCAGATTATTAATTTTTGTTCTCAAGAGCAGCCTTTATAAATCCCTTAAACAAAGGATGAGGTCTGTTTGGCCTTGATTTCAGTTCCGGATGTCCCTGAGTGGCAATAAAGAAGGGGTGCCCGGGCAATTCACACATCTCCACGATACGTCCGTCGGGAGAGAGGCCGGAAAGCTTCATGCCGTGCTCTGTGAGAGCGGCGCGATAATCGTTGTTGACTTCATAGCGGTGTCTGTGGCGTTCATGGATCGTTTCTTCCCCGTATAATTCATATGCTTTTGAATTTTTATCAAGAACGCAGGGATAGGAGCCCAGTCTTAAGGTGCCTCCGATATCCTCTACCCCATTTTGGTCAGGCATTAAGGCAATGACCGGATGTGTGGTGGAAGGATCAAGCTCAATGCTGTGTGCATCGTTGAAGCCTGCCACATTTCTTGCATATTCCACGATGGAAAGCTGCATGCCAAGACACAGACCAAGGAAAGGAATCTTATGAGTTCTTGCGTAGGTAATGGCCTTGATCTTGCCGTCGATGCCTCTTGAGCCAAAGCCGCCGGGAACCAGAATGCCATTGACTTCCCCGAGCAATTCCGCCACATTTTCATCGGTGACAGTTTCGGAATCAATCCACTTGATATTAACCGTAGTACGGTTGGAAATACCGCCGTGCTTGAGAGCTTCCACCACGCTGATATAGGCATCATGGAGCTGTACATATTTACCTACAAGAGCAACAGTCACTTCATGGAGCGGTGTCCTTAAGGCTTCTACCATGGCTTTCCAGTCGGTGAGATCAGGCTCGGGACATTCGAGATTTAAGCATTCACAGGCAACCTGTGCCAGGTGCTCGTTTTCCATGGCAAGAGGTGCTTCGTATAAATATTCCACATCCAGATTCTGCAGTACGTGATTATTGGGTACGTTACAGAACAAAGCAATCTTATCTTTGATTCCCTGGTCTAAAGGATGCTCGCTTCGGCATACGATAATATCCGGCTGAATACCCATTCCCTGTAATTCTTTAACACTTGCCTGGGTAGGCTTGGTCTTCATTTCCTGAGATGCCTTTAAATAAGGGATTAATGTAACATGAATCAGAATGGCATTTTCCTTTCCTACCTCGTGCTGGAATTGACGAATGGATTCTAGGAAGGGCTGACTCTCGATATCGCCTACCGTACCCCCCACTTCAATAATGGCAATCCTGGTATCTTCATCCGTAAAATTGCGGTAGAAGCGACCCTTGATCTCGTTGGTGATATGGGGAATGACCTGTACGGTGCCTCCGCCATAATCACCGCGACGTTCCTTCTGCAAAACAGACCAGTAAACCTTACCGGTGGTGACGTTGGAATTCTTGTCCAGATTTTCATCGATAAAACGTTCATAGTGGCCAAGGTCAAGATCAGTTTCCGTACCGTCTTCCGTAACGAAAACCTCACCGTGCTGAATTGGATTCATAGTGCCGGGATCGATATTGATATAAGGATCAAATTTCTGCATAGTGACCTTGTATCCCCTGGCTTTCAACAGTCTACCTAAAGAAGCGGCCGTGATTCCCTTTCCTAAGCCTGAAACAACGCCGCCGGTTACAAATACATATTTTACTCCCATAATTACTCCTTAGTTCAGTTAAAATAAAAAAGCGCCATGAACCCATGTTCATAGCGCCATTGCTTTGATAAAAAAATTCTAGCACCGGTTGTTTTTACTGTCAATACAAATTTATTTATAAAAAATTGATATTTGTTAATTCCTTTTTTATGGAATAATCGAATTACTTGTGCTACAATATACGCAATGTTATTATCAGAATATGTATACTAAGGGAAAAGGATAAATTATGAGAGTGGGATTTGACAACGAAAAATATTTAAAGATGCAGTCTGAGCATATTGAGGAGAGAATCAGTAAATTCGGGGACAAATTGTATCTTGAATTCGGCGGTAAGCTGTTTGATGATTATCATGCGTCAAGAGTATTGCCGGGATTTGAACCGGACAGTAAGCTCCGCATGCTGATGAAGCTTTCCGACAGAGCAGAGATTATTATTGTGATTAATGCAGCCGATATAGAGAAGAATAAGATACGTAGTGACCTGGGCATTACTTATGATGAAGATGTGCAACGTCTGATGAAGGAATTTGAAAGCCGTGGTCTTTATGTGGGAAGTGTGGTACTGACTCATTATGCCGGTCAGGTACGTGCTGCTGCTTTTAAAGAAAGACTGGAAAAGAAAAAAGTAAAGGTATATCTGCATTATGCAATAGAAGGGTATCCTTCCAATATTCCGCTGATCGTCAGCGATGAAGGCTATGGTAAGAATGAATATATAGAAACTACAAGACCGTTAGTAGTAGTTACGGCTCCGGGTCCCGGAAGCGGTAAAATGGCAACCTGCCTGTCGCAGCTTTATCATGATAATAAAAGAGGAATCAAAGCCGGTTATGCCAAGTATGAGACTTTCCCGATCTGGAATATCCCCTTGAAACATCCGGTGAATCTTGCTTATGAAGCCGCTACGGCAGATTTAAATGATGTGAATATGATCGATCCTTTCCATTTGGAGGCATATGGAGAGACTACCGTTAACTATAACCGTGATATTGAGATATTCCCGGTACTGAATGCAATTTTTGAAGGCATTTACGGGGAAAATCCATACAAATCACCTACGGATATGGGAGTCAATATGGCCGGGAACTGTATTGTGGATGATGAAGTCTGCAAGGAAGCGTCCTATATGGAGATCATTCGCCGTTACTATACGGCGATGAATGATGTGATCAAGGGCAAAGCCAAAGAAAATGAAGTCTATAAGATAGAGCTTTTGATGAAGCAGGCAAAGATCACAACAGATGACAGAAAGGTAACGGTTGCCGCTAAAAAACGTGCAGAAAAACTGGGTGTTCCTACCGCGGCCATTGAACTTTCGGATGGTACGATCATCACTTCCAAGACAACAGATCTGCTGGGAGCATCGGCTGCGCTGCTTTTGAACAGCTTGAAATATCTGGGGAATGTAGATCATGATACGCATCTGATCTCTCCGGAAGCAATTGAGCCTATTCAGGAATTAAAAACGAAATATTTAGGAGGAAAGAATCCACGTCTTCATACGGATGAGGTGTTGATCGCCCTTTCTATTTCGGCTTTGACTGATCCGAACGCAAAGAAGGCTTTGGAGCAGCTTCCAAAGCTTAGAGGGTGCCAGGTACACACTTCGGTGATGCTTTCTGATGTAGATATTAAAACATTTAAAAAACTGGGAGTAGATCTGACCAGCGAACCAATAATAAAAGGAAAGAATAATTAAATGAGTGAAGACAACAATTTAAATCAATTTGATTCCGGTTCAGGAAACGGAAACAATGGTTCCGGCAACAATAACGGTAATGGAAACGGATCCGGTAATAACGGTAAGGATCCGAAAAGGCAGAGCATTATCCTGTTTCTGATAGCTGCGCTGATCACCCTGCTTATGATGAGCAGTTTCATGAAGATGATGTCGGGAGAGACGGAAAAAGAAATCAGTTACAATGAGTTTATCCGGATGCTGGAAGACGGAGAGATTGAATCCGTTGAGATCGGTACAGACAGAGTCAATATCAAACCGAAGGAAGAGGAAAAGCCCCAGACTATGATCTATATGTATGGCGCCCCTTCCACCGTAACCTATTATACAGGCAAGATTGAAGATGACGATACCCTGACGCAGCGTCTGCTTAAATATAATGTTCCTGTTAAGGGCGAGGTGGCCGACAGTTCCAGTGTGATTATCAGTTTTCTGTTGACTTATGTTGTACCTATTTTGCTGATGTGGGTACTTTTAAGCTTTCTGTTCCGCAAAATGTCCAAAGGCGGCGGTCCAATGGGCGTAGGAAAAAGTACAGCCAAGGTCTATGTACAGAAGGAAACAGGAGTTACTTTTAAGGATGTGGCAGGTGAAGATGAAGCTAAGGAATCCCTGCAGGAGGTAGTGGATTTTCTGCATAATCCCGGTAAATATTCCAAAATCGGTGCCAAACTACCAAAGGGTGCTCTTCTTGTAGGACCTCCCGGTACCGGTAAAACGCTGCTTGCCAAGGCAGTGGCGGGGGAAGCCAATGTCCCTTTCTTTTCCCTGTCAGGTTCTGATTTTATAGAGTTGTATGTAGGTGTAGGTGCTTCCCGTGTAAGGGATTTATTTAAGGAAGCAACCAAGAATGCTCCCTGTATTATTTTTATCGATGAAATTGATGCCATCGGTCGAAGTCGTGACAGCAAATACGGTGGTGGCAATGAGGAAAGAGAGCAGACATTAAACCAGCTGCTTTCCGAGATGGATGGTTTTGATACTTCCAAGGGTATTCTGGTGCTTGGTGCCACCAACCGTCCGGAGATTCTGGATAAAGCACTGCTTCGTCCGGGACGTTTTGACAGAAGGATTATTGTAGATAAGCCTGATTTGAAGGGGCGTGTTGCGATTCTTAAGGTACATGCCAAGAATGTGCATCTGGATGACAGTGTGGATCTGGATGCCATTGCACTTGCAACAAGCGGCGCCGTAGGTGCGGATCTTGCCAATATGATCAATGAGGCCGCCATCAATGCGGTGCAGCATGGAAGAGAGTGCGTTAATCAGAAGGATCTGTTTGAAGCTGTGGAACAGGTACTTGTAGGAAAAGAAAAGAAGGACCGTATCATGAGTCAGGAGGAGCGAAAGATCGTTTCCTACCATGAGGTGGGTCATGCGCTGATCAGTGCCCTTCAAAAGAACTCCGAGCCTGTGCAGAAAATCACCATTGTTCCCAGAACCATGGGGGCTTTAGGCTATGTTATGCATGTTCCGGAGGAAGAAAAATATCTGCAGACGGAAGCAGAACTTCATGACAGGCTCGTAAGTCTGCTTGGAGGTCGTGCGGCGGAAGAAATCGTATTTGGCAACGTGACTACGGGTGCCGCCAATGATATAGAGCAGGCCACCAATATTGCAAACAATATGATCACCAGATTCGGTATGAGTAAGCGCTTTGGATTAATGGGGCTTGCTACGGTAGAAAGTGAATATTTAGGCGGCGGTGCAAGGCTGACCTGCAGTGACAGAACAGCAGCAGATGTTGATACAGAGATCATGGAACTTCTGAAGACCTGCTATGAAGAAGCGAAAAAAATGCTGTCAGGCAACCGTGATCTGATGGATAAGCTTGCAGCCCACCTGATTGAAAAGGAAACTATCAGCGGTAAGGAATTTATGAAGATTTACCGTCAGGAAAAGGGCATTCCTGAACCTGAGGAGAAAGCAGAAGACAATGCAGAAGAAAAGAAGGCGGATGCGGTATCTGCTCCTAAGGATCCGGAAAACTTTTTTAAAGAAGATGCGTTTTTTACCGTACCGGAATCAAAACCGGAAAGTAAGCCGGAAGCACAGCCGGAAGATAAGGCCTTTGCAGAAGAAAAGGAAAAACCTGCAGAGAATAAAAATGGTGACACTCTTTCGCAGGAAAATGACGATCGACCCACCGGATTATTTTCGGGCAGTCGTTCCGATTGACGAAAACCGATTTATGAATTACGCACAAAAAAGAATTCTTATGCTATAATCAAATAGTATGAGAATTTTTTTTAGAGCAATAAAATCACCGGCAAAGTATATCAGCGTTTGATGAGAAAGGAAAAAATGATGTTTGACATTCAGGAAGAACTGAAAAAACTCCCGAACTGTCCCGGTGTCTATATCATGCTTGATGAAGCAGACACCATCATTTATGTGGGAAAAGCCATTAATCTGCACAATCGTGTCAGGTCTTATTTTCGTAAGAATATCGGAAGAGGTCCCGGAATCGATAAGATGGTCACGCTGATCAGCAGGTTTGAATATATTGTGACAGATTCAGAGCTGGAAGCACTGGTTCTTGAGAATAATCTGATCAAAGAGCACCGCCCCAAATATAATACCATGTTGAAGGATGATAAGACCTATCCTTATATTAAGGTTACTATGGGAGAAGCTTATCCGAGGGTACTTTTTTCCAGAATGATGAAAAAAGATCATTCCAGGTATTTCGGCCCCTATACCAGTGCCACAGCCGTGAAAGATACCATTGAACTGATCAATAAATTGTATCAGCTTCGCACCTGCAATAAAAATCTGCCTAAGGATTGTGGTAATGACAGAGCCTGCCTGAATTATCATATCAAGCAGTGTATGGCACCCTGTCAGGGAAATATCCCGGAGGAAGTTTATCGTGAGAATGTCAAAAAGGCACTGGACTTTCTGAATGGAAATTATCAGGAAATTCTGAAGGAACTGGAGCAGAAAATGAAAGAGGCTTCCGATCATCTGGAATTTGAAGAAGCAATCCGTTGTCGTGATTTGTACAACAGTGTAAAACAGGTGGCCCAGAAGCAGAAGATTACGGACAGCGACGGAGAGGACAAGGATGTCATTGCCCTTGCCTGTGATGATAAGGATGCCGTTGTACAGGTATTTTTCGTCAGAGGGGGAAAGCTGATGGGCAGGGAACATTTCTATATGACACATGTGTCAGAAACACCCACATCGCAAATACTGCTTGATTTTGTAAAGCAGTTCTATTCAGGAACACCTTTTATCCCTAAAGAATTAATGCTACAGGAGGAGATAGAGGATATTGAGATTCTGGAGCAGTGGCTGACGAAGCGAAAGGGTGCAAGAGTCTATATCAGGGTTCCCAAGATTGGCACAAAAGAAAAGCTAGTGGAGCTTGCCGCAAAGAATGCTCATCTTGTATTAAGCCAAGACAAGGAGCGCATCAGAAGAGAGGAAGGCAGAACCATCGGAGCTGCCAAAGAGATCGGGAAACTTCTTGGACTTCAAAACGTTAATCGGATGGAGGCTTACGATATTTCCAATATCAGCGGTTTCGCCAATGTGGGTTCCATGGTAGTTTATGAAAAAGGAAAGCCAAAGCGCAGTGACTATAGAAAATTCAGGATCAGATCGGTTTCAGGTCCCGACGATTATGCCTGTATGCGTGAAGTACTGACAAGGCGGTTCATTCATGGCATGGAAGAACAGAAGGAACTGAAAGATAAGGAGATTGACAGTGAATTTGGCAGTTTTACCAAATTTCCGGATCTCATCATGATGGATGGAGGAAAAGGTCAGGTAAATATTGCACTTTCTGTTCTTGATGAACTACACATTAAGATACCGGTATGCGGTATGGTGAAGGATGACAGTCATCGTACCAGAGGCTTGTATTATAATAATGAGGAAATTCCCATTGACAGAGACAGCGAAGGATTTAAGCTGATCACACGTATTCAGGATGAGGCACACAGATTTGCCATTGAGTATCACCGTTCGCTGCGGAGTAAATCCCAGGTTAAGTCTGTACTGGATGAAATCCCGGGCATAGGCCCCACAAGAAAAAAGGCTTTGATGCGTCATTTTAAATCTATTGAAGAAATTAAGAATGCGGATGTGGAAACTTTGTCACAGGTTGCTGAGATTCCCGCCAATATTGCAGAGGGTATCTATCATTTTTTCCATTCGCAATCATGTTGAGATTAACAGTTTAATGTGATAAACTTATATCGTATCAAATACTGATTAAAAAGGAGCAGGAGTATGGCAAGCGTAAAACTGGATATTATAATCGAAAAAATGAAACTGGAAAATCTGACGCCCGAATTGGATATTTCCAAGATTAAGATAACACAATCTGATGTCAACAGACCGGCGCTGCAGCTTGCAGGTTATTTTGAACATTTTGAAGCAACAAGACTACAGGTAATCGGCTTTGTGGAGTATTCTTATATTGAAGGGCTCCCGTTGGCAAGGAAGAAAGAAATCTATACAAGACTTCTTTCCAGTGAAATTCCTGCTATTGTATTCTGCCGCGAACTCAAGCCGGATGAGCTGTTTTTAAAGACTGCCATTGAACATAAGGTTCCTATTCTCATGACCAAAAAGTCAACCTCTGCATTTATGGCAGAAATCATCAGATGGCTGAATGTAAAGCTGGCTCCCTGCATCTCCGTACATGGAGTATTGGTGGATGTTTACGGCGAAGGTGTTCTGATCACCGGTGAAAGTGGTATCGGTAAATCGGAGGCTGCACTGGAACTGATTAAGAGAGGACACCGTCTTGTTACAGATGATGCAGTTGAAATCCGTAAGGTAAGCGATGATACCTTAGTTGGTTCTGCACCTGACATTACCAAGCATTTTATCGAGCTGCGCGGTATCGGCATTATAGATGTGAAGACCTTGTTTGGTGTATCCAGTGTTAAAGACACTCAGAATATCGATCTGGTGATCCGGCTTGAGGACTGGGACAAGGAAAAGGAATATGACAGACTGGGTCTTGAAGAAGAATATACGGAATATCTGGGCAATAAGGTAGTGTGTCACAATATTCCCATTCGTCCGGGACGTAATCTTGCGATCATCTGTGAATCCGCAGCAATTAACCACCGCCAGAAAAAGATGGGATACAATGCAGCACAGGAATTATATCGGCGTGTACAGGAATCTCTGGCAAAAGGAAGATCGGAAGAGGAAGAATAATTTAAAAAATTCTGCCTGACAGGAATAATTAAACAATTTTAAAATAAAAATAGAAAAGGGAGTACAGGTATAATGAAGAAATATGTATTTGGGGTAGATATTGGTGGAACTACTGTAAAGCTCGGTTTGTTTGATGTAGAGGGAAATGTTCTTGATAAGTGGGAAATTCCCACAAGAACAGAGAATTGTGGTGAAAAAATTCTTCCTGACATTGCAGACAGTGTGCGGGAAAAAATGAAACAGATCGATAAGGAATCTGTTGCAGGTGTAGGTGTGGGAGCGCCGGGACCTGTTGACGGCAAAGGCGTTGTTCACAGAGCAGTTAACCTTGGCTGGGGAACCTTCAGTATTAAGGATACCCTGGAGGATTTGCTGAACATGCCTGTTATGGCCGGAAATGATGCCAATGTGGCTGCCCTTGGAGAAATGTGGATGGGTGGCGGACAGGGTTATAAGGACCTTGTGGTTGTGACTCTCGGAACGGGTGTCGGCGGCGGCATCATTATTGATGGTAAGATGCTCACCGGTGCTACCGGTGCAGGAGGAGAAATCGGTCATATTCATGTAGATGACAGTGAAGAGGAAATCTGCGGCTGCGGAAACAGAGGATGCCTTGAGCAGTATTCTTCAGCAACCGGTATTACAAGACTGGCTAACCAGCTGCTCTCATCAAGTGATAAGGACAGTGTACTCCGTGGTCAGGAAGTATCTGCGAAGACGGTATTTGACGCAGTAAAGGCAAGAGATCCTCTTGCAGTCGAAGTGGCAGAAAAGTTTGGTAAATACCTTGGAGATGCACTGGCATCCATAGCATGTGTAGTCAATCCTGAAGCTATCGTGATCGGTGGCGGTGTATCCAGGGCAGGAGAAGTCCTTATTGACTTTATCAGACCTCATTATGAGAAGAATGTTTTTCATGGCAGCAGGCAGGTGAAGTTTTCTCTGGCAACTCTGGGAAATGATGCGGGCATTTACGGAGCAGCCAAGTTAATACTGGATGAAGTGGAAAATAATGAATGATATTTCATAGAATAGCAGGTGTAAAGGTGCAGGAATTAAGCGCGGCGGTTTATGAATTTATTGAAGGCTATGTGCCCAGGGAAGATATTCTAAAGGATGAACCCATGTATAAGCATACTACTTTCCGGATTGGCGGAGAAGCATCATGCTTTATCAGAATCAGTACAGAGGAGCAGCTGATCAGGCTGATTCCCTATTTTAATCAGGTGGGAATAGAGTACTTTATTCTTGGAAACGGCAGTAATCTTCTGGTAAGTGACCAGGGCTATCAGGGAGTTATCCTTCAAATAAGCGATAAATTTAATCAAATTGATGTGGAAGGAACTGTCATGAAAGTCCAAAGTGGTGCCTTGCTCTCACAGGCAGCAAGAAGTGCCTTTGAGCACGGGCTTACAGGGCTTGAGTTTGCTTCCGGTATTCCCGGAACGATCGGCGGCGGAGCCGTCATGAATGCCGGGGCTTATGGAGGAGAAATGAAGCAGGTGGTAGAAAGTGTTACTGTTCTTTCGGAGGATGGGGAAGTCCTTGAACTCAGTAATTCTACTATGGAATTCGGCTACAGGACCAGCATCATCAAGAACCGCCATTTTGTAGTCCTGCAGGTAATATTCAGGTTGAGAGAAGGCAATAGAGAAGAAATCCAAAAGAAGATGGAAGAGCTGAATGCAAAGCGCCGAGCAAAGCAGCCGTTGGAATTTCCCTCTGCAGGAAGTACCTTTAAAAGACCGGAAGGCTATTTTGCAGGCAAGCTGATCATGGATGCAGGACTGAGGGGATACTCGATAGGAGGAGCCAAAGTATCTGAAAAACATTGTGGATTTATAGTCAATACAGGAAAGGCATCTGCTACTGATGTGGCGGATGTTATAGCGGAAGTACAGGAAAGGGTAAAGGATAAATTTGGAGTTTCCCTGGAAAAGGAAATTATTTATCTTGGCAATTTTTAGGGAGGAGCATCATGAGGTTTGTAGTGGTAACAGGAATGAGTGGTGGCGGTAAAAGTACGGCGCTTCGGATGCTGGAAGATGCCGGGTTTTATTGCGTGGATAATCTGCCTGTACCGTTGATCGAAAAGTTTGTGGAGCTGATTGCCATGCCTAACAGCGAGGTCAGCAAAGTGGCTCTCGGACTTGACGTACGTGTGGACCAGCCTTTTGAGGATGCACAAAAGGTTCTTGAAAAATTAAAGGGAAACGGATACAGTTTTGAAATTCTTTTTATGGAAGCAAATGATCAGGTTCTCTTAAAGCGTTATAAGGAAACCAGAAGGATGCATCCTTTATCACCTGACGGAAGGGTAGAGGATGGTATTTATAAGGAAAGAAAAATCCTGGAGGATATTCGAAGCAAAGCTGATTATGTGATAGATACCTCCAAGCTGCTGACCCGTGAACTGAAGGAAGAGATAGACCGTATCTTTGTACAGAATGAAGAATACAACAGCCTTATGGTAACTATCTTATCCTTTGGATTTAAGCATGGCATTCCGGCGGATGCAGATCTTGTATTTGATGTGCGTTTTTTGCCAAATCCCTTTTATATAGATGAACTGAAGTATAAAACAGGAAATGATAAAGAAGTACAGAACTATGTCATGAGCTTTCCGGAAGCGGAGATTTTTATCGACAAGCTTTGCGATATGCTGGGATTTCTGATTCCAAATTACGTTAAGGAAGGCAAGTACCAGCTGGTGATCGGAATCGGTTGTACCGGTGGAAAACACAGAAGTGTTACTCTGGCGAATGAATTGTACAGCAGAATGAAGAATAAAGGAAATTACGGTCTTAAAATCGCACATCGTGATGTGGGACAAGGCGTTTAAAGACAGATATAAGGATAGTGGAATATGTCATTTTCAACGGAAGTAAAGGAAGAGCTGGAAAAAGTAATTCCGGGCTCCAGACATTGCCAACTGGCAGAACTGGCAGCGATCATAGACTTTGGATGCAGGATCAGCCAGGATAAAGAAGGCAAAAAAGAGATTGTTTTACATTCAGAAAATGAAGTGGTTTCCAGAAAGTACTTTACATTATGGAAAAAAACATTTATTATGGGAACTGGTATAGAAAAGGCGCTGCAGGCGATCAAAATGTTTGATGGGGACAAACAGCTCAGATTGCCGCAGGAAGGAGTCAGCCCTATTCTCATCAGGAATAGCTGTTGCAGACGTGCTTATTTAAGAGGGGCCTTTTTATGTGTCGGTTCCATGAGTGATCCAAGGAAAGGGTATCATTTGGAATTTGTTTGCGAGCATGAAGCGCAGGCAAAGCAGATTCAGGAGACCATACATAGCTTTGAAATCGAGGCTAAGGTGGTAAGACGCAAAAAATACTATGTTGTGTATCTGAAGGAAGGCGCAGGAATTGTTGATCTGCTGAATGTAATAGGCGCACATCTATCCTTAATGAATCTGGAAAATTTAAGGATAGAAAAAGAAATGCGCAATTCCATTAACAGACAGGTAAATTGTGAAACGGCAAATATTACTAAGACAGTAAATGCCGCGAGTAAGCAGATAGAGGATATCCGGCTTATTCAGAGGCACATAGGTCTTTCGGGTCTGCCGGACAATCTTCAGGAAATGGCTCTTGTCAGGTTGTCTCATCCGGAAAGCTCCCTTCAGGAATTGGGCGGTTACTTAAATCCGCCGGTAGGTAAATCCGGCGTAAACCATAGATTACGAAAGTTGAGTGAAATAGCCGACAAGATTCGAGTCTAAAGGAGGAGAAAATATGATCGAAAAGTCTATTGAAATTAAGATGGCAGAGGATTTTGACGCAAGACCTATTGCCATGCTGGTACAGATTGCGAGCAGACATGAAAGCAGCATACATCTTGTTGCGGAAGGTAAAAAAGTAAATGCAAAGAGCATCATGGGAATGATGAGTATGGCATTGAACCAGGGGGAAAATGTTACAATAGTTGCAGAAGGTAAGGATGAGCAGGAAGCAGTAGAACATATTGCGGATTACCTCAGCGGCAAAACTGAATAGGAAATTTCAAGCGCCGCACGTATTGTGAGGCGCTTTTGTTTTGGAGGAAGTATGGAAAAGAAAAAAATGCTTTTTATTTATAATCCAAAGGCAGGGAAGGCTCAGATACGAAGTAACCTGCTTGATCTGATAGATATTTTTGTAAAAGCCGGTTATGAGGTAACTGCATATCCGACCCAGGCAGCCGGAGATGGGATAAAAGCTGTTACGGAAAGAAAAGTTGGATACTACGATATCATTGCGTGCAGTGGCGGTGACGGTACTCTGGATGAAGTGGTTACGGGAATGATGCAGTGTGAGAAAAGGCTGCCCATCGGCTATGTACCGGCAGGAACGACCAATGATTTTGCGGGAAGTCTCGGTATCCCCAAAAACATGGCGCAGGCTGCACGGGTGATTGTAGAGGGACAGAATTTCGGCTGTGATATCGGCGGTTTTAACGATGATATTTTTGTGTACTGTGCAGCCTTTGGCTTATTTACGGAGGTGTCCTATGAAACCAGACAGGATATAAAGAATATTCTCGGTCATATGGCTTATATTCTGGAGGGGATGAGACGTCTTTCCAGTATCAAATCTTATCCCATGAAAGTGGAATATGATGATCAGGTTCTGGAAGGTGATTTTATTTTTGGCATGATCACCAATTCTCTTTCCGTGGGAGGGTTTAAGAGGATTACCGGTAAATATGTGCAGCTTGATGACGGTGAATTTGAGGTCACATTGATCAGAAGGCCTGCCAATCCCGTGGAGTTAAATACGATTATGGCAGCACTTCTCAACCGAAATATCAATACGGATTTAATGTACTGTTTTAAAGCCTCCTCGCTGAAAATCACAGCAGAGGAGGAAGTTGCCTGGACGCTGGACGGCGAATACGGCGGAATACACAAAGAGGTGGCAATTCAGGTTTTCAAGCAGGCGCTTCAGATTCGTGTACCTGCATCGGAAAATGAAAACTGAAAAATATTTATAAATGATGTTCCTTTTTTAAAGGGAATAGGTTATAATATGAACCGATAAGTATGTTATAAATTTAACGGAGGTAAATAAAATGTTAGTTTCAGCAACAGAAATGCTTCAGAAAGCAAAAGCTGGCCACTATGCTGTTGGACAGTTCAACATCAACAACCTGGAGTGGACCAAGGCAATCCTGTTAACAGCACAGGAAAACAACTCACCTGTTATTCTTGGTGTATCCGAAGGTGCAGGCAAATATATGGGCGGCTATGACGTAGTAGTTGGAATGGTTAACGGCCTTATCAAGGATCAGAATATCACAGTTCCTGTAGCTCTTCATCTGGATCACGGCAGCTATGAACACTGCTATAAGTGTATCGAAGCCGGTTTTTCATCTGTTATGTTTGACGGTTCCAAATATCCTATTGAGGAGAACGTAGCTAAGACTACAGAATTAGTTGCAGCAGCTCATGCAAAGGGAATTTCTGTAGAAGCAGAGGTTGGTTCTATCGGTGGTGAAGAGGACGGCGTTATCGGTATGGGCGAATGCGCAGATCCTAAGGAGTGCAAGGCTATCGCCGATCTCGGAATCGATTTCCTGGCAGCAGGTATCGGTAATATCCATGGCAAATATCCTGAAAACTGGAAGGGATTATCTTTTGAAACTCTGGATGCTATTCAGCAGCTGACAGGGGACATGCCTTTGGTTCTTCACGGAGGTACCGGTATTCCTACAGATATGATCAAGAAGGCTATTTCTTTGGGAGTTGCCAAGATCAACGTAAATACCGAATGCCAGTTATCCTTCGCAGCAGCAACACGTGAATACATTGAAGCCGGTAAGGATCAGCAGGGTAAGGGATACGATCCCCGTAAGCTTCTTGCTCCCGGTTTTGAAGCAATCAAGGCTACTGTTAAGGAAAAGATGGAAATCTTCGGTTCTATCAACAAGGCTTAATAATGATAAAAGAACTGCACTTTGTGGGTGCAGTTCTTTCTTTTTTTAGAAGAATCTGTTATCATAAGAAATAGGTAATAAATTCCAGAATCATAATAAAGAAAGGATGAGTTAAAATGCCATTAGTTACAACAACCGAAATGTTTAAGAAGGCATACGATGGCGGTTATGCAATCGGTGCATTCAACGTAAACAACATGGAGATCGTTCAGGGTATTACTGAGGCAGCAGGCGAACTTAACAGCCCTGTTATTCTTCAGGTTTCCAAGGGAGCACGTGCTTACGCTAACCACACCTATCTGGTTAAGTTAGTAGAGGCAGCAGTAGCAGAGAATCCTCAGATTCCGATCGCTCTTCACTTAGACCATGGTGACAGCTTTGAACTGTGCAAATCCTGTATTGACGGCGGATTTACTTCCGTTATGATCGATGCATCTTCCAAGTCCTTCGAGGACAATATCGCACTCACCAAGCAGGTTGTAGAATATGCACATGCACATGGTGTAGTTGTTGAGGCAGAGCTTGGAACATTAGCCGGTGTAGAGGATGAAGTAGTTGTAGAATCCGGTAAGGAAATGTATACCCGTCCCGAAGAGGTTGAAGAGTTTGTTGACAGAACAGGCTGTGACTCTCTTGCAATTGCTATCGGTACCTCTCATGGAGCTTACAAATTTACAGCAGCTCAGTGTACCAGAAACGCTGAAGGTATCTTAGTTCCCCCTCCGCTTCGTTTTGACGTATTGGAGGAGTGCATTAAGCGTCTTCCCGGTTTCCCTATCGTTCTTCATGGTTCTTCTTCCGTTCCTCAGGAATTCGTAAAGATGGTGAACCAGTATGGCGGCAATATGCCTGATGCAGTAGGTATTCCGGAAGAACAGCTCCGTAAGGCAGCACAGCTTGCAGTATGTAAGATCAATATCGACTCCGATATCCGTCTCGCAATGACAGGTAATATCCGTAAGTACTTTGCAGAGCATCCGGATCACTTTGATCCTCGCCAGTACTTGAAGCCCGCTCGTCAGGCTGTTAAGGACATGGTTGCTCACAAGATCGTGAACGTACTTGGTTCTGACGGTAAGGCCTAAATAGAAAATGAAAGACAAAAAAGCGGCGCTCAATGGTAGCTACTCATAAAACAGTATCAACCAACAAACTGAAATAGGGTAGCTGTCATACAGGGTGCAGAAAAGAGCGAGTAGGAAACAAAGCGTTTCTTGCCCGCTTTTTTCATGCCCTTTGTTACGCAGTAGGGGCTGAAAAAGCATTGATACCGATGGTTTCTTGGTTTGGATATGATGGATAAGGTGCCACATTTTTCTACGTTCGGGAAAAACTATACCAGACGCTTTAAGGATACAGATCTTTTTGAACAGATATTTTCCCATATCCTGATGGAGTGCTATAAATTTAAACTTGTCAACGAAGACAGGGAAGCTCATGGAAAGAAACCGCTGAAAGAAAAGAAAGACAAGGACGATGATGATAACGACAGTACACCATCATCCG
>JBJEMT010000077.1:0-5310 GCA_051879815.1 Suilimivivens sp. | reverse complement strand
TTCAATATCTGCTTTTCTTCCTCGTCCGTAAGTTTTCTTCCCTTGATGGAAAGTTCCATTTTCGCATCTTTAAAAAAGCTTCTGGATTCTTTGAATTTCATTGAAACTTCCAAAAGCAGCTCCTGAAATGCAGGCTCCGGATCAAGATGAAGTACAATACCGTTTGGAAAGCTCTTAATAATTACTGAATTTTTCAAATTACTACTCCTTCTAGTCAGTCTGTGCAGTACTTGCCTCAAGCTGTGCTGCACTTTCTGTTATCAAATCCTCTTCATCAGCAAGATCAAAATAATAACTGATAACATCTTTGGTGGTTCGTGCCGCATAATCGGAAGAATAACCATAGGCAATTCTCGTAGCAATGGCAATTTCAGGATCCTCATAGGGCGCATAACAGAGAAATAATGCATGATTTGCACGGCTTTTACTTTCTTCTGCCGTACCTGTTTTTCCTGCAACATTTACACTAAGATCACTATAATATGATTTTGCCTCAACTACCTGGCGCATACCTGTATGAATGGCATTCCACTCAGAATCCGTTAATTCCACATTATTTCGTACCTCCGCACTGTTTTCCAAAAGAAGATTACCGCTTCGATCCGTAATTTTATCAACCAGTGTCATGTTATAGCAGGTACCACTGTTTGCAACGGTGGTAACATATCTGGCAAGTCCCACTGTAGTAAAGTTGTTAGAGCCCTGTCCAATTGCTGAACGAACAGCATCCGTATCAGATATCTGAGGGGAATACTCTTCAATTTCCACGCCGGAAGTTTCAGAAAGACCATACATATCCGCATAAACTGCAAGCTTCTCAAGTCCTGCCTCGGAAGAATAACTGCCATCTACCATGCCAAGCCTATATGCCAATTCATAAAAGAAAACATTACAGGAATTCTTGATTGCCCCTGTTACATTTAAAGCACCGTGACTTCCTTTGCCGTATATCCAACATTTTGGAGGCGGATCAATCTCATTGAACTGACCAGTACAGGTAAAAGTAGATGAAGTTGTGATTGTGCCTTCTTTTAAGCCTGCCGTTGCCGATACCATTTTAAAAGTGGAACCGGGTGCTGTTCTCTGCTGTGTGGCATAATTGATCATAGGTGTTGAAAGATCGTTTTGCAGCTGTGCAAAATATTCTGCATCAACACCATTTGCCATTTTATTATTATCATATCCCGGATAAGAAACAAGGGCCAGCACATCACCTGTTTTTACATCTGTGATGACCATAGATCCGCTGCAGGGATCAAGGGCGAGCTGTGCAGGTGTAATATCCAGATTCTGAATACGGTTCATCATAAAATTGAATGCTGAAATAGCACCACTCTTCAATTTACTGCTCTCTTCCTCGTCAATATCAACAAGATCCTGTTCCAGAAGGATCAGACAGATCTGACGGCCGGAAATGGTGTCGTCCTTGATCATATATTTATAAATATTTTTTGCAAAATCCTTGTTATCCTGAAGCTGTTCAAATATATAGGATACAATCTGGGAATAAATTTCTTCCGAATCAGAATATTGACTGTTCAAGTCAAGTTTTGTGACATCAATCCAGTTTCGGGCGATACAATAATTTAAATATTCATTTAAGCTGATGACTTCATCCTTTGTCCATGCAATATAGGTTTCATCTTCCGCATCAACTTTGCTTCTATCAATAATTCCGTTATTATAAAGCAGTTTTGCTATAAAGCTTTCATAAACCTGATATTCCGTCTTAAGTTTTTCATATGGTGTCTTATCAACAAGCAGCTCTGAGTTCAATGTATCAAATACTTTTTCTTTTCTTGCAAGGAAACTTTCATATACTGCCCTTTCATTTTCACCGGCATTTGCCTCTTCAAAATGCTCTGTATCAATAATATTGTTATTGATCAATGCAAAATATACATCATAGATAGGAATCTTGATCTTACTGCTGCTGACATTTTCCGTATCGAACTCTTTTGCATTAATAATATTGGTACACAAAATGCCCGCAAGGTTCTGTTCCAGAATTTTGTAAGCAGCTATCTGCAGATCCTTATCAATAGTCAGATATACATCATTGCCTGCCATGGACTCTACATAATTGCTGATTTCAATGACTTTACCCATATTATTAACAAATACGGTCTCACTTCCCTTTTTCCCCTGAAGCCAGGATTCCATAGACTTTTCAATACCCAGTTTTCCCACAGTATCATTCAAGTCGTAAGAGCTTTCACCGTTTTCATCCTGTAATTCCTTTAAATCATCCTGGTCAACCTTGCCGGTATAACCAATAATCTGTGAAAAATAAATACTGTCAACATATTTGCGGATTGTATCCTCAACAATGGATACGCCCTCAAGTTCATTGCAATTTTCCATAATGACCGCAACGGTTTCCTCGCTGACATCAGTAGCCACTGTTGTGGCAATATATTTCTGAAAAGAATTGGTATTCATATCATAGCGGATAGTAAGTATTTTTAACATCTCATCCTTGGTATAACCATTTCCGGGCACAAAAGTATCCTTGCTGTCATCTTCGGTATACTGTCCGATTCTGAACCGGTCCCAGCCGCAAAGGTATTCAACCACTTCTTTTGCCGTTGCGGTTTTTTCCTTTTCCTCCAGCTTGTCTATTGTAGTGTGCCCATAAACATCTGCCAGAAATCTGTATAATTTAGTGCCTTCCACGGTAAATACATAATTATTATTCTGATCCAGCATGATCTTAAAGTCGCTGACTGTGGTATCTCCATTTCTTTCAATCATCTTAATCAGAGTATAGATCGTACTGTTCAGATTGTAATTTTTCATCTTACCGCTTTCATAAACATCCTCGATCGTCACAGAATGTGCAAGTTCATTATAAGCGAGAAGATTCCCGTTTCTGTCATAGATACAGCCACGGCTTCCCGGAATGGTTCTTTCCTTCATGATCTTAGTCTGGAAAGAATCAAGATATTTTTCACCATTTACAATCTGCAGATCAAATAATCTGTTGATGATAGCAGCTGCGATTAATATCATAACAAGTACCAGTATAAACGTACGGGATGTGATCATATTCAAAAAATTTTCTTTGAAATCCTCAAACAAATTTTCTTGCGCTCCTTTGTTCTCTGTTTTCCAGCTTCTTATTTATCCACAATACAAAGGGATAAAGCAGTAAAGTTACAACTATGGTATAAACCATTTCCGGTAAAATAATATGTACCAGATAATATCCAAAATGGAATCTGCCTCTTAGCAGAAATAAAATCACATAACAAAGAAAACCATAGGAAAGATCACTGACAAGAATCAACGCAAGCGGTAATTTGATATCTTCCGGATAAAAAATACTGTTGAACTTCCCGTTGCCATAGCCTATATACATGTAAATCATGGCATACAGACCAATAACATTTCCAAAGAAAATATCAGATAAAAGTCCACAGAAAAATCCGAACAGAAGTCCCGACTTTTCACCTCTCATAAATCCAAAGGAAGCCGTCAGGACAATCATCAGATTAGGAATAATACCGCCAAATGAAATTGCCTTAAAAACTGTGCTTTGTAATACAAAGCAGGAAATAATAAGCAGAAAAGAAACTATAAATCTTCTCATTCATCCTCTCCTACAGTCTGTTTTGTTTCTGTAATAACAAGAACCTCTTCCAGATGTTCGAAATCTACCGCAGGCGTGATCAGTCCTGACTTTGTCAGGTTATTGGAATCCACATTGATGGAAGATATGTACCCGATCAAAATACCGGGCAGATACTTATCACTGACATTCGAAGTAACAATTTTATCTCCTTCCACCACTCTGTCTGCACTGTCTACAAGCTTTTCAAAACTGATAAAACCGTCTGCATAAAGCTCAAGATCACCTGTTACAATCAGATTATCAGAGGTTGACAATACCATACCGCTGGTATTAGAATTGTCAGCAATAATCGCCATGACCTTTGACCAGTTTGGTCCCACAGATATGATCCTTCCGACCAGTCCGCTTCCTGCCATTACATTCATGTCAACAGTAAGCCCATCCTCATAACCTTTGTTAATGGTAAAAGAATGAAACCAGTTTCCGGTATCCTTCCCAATCACCCTGGCACCTATTTTTTCATATTCATCATACTGAGCATCCAGATCATACAGTTCCCGAAGATTCGTCAGTTCGTATCTATCCTGCTGCAGCCGGATATTCTCCATAGTGAGCTCATCTACCTGCGCTTTTAATTCTTCATTTTCCCGGAGTAATGACCGTATCTCCACAAGTTCTTCGGAACGTGTATTCAGCCAGGAACCTGCCTTACTGATTCCTTCCTGCAATGGTACAATAACAAAGCCTCCCACTGCGCTGATAGGCGCACTTAAGAAGTTGGTACTGAAAGTCAATATAATCAAACCCGTACAAACAATTGTTAAAATAAAAAGGAGATATTTACCGGGTAATGTAAACTTTTCTCCTTTTCTTTTTACTATAGGACTCATTTACTCATTCCTTCAATAGCGTAAGCAACTGACTTATAATTATCATCCTTGATGATTTTTGCAAGTCCAAGTGCAACACTTGTCACCGGATTCTCGGATATGTTTACCTTCAGACCGGTTCCCTTATGAATCAACTCAGCAAGATGATTTACCTGAGATGCCCCACCAGTCAGATAAATACCGTGTCTGTAAATATCTGCTGCAAGCTCCGGAGGCGTTCTCTCCAGTATTACCTTAATACTGTCAATGATTGTACGGAAATGTTCAATCAGACATTCATCGATCATTGCTGTAGGAAGTTCTCTCTCAACCGGAAGTCCCGTTACAATATCACGGCCGTAAACGACAGCGCCTTTCCCTTCTTTTTCAAGATCCTTTAAAGACATTTTAACATTTTCCGCTGTTTTACCTCCAATGATCAGACTAAACTCCTTACGTACCGCACTGCGGATGGCGTCATCAAACTTAAGTCCGCCTACCTTGATCAGCTTGCTTAAAACGATACCGCCAAGAGATAAAATAGAAATTTCCGTCGTATCATAACCTACATTTACTGTCAGAACCCCCTGCGCATTCTTTACATCAATGTCAAGACCAAGTCCGTCAGCAACAGCCTTTTCAACCACCAGAATTTTTTTGGCTTTCACGCCTGCTTCCTTGATCAGATCATAGAAAGCTCTTTTTTCTACCTCTGTAATATCAAAAGGGACCGCAATATAGTAGTCTGATGGCTTTACATTACTTCTTGAAAGATCATTGATAAAATATTTCACAAGAAGTTCCATATTTTTAATATCAGCGATCACTCCATTGGACAGCGGATAAGAAATATGGATATTGGAGGGT
>JBJEMT010000076.1:0-5320 GCA_051879815.1 Suilimivivens sp. | reverse complement strand
ATATTTTTTTAGGAAATTTGTACCATTTTTTAACATTTGTGATTTTTCAACAATTCAATTATAGAAATCCATTTTTATAAAAAATAATACTAATAATCCGTCTTTTATTTTTTTGCGGAATTATTAGTATTATTTGTATTAAAATAGTATTTTGTTGCGCTTATTCAGTTTTATTGATGAGTTCATTCCTCATACACCGTATCTTTCCTCACAAATTCCGGTGTTTCACCCTTCAGGAATACATAGTTAGCAATTCCCATGCCATCCACACTCTTCTCCGGTTTAAAATACACAATAACAGAATAGCTTTCCTCTGCCTGAGCATCCATCCCCCATCCCGAATAGATCCACTCGGAAGGATAGATTTTGTCACAGATTTGCCTGATATCTTCTTCTTTATCGTAGACTGCATTGCGGATATATTCGGAAGCGTCGGCAATGTACTCCTGCTCTACCGCCATTGCTATATTGCCTTCTGCATCATAGGAAACATCTTCGGACAGATTGCCCTGTTCCTGCTGTTGAATTTCAAAGTTATAATTGGTAACCTGAATTTTTTCCACATCCTCAAGATTCAGGAAGTTCTCCATATAGATACCTTTTGCCTTCAGATATTCCACACATTTTGTATAAAAAGGATATATTCTGATTTCCGAACCAACATAAGATGAATAATTTACTCTCCGCTTCTCAATATTGATTCTCAGGCTTCCCGTAGGAATACTTTCTCTCATTTCGGAGAAACTGCTCTCTTTAATGTCCTCTTTGTATAGTGCCAAAAGTTCCGCAGCTTCCTTACTTGTAAGCTTTTGATTGTAGATATTGGTACCGTAGGTTATTGTAATTCTGTTATTTTCATTTCCGGCTGCAAGAAGTCTGTCAAGATTTTCTGCCATGCTGATGTAAGCACCGCTTATATATTCGTCAGAGTCCTGAATCCTGTCAAGCAGTTCCATAGTCTCCGGATCATTCAGATCTGCATAAACCCTTCTGCTCACCGTTCTTCTGCCGTCCATGCGGTAAACCACCTCAAGGGTATACCAGCATGCATCTTCCTTTGTATAAAGCTGATTTAAATTCTCATATTCATCAAATGTTTCTATTGACTTTTTCAGCAGCTTGTTAACTGCGCCAATATCCGTAAGATACATGTTATCCATGATAAATTTATCTTTTGCAACATATTCGAGATCCTCATTAAAATAATTATTGCCTCCATAATAGCTGTACTCATAAGGAGTAATGACAGCTGCGCTTGCCACATTTTCCACCTTCGGCAGATAAGTATCATAGCCCAAGGCATCATAACGGAATACCAGAAAAATAACCGTCACTGCCGCTGCCGATATTAAGATATGAAGCTTCTTGTGGAAAATTCCTCTTATATCAAACTCATACAGTACCTGAATCAGGCAACATACCACGACAAGAACGATCATCATGGTAAAAGCAACAAATCCCACGCTGCCTTCTCCCCATACGGGATCATAGCCTACCGCACGACTGACAACATAGCCTGCAAGCAGTGTTACCGGCACGGCAAGGAAAATTTTGATAAAAGGCTGTGGAAGCTTGAATGCCATGGCTTTTCCTGCCGCTTCCGCAGGCCGTTTTAAATAGCATACATAGGCAATAACTCCTGCCGCTGCGGCAAACAGCAGCAGATAAACCACCGTTGCAAATCCGTTTCCAAGTCCGTCATTATGTCTGGCTGCATAAGTAATATACAGGGCAAAAGGCGAAAGTACCGGAGTCACAAAATCGTCCCGATAGACAAAGGATTTGTAAAACATCGCCTTATAGCCTGATAAAAGTGCCCTTACAGCTAATTCATACAGGAAAAAAACTGCTGTTCCCATGCAGGTAATGATTACATTACCTGTCAGCATGACCACCAGGATAGTAAGATGATATACACCAAGATAAAGACACAGTAACAATCCGTAAGCTGTTATACTCTCAGTAAAAACCGCTGCCGTCATGGTGCCATTTGCCGCTGCAATCAGCCATCCAAGCAGAGTACCGAGAAGGCTGGGAATCAGATAGATGAGTACGCCGTTGAGCCAAATGACACGAAAACGTCTGCTGCGTTTTACCGGCATTCCCATGTAAAAATCTATTTTTCTTCTATGATACAGGTAGCCAAATCCCTGAATGGCACTGATGACCGCAAACAGGGAAGCCACCGCCATCAGTACATAATTATTGACACCGAAGCATCCCAGCATCTGATTGACCAGGTCGTTATGAATGGTTTCTCTGCCGAGGCTTTCTCCCAATGTTTCTAACAGATAAGCTTCATTCGTTTTTACCTGGCTTATTCTTATGGCTATTACGGTAGGAAAAGCGATCACATAGGTAAGGGCAGCTACAAGCCACAGCCAGATCCTTCTTTTATTGTTTTCCTTGATACTAGCCCAAAATGAGTTTTTTGATGTCATAGCCCACAACCTCCGTTTCACTGATAAAGATTTCCTCCAGGGATAAAGGCAGCGCCTCAAAAAATACCGTATTCACCGTGGCAAAAATTGCCAGAATCTCCGCCTTGTTTCCCCGCACAGTAAGCGTATTTAAAGAACCTCTCTTTTCATTCTTCATGATATCAAGAGAAGCGATAGCTCTGGCTTCATCCTCACTTGAACTGAACACGCACTGTATTTTCTGAATATTGCACTTCATATCCTCAAGATCCTTGGAGAGCAGCACACCGCCTTTATGCAAAAGACCCACATGATCGCAGATATCCTCAAGCTCCCTTAAGTTATGAGAAGCAATCACAGGTGTCATGCCTCTTTTTTCCATTTCACTCGCAAAAATGCTTTTGATGCCCTGACGCATAACCGGATCAAGACCGTCAAAGGTTTCATCACAAAGCAGGTATTTCGTGTTACTGCATATACCGCAAATGAGCGCCAGCTGCTTCTTCATACCCTTGGAATAGGTATTGATCTTGCGTTTCTTATCCAGACCGAAATTCACAAGATAGTTATAGAAATCCTCTTTGGAAAATTCCGGATAAATGCTGGAAAGATATTTCTGCGCATCCGCAGCATTACTGTTAGCAAAAAAGTAGGGTTCGTCTGCGATAAAATAAAGTTTCCGCTTGGCTTCCATATTGTCAAAAACCGGAAGACCGTCAATGGCTATTTCTCCTTCATCCGGTTCCAACACGCCTGCTATCATACGAAGAACGGTACTCTTACCGGCGCCATTCGTACCGATCAGTCCAAACACGGTATTTTCTTTAATGGAAACACTGACATCATCTACTGCCTTTATGTTGTCAAATGCTTTACTTACATTTCTAATCTCAATCATAGTTTCCTCCACTCTCTGATATTACTAATCAGTTCTTCCTCTGTCATCCCAACGGAAACAGCCGTTTCACAGAGTTCTTTCAGCCGGCTTTTTATTTCTTCCTTATATTGCACGAGCAGTTTTGCACTGCCTGATGCAAAGTTGCCTTTTCCTTTGACGGTATAAATATAGCCCTGCCGTTCCAGCTCTCCATAGGCACGCTGTATGGTGTTGGGATTAATTGACAATTCTACTGCCAGATTTCTCACAGAAGGCAATTTTTCATCGGGAACAATGGCGCCCTTCAGGATCAACATTCTGAACTTCTCTACCACCTGTTCATAGATTGGGCGGCTGTCCTTAAAATCTATGAGTATCATACCTTTCCCCTTTCCAAAGCTATCGTTTCAATTTGAACATTCCGGATGTGTACTAAGTTTATTAGTACACTTATGATGTTTTTATGTTATCAAACCGATATTTTCATGTCAACGGAGGCAGGATAATGTTAAGACTATCTTTAGGTTCTCTTAAGATTAGATAAAAAAGGCAGTTCGCATCACGAACTGCCCTTCTTAATATTCCTATTAGCTTAAATTTAATTATTTCTTAATCAGCAAAGACTTTCCGGTCATTTCCTCAGGCTGTTTCATACCCATCAATTCGATCAGGGTAGGAACGATATCTGCCAGACAGCCGCCCTCTCTTAAAGTATAAGAGGGATCTGCATTTACAATAATGAAGGGAACCGGGTTTGTGGTATGTGCCGTAAAAGGCGCACCGGTTTCATAATCCACAAGCTGTTCTGCATTACCATGGTCAGCACAGATGAACATCTGTCCGTTAACTTCCTTGATTGCTTCCACAGCCTTACCCACACATTCATCAACCGCTTCTACTGCTTTGATTGCAGCTTCCTCCACTCCTGTATGACCAACCATATCGGGATTCGCAAAGTTGATGATGATCACATCATATTTCTGCGACTTGATTGCCTCTACCAGTCTGTCGCAGACTTCGTAAGCGCTCATCTGAGGCTTCAGATCATAAGTAGCAACATCCTTGGGAGAATTAACCAGAATTCTGTCCTCTCCTTCATTGGGTGTTTCCACACCACCGTTAAAGAAGAAAGTGACATGTGCATACTTCTCTGTCTCTGCAATTCTTGCCTGCTTCATATTGTTGGCAGCCAGCCACTCACCAAAGGTATTGGTAACGGAAATCTTATGGAATGCAACCTCCTTGTTCGGAATGGTAGGATCATAATCGGAGAAACATACATAAGTAAGATCAAGTCTGGCTCCTCTGTCAAAGCCCTTGAAATCATCATCACAGAAGGATCTTGTGATTTCTCTTGCCCTGTCAGGTCTGAAGTTAAAGAAGATAACGGAATCCTTGTCCTTAATGGTGGCAACAGGTTTGCCATCCTTCACTACAACAGTAGGCTTTACAAATTCATCTGTTTCCTCTCTGTCATAGGATGCCTGAATACCGGCAGGACCGCTTTCTGCGGTTAAACCTTCTCCCTTTGTCAATGCATCATAGGCAAGCTTCACTCTGTCATAATTGTTATCTCTGTCCATTGCATAATAACGACCTGTTACGGAAGCAATCTCACCCACACCAATCTTCTTCATTTCAGCTTCCAACTGCTCTGCATAGCCTTTGCCGCTTGCCGGAGGTGTGTCACGACCATCCAGAAAACAATGTACATATACTTTAGAAAGACCGTTTCTTTTAGCCAGTTCCAGAAGTCCGTAAAGATGGGTGATGTGGCTGTGTACACCGCCATCTGATAACAATCCGAACATATGAAGTGCGGAATCATTCTTTTTGCAGTTCTCAACAGCCTTTAACAAAGCAGGATTTTCGAAGAACGTACCGTCCTGAATCTCCTTGGTTATTCTGGTAAGCTCCTGATATACGATACGTCCGGCACCCATATTTAAGTGACCGACCTCTGAATTTCCCATCTGTCCATCCGGAAGACCTACTGCCATACCGCTTGCATTTCCTTTTACAA
>JBJEMT010000075.1:0-5328 GCA_051879815.1 Suilimivivens sp. | reverse complement strand
GAGCGGCATTGATGAAAAGGATACGATGCTTAAGGTTTTAGATGAAGTGACAATGGCAAGCTCCCTTCCGTTATCTCTGGATTCCAGTCATGTGGATGTGCTTGAGGCAGCTCTTCGCAGGTACCCCGGCAGGGCTTTGATCAACTCAGTTTCTGCGGAATCGGAAAAACTTGAAAAGCTCCTTCCCATTGTGAAAAAGTACGGTGCCATGTTTATTCTTCTTCCTCTTTCGGATGCAGGACTTCCTGCAAGCCTTGAGGAAAAGATTGCAATTATAGAAAAAATAGTTAAGAAAGCTTTTGAACTTGGAATGTCTAAAGAAGATATCATAGTGGATGGCCTTGTTGCTACCGTGGGTGCCAATCCTGATGCGGCAAAAAAGGTTCTGGAGACAATCCGTTACTGTAAGGAAAACGGATTTGCCACGATATGCGGTCTGTCCAATATTTCCT
Source organism: Suilimivivens sp. (assembly GCA_051879815.1). Classification (GTDB taxonomy): domain Bacteria; phylum Bacillota; class Clostridia; order Lachnospirales; family Lachnospiraceae; genus Suilimivivens. The sequence continues at coordinate 4,876 of JBJEMT010000075.1, read as the reverse complement.
TTGGATTGCCGGAAAGAAGCTTTGTCAACACAGCTTTTCTGACCATGGCGATTCAGCAGGGGCTGACCATGGCGATTGCCAATCCTTCGCAGGATCTTCTTGTGAATACGGCTTTTGCCGCTGATCTTCTGATGAATAAGGATGGAGCAGATATCCGTTATATTGAGAGGATGAATGCTTATCAGGAAAGAAAGCCTGTTGCGGTTCAGTCAGTGACATCATCCGTAAAAGAAGAACAGAAATTACAGAATAAATCGGGACAGGCAACAAATTCAGCCGGTAACATTTTATCTCAGGAACAGATTTATCAGGATGTAATGAAAGGAAACCGCAAGCAGATTAAAGAACATACGAAAAACGCTGTGGAATCCGGAACATTACCTCAGGATATTTTAAATCAAATGCTGCTTCCGGCAATCAATGAGTTAGGCATTCTGTTTGATAAAGGAAAATATTTTCTGCCACAGCTTATTGCCAGTGCAGAAGCTATGAAGCTTTCTATCGAGTATCTGGAACCGCTTCTTGCTTCCGGGCAGGAGCAGAAGGAGATGCCTGCGATAGTAATAGCTACGGTTGCAGGAGATATTCATGATATCGGCAAAAATCTGGTGGCAATGATGCTGAAAAACTATGGTTTCCGTGTTATTGACCTGGGAAAGGATGTTCCGAGAGAAACAATCATAGAAGCGGCAAGAGAACATCACGCAGCAATTATTGCGCTGTCGGCACTGATGACTACTACCATGCAGGAAATGAAGCATGTGATTGAATATGCAAAGCAACAACAGATAACAGCGAAAGTGATGATTGGCGGAGCGGTTATCACCCAGGATTATGCCGATGAAATCGGTGCGGATGCTTATTCAAAGGATGCGGCTGAGGCTGTCAGGGTAGCAAAAAAACTTCTTAATATAGATGATTGAGTATTGTTAAAGGAGATATCTTTTATGGAAGAAAAAGAATTATTGGAGACTCTTGTTAAGCATTCGGAGAAACAGCTTTTTTATTCAAGAATTGCAGCATTTGCGGCGGTGGTTTCTGCTGTGGTTCTGGCTGTTTGTCTGCTCGTCATAGTGCCCTCTGTCATGAAGACGGTTAATCAGGCAAATGATATCATGGAACAGGTATCTGAAACCCTTGTTCTTGCGGATACGGCAATTGAGAGCGTGACGCAGATGAGTCAGTCAATTACCACCATGGGCAACAATATGGATTCTTTTATCACGGAAAATTCTGAATCTATTCAGCAGATTATGAAAAAAATGGATGAAATAGATTTTGAAGGTTTGAACAGTGCCATTAAGGATTTAGGTGATGTGGTGGAACCCCTTGCCAATTTCTTCGGGATATTTAAATAAATGATTACATAAAGTGGAGAGGATAAAAAGATGATTGGAGCAGATGCAATTGTAAAATGTTTGGAAGAAGAAGGAGTTGAATATGTATTTGGATATCCCGGTGTTGCTATTTGTCCTTTTTATAACAGCATACTGGAATCACCGATTCAGACCATATTAATCAGGACAGAGCAGAATGCTGCCCATGCAGCAAGCGGTTTTGCCAGAGTTTCCGGGAAGGTTGGCGTATGTGCCGTTACATCGGGTCCTGGTGCGACCAATGTGATCACAGGAATTGCTACCGCTTTTGCAGACAGCATTCCTCTTGTCTGCATTACCGGACAGGTCAATTCCGCGCTCCTTGGAAGTGATGTATTTCAGGAAGCTGATATTACCGGTGCCGTGGAATCCTTTGTAAAATACAGTTATCTGGTTAAGAATGTGAATGACATACCAAGGATATTTAAAGAAGCTTTTCATATTGCAAACACAGGAAGAAAAGGTCCCGTTCTGATTGATGTACCCATAGATATCCAGAATGCAGAACTTAAAAAATTCTCTTATCCGGAAAGTGTTTCCATGCGAACCTATAAACCTACCGTAAAAGGAAATGCGGTTCAGATCAAAAAGGTGGTGGCAGAGCTTGAAAAGGCAAAACGCCCTATTATCTGTGCAGGCGGTGGTGTGCTGTTATCGGATGCGGAAAAGGAACTTCGTCTGTTTTCCGGAAAACATAAGATTCCTGTGGTTTCCACCATGATGGGAATCGGCGTTATGCCGACTCAAGATGATATGTATTACGGTATGGTGGGGAATAATGGGAAACCCTATGCAAATCGTGCCATGAATGAATCTGACCTTTTGATCATGGTAGGAGCAAGAGTGGCAGACCGTGCAGTCAGTCAGCCTGATCTGATCACAGAGAATAAAGTGCTGATCCATATTGATGTGGATCCTGCTGAAATCGGAAAGAATGTAGGTCCCACCATTCCCCTTGTAGGAGATGCAAAACATATCTTTGAGGATCTGCTTTCCCAGGATTTTACCTGTGAGCATGATGCATGGGTGGAAACTCTGAACGGCTACAGGACTACTATGGTGCCGAGAAGAAATCCAGATCCTGCTTATGTGGATCCGGCTGCCTTTATTACCAGATTGTCAGAAAAAATGCAGGATGATGGTATCTATGTGGCAGATGTAGGACAGAATCAGATCTGGTCCTGCGGTTATCATATTGTCAAGAATGGCAGATTTTTAACATCAGGAGGTATGGGCACCATGGGATATTCCATCCCGGCAGCTATGGGTGCCAAACTGGCAGATAAAAAGAAGCAGGTCATTGCTGTCTGCGGCGACGGTTCCTTCCAGATGTCCATGATGGAACTTGCAACTATGAATCAGCATAACATTCCCGTTAAGATTGTAGTTCTTAAGAACAATTATCTGGGGATGGTACGTGAATATCAGCATTATACCTATAAGGACCATTATTCTGTGGTGGATTTGTCGGGAAGCCCTGATCTTGAAAAACTGGCATCTGCATATCAGATGGATTTTGCCCGTCTGGAAAACATGGAAAAAGCAGATGAGGTCATTGATACATTTTTAAAGGAAGACAAATCCATGCTTCTTGAATGTATCATCGATCCCATGGATCTTGTGAAGTAGGAGGAATCTGGTATGAAAAAAATATATTCCGTTTTAGTAGAAAACCGTTCCGGTGTTCTTTGTAAGGTGGCAGGTCTCTTTTCGAGAAGATGCTTTAATATTGATTCACTTGCCGTTGGGGAAACAGATGATAAGGACGTTTCCTGTATGACCATTGTCAGCAGCGGTGATAAAAGAACCATGGAGCAGATTGAAAAGCAGCTGAACAAAAAACTGGATGTCATCAAAGTGAAAACTTTTGATACTGACAGCAGTATCAGCCGTGAACTGATGCTGATCAAGGTAAAATATAATAAGACAAACAGAAGAGATATTATGGAAATCTGTGAGATCATGAACGCCCAGATTGTTGATATGTCAAAGAGTCTGATGCTCATTCAGATGTGTGATATCCCTGAGAGGACCCAGCTTTTGATCGATATGTTCCAGTCAATCAGCATAGTGGAAGTGGCAAGAACCGGAACCCTTGCCCTGCAGAAATGTACGGAAACAGATTAAATTGCTATCACTAATATGATATAGATATGTTAAAATACATCAATAAAATATGATAAAATGGTACAATTGACTTTTATATATGATGTTGATAAAATAATTGTTAAATGTTAAGGAGGAATCTCAAAGTGCGTAGAAAAGTATTTCAGCTTCTGGTTGACAATACATCCGGTGTACTCAGCCGTATATCCGGTCTGTTTTCCAGACGTGGCTACAACATAGAGAGCATTACTGCAGGTGTAACTGCAGACCCTCGTTTTACAAGAATCACCATTGTTACTTCAGGTGACGATGAGATTCTGGATCAGATTGAAAAACAGGTATCCAAGCTGGTGGATGTACGTGATATCAAGGAACTTGAACCTGATAACAGCGTTTACAGAGAGCTTGCGCTGATTAAGGTTCGTACTAACAGCGAACAGCGTCAGGGCGTGATTGCAGTAGCGGATATCTTCAGAGCCAAGATTATTGATGTGGCTTCCGACAGTCTGATTGTAGAGCTTACGGGTAATCAGGCAAAGATTGAGGCATTTATCAATCTGCTTGATGGATATGAAATACTGGAACTTGCCAGAACCGGAATTGCCGGTCTTGGACGTGGTACAGAGAACGTTACTTACTTATAAGAAAAGGAAGGAGTCATACAAAAATGGCAAATATTTATTATCAGGAAGATTGTAATCTGTCTTTATTAGAGGGTAAAACAATCGCAGTTATCGGTTACGGTAGTCAGGGACATGCACATGCATTGAACGCAAAGGAATCAGGATGTCATGTTATCATCGGTCTTTATGAAGGCTCCAAATCATGGGCAAAAGCAGAAGCTCAGGGATTTGAAGTATATACAGCTGCTGAAGCTGCCAAGAGAGCAGATATCATTATGATTCTTATCAATGATGAGTTACAGGCTGCTATGTATAAAAAAGATATCGAGCCCAACCTGGAAGAGGGCAATATGCTGATGTTCGCTCATGGTTTCAACATTCACTTTAATCAGATTGTTCCTCCCAAGAACGTAGACGTTACCATGATCGCTCCCAAGGGACCCGGTCATACCGTAAGAAGTGAATATCAGGCAGGTAAGGGTGTTCCCTGTCTCGTTGCAGTTCATCAGGATGCAACAGGCAAGGCTCTTGATAAGGCACTTGCTTATGCACTTGCAATTGGTGGTGCAAGAGCCGGTGTTCTTGAGACAACCTTCAGAACAGAAACAGAAACAGACCTCTTTGGTGAACAGGCAGTTCTCTGCGGTGGTGTTTGTGCTCTGATGCAGGCTGGTTTCGAAACCTTAACAGAAGCAGGCTATGATCCAAGAAATGCATACTTTGAATGTATTCATGAAATGAAGCTGATTGTTGACCTGATTTATCAGTCAG
>JBJEMT010000074.1:0-22707 GCA_051879815.1 Suilimivivens sp. | reverse complement strand
CTGCTTGCAATGATCAATCCGGTCAACAAAAGGGAAGAACTGCTCACTCATGCAACTATGATGGCATCGGGAAAAAAGTTTATGAAGAGAAGAATTGAAAACATAACAAATACAAAGAAAAACAGTATATTGACTATAATAGTCACAATGATGCTGGCACTTCTTGCTGCAGGTTGTACCTTTACGGGAGTGGAAAAAGAAAAAGCGGTGGAAAGCCGGACTGCGGAAACAAATCCGTCAGCGCCGGTGGAGTCGTCGCCCATACAGGAAGTTTCGAAAGTTCAGGAAACACAGCCATGTAAGGCTATAGCGCTTGTGGATGGGGAACTTTCATGTAAGGTATTTGTTACTGTTTCGGATCCCGTAAATGAAAAAGGAAGAAATGTGGTTCTGATCCCGGAAGATCTTTATCTGCCGGATGGGGAAGGAAAATATGCAAGGCTGGAAGACTTGTGCCGCAGTTGTACAGCAGAAGAATTAAAGCAATTTCTAAGCAGAGATATGGATTTGAATATTGGTGAGTTTTTGGTGCTGTCTTATGAAGATATGAGGAAGAAAATTGGTGAACCGGGAGAGATTGCCGCAGCAATTGAGAAAGAAGACATAGCCGGCGGCTATTTTGCCTCCATGGACAGGTGGGCACAGGTGGTGGAAAAACTTCTTAAGACAGAAGGAATTTCGACTGCCAGGATAGTTACCGATGACTTTGCCGGCCTTGACAAAAGTCTTTATATGGAAGAAACAGCCTGCCTTCTGTGCTTTGAGTGGGAAAAGGCAGTGAGGGAATTGCATGAATTTCTTTATGATGGGCAGTCTTATGCGCCGTCAGATTATGTGCTTGCGATAGATGGGGCTATGAAGGATAAAGAAGAGTTGATGAGTATGAAGGAACAGACAGAAAATGTGGTAAAAAATGGCAGAGAATCTGCTTTCTTTATCTGGAATCTTTACAGCTTATATTTGGGAGAAAGTCCTTATATGATATCTCTTCTTTCCGGTGAGAGTATGGATCAGGAAACGACAGATGTATGGAAGAACATAAAGGTGTTTAAGTCTGGAAAAGAGATAAAGGTTGACGAGGAAAAAGGAAAGGCTGTTTTTTTCGTGACACTTAATTTTACGGAAAGCGGGATGACGAATTTCCCGGAGACTGCAGAAGGTACGGATGCTTTTGTAGAGCGTTATCTTTATCTGACAAGGCATGAGGATGGCTGGTATGTGGACGGCCCGCTGCACAACGATCTTCCCACAAAAGGATGGTGGGAAGGAGAGGAAATAAAGTGGGAAGTCCTGGATTTCGGATTCAGTGATGGTATATGGGAACGCGGGCAGAAAAGTATATGAAATCCTGCATCATTAGAAGAAAAGACCTAACGTCCAGGGGGAATCAGACAGTATTCATACTCATATTTTGGATTCCCCTTACGATATTTTAAAGGTGTGCATCCCATTAATTCGCGAAAAGTTTTGGTGTAATGGCTTGCACTTGAAAAACCGGTGGCATAGCCGATTTCAGTGGTACTCATGTTAGTATCTGTAAGCAGTTCTATGCTTTTTTGAATGCGATAAAAGATCAGGTATTCACCCGGTGTTTTTGAAACATACTTCTTGAAAAGCTTTGCGCAAAGTGTCTTTCCCATATTTCCTGCTTTGGCAATATCTTCTAAAGATATTTTTTCCATATAATGCTCCTGTATAAAAATCATCATTGTCTTGAACGTTTCCACATTGAAAGAAGATATTTCCTTGGAGGATGGATTTATCTGCATATGTTGATAAATGATTTTACCGATTCGCACGGAAGCTTCAAGAATCTCTAATTCTACGGTCTTTGGATCATGATAATTAAAAAGTCTTTTCAATTCTTCTATGATAGAAACTGTCCAGTCATCATTTTTTAATAAAAGATAGTCAAAAGAATGTGAATCAATCAAAGGATTCAGATAGGTCTGTTCAATATACTTGGATGCACAGATAAGCGATGGGTGCGTAATGGCACAGTAGAATGCACAATGGACTCCGGGAACAGAATGGTTGGAATGGATTCGTTTTGAATTTACAAGAATTCCTTCATCTGTGTGTAGTATAATTTTCTCTCCATTGACAGAGTATTCCAATTCCCCATCAATTACATATAAAAATTCGAAATCCTCATGCCAGTGTTCAGTGGCATAAAATGTTTTGTCTGCCGGAAAGTATGGGTTTGTGGCAAAACATGGAAAGAAAGGATTGTTGTATTGCACGACCTGAGAACGGTCGTGACGTTTTGTTATAATATCTTGTAATTCTGACATAATATCTTCCTCATACGCGATATATTGATATATATTGAAGCAAAATATATATAAAACTAAATAATGGAGTGATATTATTATATTAAATAAAGAGATCGATTTCAAGTGCATTATTTTACTTTATCAAATGAAACGAGGGATATTATGGAAAGAATAAAAGAGAATCGTTATTTTGGGAGTAGGAATTTTTATAAATCGGCAATTTTAATTGGAGTGCCGGTTATGGTTCAGGCATTATTGCAGAGCCTGGTGTCTTTGATTGACAGCTTTATGGTTGCCGGACTTGGGGATGTTAAAATGGCCGGGGTCAATATTTCAGGGCAGATACTATATATTTTCATGGTACTTCAAACCGCTGTCTGTACTTCCGGTGGAATCTATATGACACAGTATTTTGGGGCAAAAGACAAAAAAGGAATGCAACAGTCGTTTGCATTTAAGGTTGTTGTCAGTTTTTCTATGATATTTCTTTATTTTCTGGTAACATTTATATGGAATAGAGAAATCCTTTCGTTAATGGTAATTGGTAATTCACAGGCAGAGATGATTTTAGATCAGGGGCAGGAATATATGTTTTTGATGGGCTTCGTTGGGGTTCAGACGGTCATTTCATATATTATTGCTTCTTCCTATAGAGAAATTGGAAAAGTGAAGGTACCACTGATTATCACAGTGTTTGCTGCTGTCATAAATACTTTTTTGAATTGGGTATTTATCTATGGAAATTTGGGAATGCCAAGATTGGAAATCAGAGGTGCTGCATATGCCACAATTATTGCAAGAACTGTTGAAATGATGTTATTTGTTATTTATACCATGATAGATAAACCGGACTTTGTAGGTTTGTCGGCATTTCGGAATATAGATTGGAAGCTTTTTTGCGAGATTTTGAAAAAGGGTTCCTTATTGATTATTTCGCAGCTTTTATGGGTAATGTCAGAGAGTATTACCACTGCAATATATAATGGCAGAGGAGGGGCAGATGTAGTATCCGGTATGGCAGCAAGTTTTTCTATCGCCAATCTGTTTTTCATTTCCTTTAGTGGTATTACCACTGCAACAAGCGTTATAATAGGAAAGGCGTTAGGGGCCGGCGAATTGGATCAGGCCAGGAAAGAAAAGACATGGATGCTCTCTGCAGCACTGATATTTGGCATATTAATGACTTTTGTGGGATTTGTAACAACAGCATTGGTTCCGATAGTTTACAGACAATTAAGTTTCGCCTCGCAGGGAATCTGCAAAAGCATGCTTATTGTGATTTCTTTATTGATGCCGGTGTGGATTTATGTAAATACACAGTTATCTATTACAAAAGCAGGCGGTGATACTAAGGTCTGTATATTGGTAGATGGAATTGTATCCATCATGGTAGTACCATATCTGCTTCTGATTGCTCATTATACGGCTTTCAGCCCTATGGCAATGTATTTTTTAGTGAAAATGCTTGATTTTGGAAAGGTTGCAATTGCGCAATACGAATTGAAGAGAGAAAAATGGGTAGTGAATCTTTCCGATAGATAAGGGATTTCGGAAAGTACAGGGAGGACAATTATGATTACAGATTATATCAATATTCTCGGACAGTTTCTCGGATGTCGTGATATCTCTGAGATTTCGCAGAAGGCTGTTTTTGAGAAATATGGTTTCAGACAGGCAGATGTTTTTGTACTTTTCGGCGGTAGTATTATCTATGGCGGAGATGTGATGGCAGAAGCAATCAGAAATAAAGTTGCCGGAAAATATGTTATTGTGGGAGGGGCAGGTCATACTACGGAGACTTTGAGAAAAAGGGTACATACGGAATATCCTGATATTCAGACAGAGGGGCTTTCGGAAGCGGAGATATTCAGCAGATATCTGGACTATTGTTACGGGTTGAAAGCAGATTATCTCGAGTGTCACTCAACAAATTGCGGAAATAACATTACAATGCTGTTACAGCTTTTGCAGGATGAAAAGATAAATCTCTCCTCAGTGATCTTATGCCAGGATGCCTCCATGCAGCGGAGAATGGCTGCCGGATTACAGAAATACAGACCTGATGTAACCATAATAAATTATGCTGCTTATCGAGCAACTGTAGTAGAAAAAAATGGGAGACCGGAATATGCAGAGCCTGTAAAGGGTATGTGGGATATGGATCGTTATCTCACGCTTTTGATGGGAGAAATTCCGCGTCTTCGTGATAATGAGGACGGCTACGGTCCCAAAGGCAAAAACTATATTGCACATGTGGACATTCCGGATGAAGTGGAGAGCGCCTTTGAAAAGTTAAAAGTCCTCTATGCCGATCACATTCGGATTGCCGATTCACAATATCAGGGATAGCGGTTAATCGCAGATATTATGCACCGATATTATCCGGTGAAGCCGCAGCGTTACCCTGACATTTTCAGAACAAATGTTCTGAAAACTATTGTAAGACGATGACAATTATGGTATGATAATGACAAACAAACGTTCTGATGGAAGATTGAGGAAAGGTTATGGAGCAGTTATCACTTTTTTCAGAGGAAATCAACAGAAATGCGCCCCTTGCAAGTCGGTTGCGGCCGGAGTCATTGGATGACTATATCGGTCAGCAACATCTGGTGGGGGAGGGAAAAGTGCTTAAGAATATGCTTGACAAGGATATGATTTCGTCCCTGATCTTCTGGGGACCGCCGGGCGTTGGAAAGACTACTCTTGCCCGCATTATTGCCCACAGAACAAGGGCTTCTTTTATTGATTTCAGCGCCGTTACAAGCGGGATTAAAGAAATCAAGGATGTGATGAAGCAGGCGGAAAATGACAGGATGGCAGGTCTTAAAACGATTGTATTTGTGGATGAGATCCATCGCTTTAATAAGGCACAGCAGGATGCATTTCTTCCCTATGTGGAAAAAGGAAGTATTATTCTGATAGGAGCGACCACGGAGAATCCATCCTTTGAAATCAATTCCGCTCTTTTATCCAGGTGTAAAGTGTTTGTATTACAGGCATTGACTGTACAGGACATGGAAAGCTTGCTGCATCACGCCCTCACAGATAAGCGCGGATTTGGAAACAGCACTATTAATATAGAAGAAAGACTGCTCCATGCTATTGCCGTTTTTGCAAACGGGGACGCCAGAACAGCGTTAAATACTCTGGATATGGCGGTTTTAAACGGTATCATCAATCCGGATGGCTCCATTACCGTACGGGAAGAAATCCTGGAGCAGTGTACAGGAAAGAAGATGCTCCTCTATGACCGGGACGGGGAGGAACATTACAATCTGATATCAGCACTGCACAAGTCAATGCGCAACAGCGATCCTGATGCTGCCATTTACTGGCTTGCGAGAATGCTGGAAGCAGGTGAAGATCCGCTCTATGTGGCAAGACGCCTGATCCGGTTTGCGAGTGAGGATATCGGAATGGCGGATTCTCAGGCACTGCAGGTGGCTGTTGCCGCCTATCAGGCATGTCATTTTAACGGAATGCCGGAATGTAACGTGAATCTTGCCCATGCAGTGGTATATCTCTCCATGGCACCAAAATCAAATGCCCTCTATGTGGGATATGGTAAAGCGAGAGAGGATGCAGCAAAGATGTTGACCGAACCGGTACCGCTTCAAATCAGAAACGGAGTTACAGGTCTGATGAGAGAACTGCATTATGGAGAAGGCTATCAGTATGCTCATGATACAGAGGAAAAATTGACTCGCATGCAGTGCCTTCCAAAGTCACTGCAGGGTAAGAAATATTATGAACCTGCCGGAGAAGGTCAGGAATCCAAAATAAAAGAAAAACTGGGCCAAATTGAAAAGTTTCGAAACAGTGAAGATTAGAAAGCAGCGGAAGTGAAGGATAGAAGAAAGACATGGAAGGAAAGAGCGGACAGGGAGAGCAGAATTTAATGGTAAGTCACTGGAAAAAGACAGCCGTAAAAGGTCTGCCCACTGTCACAGAGTCTGGCGCAAATATGACTCTCATGGAAAAGCTCACCATATTGTCTGATGCGGCTAAATACGATGTTTCATGCTCATCCAGCGGCGTGGAGCGTAAAGGGGACGGAACCGGTATCGGGAATACTTCGGCAGGAGGAATCTGTCACAGCTTCAGTTCGGACGGCAGATGTATTTCTCTTCTTAAGATTCTCTTTACCAACGAATGTATTTACGACTGCAAGTATTGTATTAACAGAAAATCCAATGATGTTCCGAGAGCTTCGTTTACGCCGGATGAGGTCTGCGAGCTGACAATCCAGTTTTACCGGAGAAATTATATTGAGGGACTGTTTTTAAGCTCCGGTATTATCAATAACCCGACTTATACCATGGAATTGATTTATGAAGCGGTTCATAAGCTTAGGACCCTGTACCGCTTTCAGGGCTATATTCATGTGAAGGCGATACCGGGTGCAGACCCTTTGATCGTACAGAGGCTTGGTCTTTTGGCAGACAGGATGAGTGTGAATCTGGAGCTGCCTACAGCGGAGGGCCTGCAAAAGCTGGCACCCAATAAGCATCGTAAGAGTATTTTGACGCCTATGAGGCAGATCCAGCAGGGAATTACACAAAGCAAAGAAGAAATCATGGTTTATAAGCATGCTTCCTCCTTTGTGCCGGCGGGACAGTCCACCCAGATGATCATAGGTGCTACGCCGGAAAGCGACTATCAGGTGATGATGGTTGCCGAGAATCTTTATAAGAAATTCGACTTAAAGAGAGTTTATTATTCTGCCTTTGTCAGTGTCAATGAAGATAAAGATCTGCCTGCTCTGCCGGGAGGTCCGCCCCTTCTCCGGGAACACAGGTTGTATCAGGCTGATTGGCTTCTGCGTTTTTACGGATTTGAGGCAGATGAGTTGTTAAGTGAACAGAAGCCTAATTTTAATATTCTTCTTGACCCTAAGGCGGACTGGGCACTGCGCCACCTGGAGCTGTTTCCGGTAGAGATTAACAGGGCGGATTACAGAACTATCTTAAGAGTGCCGGGAATCGGCGTCAAAAGCGCACAGCGTATTGTCCGTGCCAGAAGAAACGGCAATCTCAATTTTGAACATTTAAAGAAGATCGGTGTGGTTTTAAAGCGTGCGCTGTTTTTTATCACCTGCAATGGCAGGATGATGTATCCGACGAAAATAGAAGAGGACTATATTACAAGAAACCTGATATCAAATGAAAAGAAGCTGCCTTTTGACAGGGATGGAATGACTTATAAGCAGCTTTCACTGTTCGATGATAATATGCTTTATGATGATAATGGGGAAAACCAATGGAAGAGTATTATTTAATATGCGAGGATTCCCTGGAAGGAATCTTCACGGGAATTTATGATGCTTATCTGAAAAAGCTCCCTCATGACAGGATACATCTGTGTGTAGGGGAGGAAGAGAATTACCGATTGTTTGCAGTATATGAAAACTGTGTGCCTGATGAGAAGAAAACTGTCAGTGTAGCAAAAACCATTATCCGGGAATTTGGCGAGGAAGCCTATCTTGCCATTTGCCGTGCACTGGCATCCACGGAGCCGGATAAAGGGGAAGCTGTTTACAAAACAGTGGTGCGTGGTTTTCAGATGACGAACCGAAAGGAGCTGATGGGAAATCTTGCAGACCCTCATGTACACAGAGTGTTTGAACTGGCAAGATTTACGGCTAATGAAGCCCATTATCATGTAGAGTTTTTAAGGTTTCGGGAACTTGAAAGCGGAATTTTGTACGCTCCTATCGGACCAAAGAATAATGTGATTACTTTTATCATGCCTCATTTTACGGACAGGCTGCCTCTTGAAAATTTCGTCATTCATGATGAGAAACGCAATATATTTGCCGTACACCCATCGGGAAAGGACTGGTTTCTGACACAGAGCGAGAAGAAAATGAAATTGCAGGATTATGCCTTTTCAAAGGGAGAAGAAAGGTACAGTGAACTGTTTTGTCAATTCTTTCATACAATAGCCATAAAAGAACGTAATAATAATGAGCTTCAGAGAGGAATGCTGCCCTTGCGATACAGAGAATATATGACAGAATTTGTCAGGAAGGAATAAGACTTTAAACTTTGGTAATAATATACAAAAATAACAATAAAAACCTGTATTGTTGCGGTGAAAAGCCGAAAAAAAATTGTACTTTAAAAAATACTTTACAAATAGTAAATCGGGTGGTAATCTTTCTTAAAAGCTAAAGAAAACGTTTTTTATGACCGCAAGGTAGAGGAGAAAGGTGATAGTATGATAAGTCATAAAATCAAATTGAGGCTTGATGAGGTAAAGGATTTTGTTTCGGCAGCTACCAAGTGTGATTTTGATATTGATATTTCATATAACAGCTTTGTCGTAGATGCCAAATCAATCGTAGGAGTACTTGGACTGGATCTGAATCAGATTCTGACAGTTTCCTGCAACGGATATGATTCTGAATTTGAGAAATATATCAGTCGTTTTGCCTTAGCCGGCTGACCGGTGAAAGCCAATGACAAATTAAATTAGTGCAAGCAAGCAGATTGACTCCCCAAAGAAGATAGCGTACTATCTTCTTTAGGGAGTTTTTCGTTCAATGAAACGAGCAGATGAAGGGAAAGAAACTTTGATGGAAATTCAGATTTCTGTGAGAAACCTGGTGGAGTTTATCCTAAGGAGCGGAAATATTGACAACAGAAGAAGCAAATCCCCTGATAATGCCATGCAGGAGGGCGGCAGGATACACCGCATGATTCAGAGAAGAATGGGCTCTGATTATCACGCGGAGGTTTTTTTGCGCCACCAGGTGGAAACAGAGAACTATTCCATTGTTGTAGAAGGAAGGGCCGATGGCATTATCCTTCAGAACGAAGTGACCATTGATGAGATTAAAGGAACTTACAGGGAGATCCATAAGATAAAAGAAGCAGTTCCTGTGCATCTGGCACAGGCAAAATGCTATGCATATATGTATGGTATTCAAAATAACCTGAAAGCAATCAGGGTGAGAATTACCTATTGTAATATTGATACGGAGGAAATTAAATACTTCCACTTTGAATATGATATGGAAGAACTGATACAGTGGTTTGATGAGATCATGGCAAGCTATCGTAAATGGGCAGACTTTCAGTTTGAATGGCAGAAAAAACGCCAGCAGTCCATCAAAGAACTGGTCTTTCCTTTTGAGTACCGAAGCGGTCAAAAGGATCTTGTGACTTATGTTTATCAGACAATATATCATAAAAGAAAGCTTTTTATTGAGGCCCCTACCGGAGTAGGTAAGACCATTTCCACCTTGTTCCCCGCAGTCAAGTCCATGGGAGAGGGAAGAGGACAAAAGATATTCTACCTGACCGCCAAAACCATTACAAGGACGGTGGCAGATAACACTCTGGAGATTATGCGTGAAAAGGGATTACAATTTAAGTCTGTCATTTTGACTGCCAAGGACAAGATTTGTTTTATGGAAGAAGCGGAATGTAATCCGGAGTACTGCCCCTATGCAAAAGGTCATTTTGACAGGATCAATGATGCTATCTATGATTTATTGACTAATTCAGACAACTTTAACAGAGAGGCAATAGAAAAATATGCCTTAAAACATCAGGTCTGTCCCTTTGAGATGTGCCTTGATATGAGCCTTTTTGCGGACGCCGTGATCTGTGATTACAATTATCTGTTTGATCCTCATGTATATTTAAAGAGATTTTTCTCGGAAGGAATCAGGGAAGATTATATTTTTCTGATTGATGAAGCTCATAATCTGGTGGAGCGGGGCAGAGATATGTACAGTGCAGTGCTGAAAAAAGAGGATTTCCTTGCGCTGAAAAAAATTGTGAAAGAATATGACAGTAAAATGTACAGGCAGCTTGAACGGTGCAACAGAGAACTTCTGGAACTGAAAAGAAGCTGTGAAAACTATGCCTATGAGGATGAAAGCTCCATTGCGCCCTTTGCAAGGGCGCTGGTAAGGCTGTCTTCCATTATTGAAGATTATCTGGAGGACCACGAGGAAAGTCCCGTAAAAAATGATATTCTTGATTTTTACTTTGCGGTTTCCCATTTTCTTCTGATTCATGAAAATCTGGATAAAAATTATGTGATCTATACTCAGATGGAGTCGGACGGAGGCTTTTGTATTAAGCTTTTCTGTGTGAATCCTTCCAAAAATCTCAGGGAATGTATGATGAGAGGCAGAAGTACGATTTTGTTTTCCGCGACTCTTTTGCCCATTCAGTACTATAAAAGACTGCTTGGCGCAGAAGAAGGGGACTACGAGGTTTATGCCAGATCGGTATTCGACCCCGAAAGGAAGGGGCTTTTTATAGCAAATGATGTGACCAGCAAATATACAAGGCGCTCGGATATGGAGTATTATAATATTGCTTCCTACATTCATAAGATTGTCAGCAGACGGGCAGGCAATTATATGGTATTTTTCCCTTCGCACGCTTTTCTGCAGAATGTATATGATGTCTTTGCGGATTATTTTTTGCAGCAGGAAAATACAGAATGTATTTTGCAGGAAGAATATATGAATGAACTGAGCAGGGAAGAGTTTCTTGCAAAATTTGAAGATATCCACAGGGAGGTGGAAAAGGAGGCAAAGACGCTGATCGGTTTTTGCGTCCTTGGAGGCATCTTCAGTGAAGGAATTGATCTTAAGAATGACAGCCTGATCGGGGCAATCATTGTGGGAACAGGACTTCCGTTAGTCTGCAATGAACGTGAGATCCTAAAGCATTATTTTGATGAGCAGGGTGATAACGGTTTTGATTTTGCCTACCGGTATCCGGGTATGAACAAGGTGCTGCAGGCTGCGGGAAGAGTCATCAGAACAGTGAGTGATGTAGGAATTGTGGCACTTCTTGATGAGCGCTTCCTGACTTCTTCCTATCTTAGAATGTTTCCAAGAGAGTGGGAGGACTATGAAAGAGTTTCTGTGGAACAGATTGAAAAGAGAGTAGAACATTTTTGGAATGAGTGGCTGTAGAAGATGCAGCCGCTTTTTTAATACTATGAAATAAAATGAAGGAAAGAAACAAAAATGACGTCGGTTTTCATTAAAAAAGTCATGTGGATTTCTTTATATGACACAAGTGTCATTGTGGATAACTTTGTGGAAATTGGGGATTTCTCATATTTTTACGAATTGTGGATAAAAAAAATTTAATGATTTTCAGTTCAAATCTGCAAGATAAAAAATTCAAAAATAAAAAAATACTATTTTAGTCAATATGGAAAAATTGCAAATTGACCGGCTGAATTAATAGAGTGGGAAATCGTATTTGGAATATACAGAAATTGTAAAATGTGGTAAACTGTAAAAGTGCTTTAAGCCTGAAAGCATGTACAGATATTGAAAAATGCAGACAATAGGAGGAAATACAATCATGTGGGCATATGAAAGTGTTTTTTATCAGATTTATCCGTTGGGATTTTGCGGAGCACCCTTTGAAAATGACGGAGTGCTGACAAGCAGGATCAAAAAGGTGGAGGAATGGATTCCTCATATGAAAAAGCTGGGAATCAATGCAATTTATTTCTCGCCTGTCTTTGAATCTGATACTCATGGATATAATACCAGAGATTATAAAAAGATTGATGTACGTCTTGGAACCAACGAGGACTTTAAAGAGGTTTGTGAAAAACTTCATGAAAACGGTATTAAGGTAGTGCTGGATGGAGTCTTTAACCATGTGGGCCGTGGCTTTTATCAGTTTCAGGATGTAGTTAAAAACAGAGAGAACTCTCCTTATTTAAACTGGTTCCATATTAATCTTTCCGGTAACTCCAATTATAATGACGGTCTCTGGTATGAAGGCTGGGAAGGCAATTATGATCTGGTAAAGCTGAATTTGCAGAACGGTCAGGTTGTGGATCATATTCTGGACGCAGTGAAATACTGGGTGGATGAGTTTGATATCGACGGACTGCGTCTTGATGTGGCATACTGCCTGGATGAGAATTTTGTAAGACGATTAAGAAGCTTTACCGAAGGGTTAAAGCCGGAATTTTATCTCCTTGGAGAAATGCTTCATGGTGACTATAACAGACTGATGAATGATTCCATGCTGCATTCGGCGACCAATTATGAATGTTATAAGGGCTTATATTCCAGTTTTAACAGCATGAATATGTTTGAAATCAATCATTCCCTGCTTCGTCAGTTCGGACCGGAAAACTGGACACTTTACAGAGGAAAGCACCTGTTTACCTTTGTGGATAACCATGATGTGACAAGAATAGCAAGTATACTTACCAATGAAAAGCATCTGCCCCTCATCTACGCACTGGCATTTGGTATGCCGGGAATTCCCTGTGTGTATTACGGAAGCGAATGGGGCGCAAGGGCGAACAAGAGTGAAGGAGACCCTGCCCTCAGAGCCTGCTTTGACGCTCCTGTGTTTAATGAGTTATCTGAGTGGATCAGTAAGCTTGCAGAGGCAAAAAAGAATTCCAGGGCATTGAATTACGGTGATTTCCGCTCTGTAGTCCTTACCAATAAGCAGTGCATTTTTGAGAGAAAGACAGATGGCGAGAGAGTGCTGGTAGCCATCAATGCAGACAGCGAAGCCTATACGGCACACTTTGATGCGGGCTGCGGCACGGCAGTAAATCTGATCACCGGGGAAAAGCATGATTTTGGCGGTGGAAGCGAACTGCCTCCTTACAGTGCCGCTTTCTGGAAAATGGAATATTGATGAAAAAGGATAAGAAAATGGAATTGTTGCAAAGTATCATTGAAATTGTAAGGGAAGCCGGACAGATTCTGCTTGGTGCGGAGCATATAGAAGACACCGTGGAGGAAAAAGAAGGCAGAGGAAATTTTGTAACATTATATGATAAAAAGGTACAGGCTTTTCTGTTTGAAAAGCTGAAAGAGGTAGTACCTTCAGCCGTCTTCATCGGGGAAGAAGAGGAAAAACATCCCTCTCTCCCTGAAGGCTACGCCTTTATTATTGATCCCATTGACGGCACTGCAAATTTTATGAGGGGCTATTGTGCCAGCTGTATTTCGGTAGGACTGGTGAAAGGTGGCCAGCCGGAAATTGGTGTTGTCTATAATCCTTACTTAAACGAAATGTTTACTGCGGTAAAGGGAAAAGGTGCCTGTAAAAACGGGAAGGCAATCCATGTTTCCAATCATGATTTAAGTGAGGGAATCGTACTTTTCGGCACCGCTCCTTACAATGAAGAACTGGCACAGAAATCCTTTCATTGCGCTTATGAGCTGTTTAAAAAGAGTCTTGACGTGAGAAGAAGCGGCTCTGCGGCAATTGATCTTTGCAATATTGCCTGCGGAAGGGCGGAGCTTTATTTTGAACTGCTTTTAAGCCCCTGGGATTATGCGGCAGGTGCATTGATTCTGACAGAAGCCGGTGGGGAAATTATGACCACGGAGGGAAAAGACCTTACCTTTGATAGGAAAAACGGAGTAGTTGCCGGAAACAAAAGGACATTAAAGGCATGGATGGAACTTTGATTTAAAAGGAAGAGTTTTTTACAAAAGAGGAGAGTCGGTTATGACATATTCGATTTATGAACTTGCGTGGTTCTTTTTTATCTATTCATTCATTGGCTGGTGCGGGGAAGTCTGCCTGGCAGCCGTTCAAAAGAGGAAATTTGTCAACCGCGGTTTTGTGAACAGTCCCTTTTGCCCTGTCTATGGCATTGGTGCGGTATCGTTTGCCATATTTTTGCCTGAGCTTTCGGGAAATCTTTTTTTCCTGTTCCTCGGAGGCGTGATCCTGGCTTCCTTTATTGAGTTTATGACGGGAGCGCTGCTGGAAAGGATCTTCCATAAGAAATGGTGGGATTATTCTGCAATACGCTTCAATTTTGAGGGATATATCTGTTTGAGATATTCTCTTTTATGGGGTGTTTTTGCAGTACTTCTGATTTTATTTGTAAATCCGCTGCTGAAGATCGTAATCTGCCTGCTGCCGGAGCTGCTCGGAACGATTCTTCTCTGGGTGCTTTCCGTGCTGCTGGTCATAGATGTTCTGGGAACATCTCTTACGATTCTCGGCATGCAGAAGAAAATGGCTCAGGTCTCGGAGTGGTCTGAGGGAATCGGACAGATATCAAAAGTACTGGAAAATGCGATCACAGAGAAAATCAGAAGGCGTATGGAAAAGGCTTTTCCTGCATTGGAAGAGCGGGAAGCATCTGCAAAAGAAAAAGCTAAGGAAAAGACGGTTTTTGCCAAAGGCTGCTGTTTTTACAAGCTGATCTGTCTGTTTTTTCTCGGCGCTTTTCTTGGAGACATTACGGAGACGATCTTCTGCCTTGTGACAACCGGTGTATTGATGAGCCGGAGCAGCGTTGTCTATGGTCCGTTCAGCATCGTGTGGGGGCTGGGGTGTGCACTGCTTACAGCTGTTCTGTACAGAATAAAGGATAAAAGCGATTCCTATATTTTTGTGGCAGGCACACTGCTTGGCGGTGCCTATGAATACATATGCAGTGTATTTACGGAACTGGTATTCGGAACGGTTTTCTGGGATTACAGTGGTTTCCGGTTTAATCTGGGCGGCAGAATCAATCTGCTTTACTGCTTTTTCTGGGGAATCGCTGCGGTTGTGTGGATGAAGCTTCTGTACCCCGGATTTTCCATGTGGATAGAGAAACTGCCGGTAAAAGCGGGAACAATTCTCTGTAACGCGGCCATTGTCTTCATGGTATTTAACTGTATCATTTCTTCGCTGGCACTTTCACGGTATACGGAAAGAAATACAGTGAGTGAAGAAGGACAAAACCGGAATGTGGAAAGTGGTTTTGACACATTTCTGGATGAGCATTTTCCGGATGAAAGAATGGAGAGGATCTATCCCAACGCAAAGATTGTTGAGTAGAGGAAGTAAAGAAAAACAGATACTGGAGAAAACAGCCGTTGTAAGACGTTATATGTTTTATAACGGCTTTTTTAATTTTTTTATATAAATGTATTGACAGAATAATATTATATATCATATAGTATGTTTAAAAGAAAAGATATTATACATCATATAATATTATAAAATCTTACAGAAAGGAGAATATCCATGGTTTTTAATACAGGAGCGGCACTTCTTGACGCGATTGTACTGGCGGTAGTATCAAGAGAGCCGGAAGGTGCATACGGGTATAAAATCACACAGGATGTCAGGCAGGTCATTGAACTTTCGGAATCTACACTTTATCCTGTACTTCGGCGTCTGCAGAAGGATGAATGCCTGGAGGTTTACGATATGGAGTGTGCAGGCAGAAACAGGAGATATTATAAAACGACGGAGAAAGGAAGATTACAGCTTAATCTGTATGAAAGCGAGTGGAGAAAGTATTCCGCTAAGATTAACAGTATTTTCGAGGGAGGAATGAGTAAATGAGCAGATGGGAATTTATGAGAAAGCTGGAAGAACTGCTTTCCGATATTTCACCGAGCGAAAGAGAAGAAGCTCTTCAATATTATAATGATTATTTTAATGATGCGGGCAGGGAAAATGAACAGTCCGTTATAGAATCTCTCGGTTCCCCGGAGCAGGTGGCAAAGATTGTCAGAGATGGCTTAAATGATGGCGTGGGCCAGGGAGAATTTACGGAGAACGGCTTTACAAGCAATATAGGGCAGAAAAATGAGGTTGTGAAAAGAAATACGGAAAGCCAAAACAATCAGGATAGTTTTACAGAAAGTCAGGGATATGGGACAGAAAGCGACACACAGTCGGCAGCACCTCAAAAGGAAAAGAAGAATGGTCTGCCCACATGGGCAATCATACTCATCGTCATTGCCTGTATCATCTGCTCGCCGGTGATTCTCGGTGCACTTGGATCTGTCCTCGGAATCCTTCTTGGAATCGCAGGTGCACTTCTGGGAATTATTGTGGGCTTTGGGGTTACGGCAGTTATACTTTATATTGCAGCGATTGCTCTTGTGATTGCAGGCTTTGGCTGTATCATTACATCTCCCTTAAGCGGAATCGGAATGATCGGAGGCGGATGTATCTGCGCAGCGGTGGGGATTTTGTTTATGCTGCTCACGGTGTTTATTGCAGGAAAATGTGTTCCCGGAATCTGTCAGGGAATCGCTTATATTGTTAGAAGTCTGTTTGGTAAGAAGAAAGGAGTTTAAGGTATGAAAAAATTTGCAAAGATAAGTTTAATCACAGCCGGAATACTCTTTGTCATAGGATGCGTACTTTGCTCTGTCAGTGCTATAGCCGGTGGACGTTCGCTGGTAAAGATCGATAAACTTGGTGCGGCAGTTTATCACGC
Source organism: Suilimivivens sp. (assembly GCA_051879815.1). Taxonomy (GTDB): domain Bacteria; phylum Bacillota; class Clostridia; order Lachnospirales; family Lachnospiraceae; genus Suilimivivens. Next base: position 6,220 of record JBJEMT010000074.1, on the reverse strand, counting down.
CACAGGCGGAAACTGGGGTTATATCAGTGACAGGGAAAGCGGATTGTTTGAAAGTGGGGAGTCTTCAGACAAGATAGAGGCAGGCGCGGTTAAAAACATGGAACTTTCTCTTGGAGCCGGTACCTTTATTATAGAAGAAAAAGAAGAAGCAGACGGCATGATCGATATCTCCGTATCGGGAATCGGTAACTGCAATTACTATGTAAAGGGAGAGACATTTTATGTGGAAGCCTTTGAAGGATTAAAATGGATTGATATCAACGGCGCAAATGAAAACAGGATAGAGATCAGAGTGCCAAAGGGCAGTTATTTTGAAAAAATAACCATTGAGACCGGAGCCAGTGTCATGAAAATTTCAGATATTTCAGTGGATAAGCTGGAAGCGGAGACCGGCGCAGGTGAGCTGATTATGAACCGTATGAATATCAATAAGCTGAATACAGAGGTAGGTGCCGGACGTATGGAGGCATCTGATATTCAGACTAAAGATGCCGGGATATCCGTAGGTATGGGAGAATGTATCTTTGAGGGTACGATCACAGGAAACCTGGATGCGGAATGCGGCATGGGAAATATGGAGCTTACTCTGACAGGAAGTGAAACGGATCACAATTATGAAATAGAATGTGCGGCAGGAAATGTGGATGTGGGAAGCTTTTCTGTCTCAGCACTGGCATCCGAAAAGGCAATCAATCATAATGCTTCCAGCAACTTTGACATCGAATGCGGCATGGGAAATGTGACAATTGAGTTTAAAGATTGATAAAGAAGATTTGAGAGGAGGAAGATAAATGATTACATTGATTCTGATTGCAGCATTACTGATTGTGTTATTGATTTTATCTATGTGCTTTCATCTTGTGGGCGGTGTTTTAAAGCTTGTGCTGAAACTTCTGATCTGTCTGCCCTGTGCGCTTGTTATGGCAGTGGTGGGTCTGGCGTTCTGCTGTACGCTGATCCTGATTCCCCTCGGAATAGGCTGCTTTAAGCTGGCAGGCTGTCTGTTAAGTCCGCTGCATGGCTGTTTCGCATAGAACAAGCAGAGCAAAGACGGCAGGGATGATGACATTTTGTCATCATCCCTGCCGCTTTAATATTAGGAAATGAATTGAGTAAAATCTGTTATTTTGCTTCTTTTTCTTTGGATAAGATAAAGAATAAACCTGCCTTTTTCAATGCCGGGCGAAGTGCCAGGTAAATGATGACAGAAGCAATGGCGGATAAAACAGCATTGACGGAGGTGGATGCCACATTCCATGCAAGTGTCAACTCTGCAGCAGGTTTCCCTAAGATCAGTAGCTTGTAATAATATCCAATCAGTGGATCAAAGATTACATTGAATAACAGTCCGCCGACTGCTGCAAGGATCGTCCAAAGAAGAACCTTCTTGTTATCTTTTTCTATGGTAATCTTACCAAGTTTGTGGGCGATCAGACCGGATATCAGACCGATGCAGAATTTAAGAAGAAATGTTTTGGGTGCTGTCAGCACATAAACAGGATCAAATAAATCGCCGATGGTCATACCGATGGCTCCGCCAAGTCCGCCATAAACACCGCCAAGCAGCAGAGCGCCTAACACACAGATCGTGTTTCCGAGATGAAAAGAAGTGTAGTCACCGCCGGGAAGCGGAACCTTAATCTGTAAAAAGGTAAATACTACATAAGATAATGCAGCCATAAGGCCTGTTAATGCAATTTTTTGTACGGTTTGATTTTTCATAATAGATTCCTCCAGATAATATGTATAAATAAGTAAGAATAGCAAAGATACCATCTGCTCTTCAAACTTCTTATAAACAGTATATACAAGAGTGGCATTATAAAAAGTGCCAAATTAAAACTTTTTGAGCATACCAGTTGAAAGCATAGGACAATTGATGTAGGATAGATGTGAGTGAAAAGGAAAGAGAGACTATAGGATGCAGGAAAAAAGAGGCTTAAGCGGCAGTACGCTGAAAATCATAGCGATGATATCTATGCTGATCGATCATATTGCATATGTTCTGGTTGCGCCTGTTTTTTATGAAAATGGAATAGAAGGGACGCTGTATACAGTTTATAAAATAATGCGCGGTATAGGCAGGCTTGCTTTTCCGATTTATTGCTTTTTGCTGGTGGAAGGCTTTCAGAGAACTCATGACAGGAAAAAGTATGCTCTTCGTTTATTTCTGTTTTCCCTGATTTCAGAGGTGCCGTTTGATCTTGCATTTTATCATACATCTTTTGACGTGAAGCATAGTAATGTCTTATTTACTCTTCTGTTGTCCTTTTTGGTGGTGTCTTTAATGGAGGAGTCAAAAAAGCATCTGAAAAATCTGTGGCTTACTATGGGTACATGGATTGTAATAGTTATAGCTGCGGCAGCTGTTGCAGAACTGATTCAATGTGATTATGGTGCAAAAGGAATTGCTGCGGTTGTTCTTCTGTATTTGTTCAGAAAAAACAAAACGGAACAGTTGCTTGCCGGTTGTGTTGCTTTTTCCTGGGAAATAGAAGCTTTGCCCGCCTTTCTTCCCATTGCTTTTTACAACGGGAAGAGAGGGATAAAGCTGAAATACGTCTTTTATATCTTTTATCCGGCGCATCTTTTATTGTTGTTTCTGATTTATGGTCTGGTATGGTGAAGGAGTATCAGATTCTTTTATTTCATGAATTTATTAAAAAAATATAAACAATATAGTAAATTTATTAAGAATGAAACATGGAATTGACATTCCATTATGGGAAGGAATATAATGACGAAAGGTTAACTAGTTAAAAATTAATTATTTAACAAAGGGGGCAGATATTCATGGAAGAACAGCGGCACCGGGTGATTGATCTGTTTCGTAAAACAGATCGCACGTTGAAGCGTTCCATTTCAAAGAAGGTAGAAAATACCGGTGTCTACCGCAGTCAGCATATGCTTTTGATGATACTTGGCAGACATCCTGAATGTTCTCAGACGGAGCTTGCGGAAAAACTGGATATTTCACCTGCCGCCGTGGCTGTTTCGCTGAAAAAACTTGAAAAAGCGGGATTTATCAGCCGACAGTGCCAGGAAAATGACAATCGTGTCAATCATGTGGTCATTACGGAGAAAGGCTGGGAGATTATCGATATCAGCATTCAATATTTCAAGGAGCTGGAAGCTGCTTTTCTGAAAGGATTTTCAGAGGATGAACTAAAGCAGCTGGAAAAATATTTTCAACGTATTACAAAAAATGGTGAAGAATATTATCAAAGTTTATTAAAACAGGAGAAGTAAAATTATGAAAAGATACTGGAAATATATAAAGCCATACCTGTCGGCATTTATATTAGGTCCTATTCTTATGATAGTAGAGGTAATAGGGGAAGTACTGCTGCCGAAATTTATGGCAAACATTATTAATGTAGGCGCAGCAAACAGAGATGTACCCTATATCATTGGAATGGGTATTGTTATGGTGATCACCGCAGTCCTGATGTTAATAGGAGGAGTCGGCGGCGCCTATTTTGCAGCGAAAGCAGCCATCAGTTTTGCATCGGATGTGAGAAGTGACGTATTTGACAAGGTACAGAAGTTTTCTTTTGCCAATCTTGATAAATTCAGTACAGGCTCCCTGGTTACCAGACTGACCAATGATATCACCCAGGTGCAGAATCTGATCAATATGGCGCTGCGTATGTTTTTGCGGGCACCCGGTATGCTGATAGGTGCGCTGATCATGGCATTTCTTATGAATGCGCAGCTGGCACTTGTAGTAATCGTTGTAATACCAATATTGATACTGCTGATAGCTATTGTTATCAAGACTGCATTTCCAAGATTTGAAATTATGCAAAGGAAGCTGGATGCCTTAAACTCCAACATTCAGGAAATGCTGATCGGTGTGCGTGTTATCAAATCCTTTGTAAGGGGAGAGTACGAAGAAAATAAATTTGCAAAATCCAATGAGGATCTGAAACAGGCAAGTTTAGGTGCATTCAAGATCGTTATTCTGAATATGCCTATTATGATGCTGATGATGAATGCAACGACTCTTGGCGTTGTCTGGTTTGGCGGAAAACAGATTTTGGCAGGAAACATGCCGGTTGGTGATCTGACGGCTTTCACAGCTTATATTGTGCAGATTCTGATGTCTCTCATGATGCTTGCCATGATTCTTTTGCAGAGTTCAAGAGCGCTGGCTTCCCTGCACCGTATTACGGAGGTTCTGGATACGGAGATTGATCTGACAGATGAGAATTGTGCACTTCCTGATAAGACCGTTAATAGTGGGAAAGTGGAATTCAGAAATGTATCCTTCCGTTACTATAAGAACAGTCAGGAAAAAGTGCTTGATAACATAAGCTTCACTGTAGAAAGCGGACAGATTCTCGGAATCATCGGTTCTACCGGAAGCGGTAAGACCACACTGGTTCAGATGATTCCAAGACTTTATGATGCGGATGAAGGAGAGGTCCTTGTGGATGATGCGGATGTCAGGGATTATTCATTAAATAACCTGCGTGAGGGTGTTGGCATGGTATTACAAAAGAATGTACTTTTCTCAGGCTCCATTATGGAGAATCTGATGTGGGGTGATGAAAATGCCACATTTGAGGAAATCAGGCAGGCAGCTGAGGCATCCCAGGCTGATGGCTTTGTGACAACCTTTACAGACGGTTATGAGACAGAGCTTGGACAGGGCGGTGTCAATGTTTCCGGTGGTCAGAAGCAAAGGCTGTGTATTGCAAGAGCATTGCTTAAGAAGCCTAAAATTTTGATTCTGGATGATTCCACCAGCGCGGTAGATACTGCAACGGAAGCGAAGATCAGAGAAAGCTTTACCGGTACTTTGAAGGAAACCACCAAGATCATCATTGCCCAGAGAATCACATCCGTTATGGAAGCGGATAAGATACTGGTGCTGGATGAGGGCAGGATCGCAGGTATGGGCAGACATGAAGAGCTGCTGAAGAATTGCGAGGCATACCAGGAAATCTATTATTCACAGATGGACAGGAAGGTGAGCGCATCATGAAGCAGGAAAAATTAGAGTATTTGCAAAAAAAATATGAAAGAAGACTGATGCCTGTAGATGATAAGGCACTGGAAGGAAAGCCAAGACCAAAGGGACCCGGGCACAAAAATGCAGGTCATCTGGCAGCAGGAAAACCGAAAAATTTAAGGAAAACAATGGGAAGGCTTTTTTTCTATATTTCAGACAGTAAGTGGAAACTCGGTATTGTAGTGTTCTGTATCATAGCAGGTACGGCAGCAAGTCTGGCAGGTTCATATATGCTGCGCCCCATTATCAATGGCTTAACCTCTGAAGAGGGAAGTGTGGCAAATCTGTTAAAGGGAATTCTGACCATGCTTTGCATTTATCTGATTGCGGTACTGGCTCAGTATCTGCAGCAGAGAATTATGATCGGTATTTCCCAGAATGCCATTCAAAAGCTGCGTAATGATTTGTTCCAGAAGCTTCAGAAGCTTCCGGTGCGCTACTATGACACCAACAATCATGGCGATATTATGAGCCGTTTTACCAATGATGTGGATGCCGTAGGAGAAATGTTGAATAATACCGTTGTTCAGCTGATCTCCGGAACTATTAATATAGTGGGAACCCTGGCTTTGATGATCTATACTAACATATGGCTGACGCTGATCACCATAGTGATGATTCCTTTGATGATAAAAGCTGTTCAGGTGGTTGGCAGCAGGAGCCGTAAATATTATAAAGCACAACAGGCAGCAATCGGAACCTTAAATGGCTATATTGAAGAGACTGTGACAGGACAGAAAGTGGTAAAGGTATTCTGTCATGAGGACAGCGCAAGAGAGGAATTCGAATATTTGAACCGGGATCTTCGGGGAAAACAGATCAAAGCGCAGTTCTTTGGCGGTATTATGGGTCCTGTTATGGGAAATTTAAGCCAGGTGAGCTATTCCCTGACAGCCTGCATCGGCGGTATCCTTTGTGTTCTCAGAGGCTTTGATATCGGTGGACTTACCGTTTTTGTCAACTATTCCAGACAGTTTTCACGTCCGATTAATGAGGTGGCCATGCAGGTCAATACTATTTTTTCCGCTCTTGCAGGAGCAGAGCGCGTATTTGCGGTATTGGATGAGAAAGTGGAAAAGGAAGATATAGAAAACGCCATCCGCATTGAAGAAAATATAGAGGGTAAGACCTGCTATGTGATTCCCAAAAATAATGCTGTGGCAGAGCAGAAAGAAATTCTCACGGATATTGTGAGGGAAGATA
>JBJEMT010000073.1:0-23346 GCA_051879815.1 Suilimivivens sp. | reverse complement strand
TGTCACAATCACAACCATCTTCTTTGCTTCATCAATACGATACACAATTGTAAAATTCTTCACAAAAACCTGCCGATATCCCCGATTAGCAAAGGCACCCGTTCTTCTAATGGAACCACGATAAGGCATTTCTTCTAAGCTCAAAATAGCATCCTCTAAAGCATCTGCCATCTTTTCAGCAGTACCTATTTCCTTGAAATCATCTGCTATATGATTATAAATGTTGTCAAGGTCATCCGATGCCCTCTGCAACATTTTTATTGTATATTTAACCAAAATGCTTCCTCCTCAGTGAGGCTAATGTCTCTCTTGCATCAAGTAAAACACCTGTTGCTCCATACTCCTCTTCAGCTTCTGAGATTGCATTATCAATAACCTGAGTTTCAACTATCTGTTCATAGGTTTCTATACTCATAACAACTAAATCACCATATCCATTTTTTGTAATAAAAATAGGCTCTTTGACTGCATGACATGCATCTGATATATCATTTGTATTTCTCAAATCTGTAATTGGTCTAATCTGTGGCATAAAACACACCTCCCTTTCTTTGTACATTATTCTAACATAATTATATACATTTTACAATCGTTTTATACAACAAAGGGCACAAAAAAGAACATCAGTTCGTTTTTCTTCTGATTCCGAACCGATGTTGTCTTTTATCATCACTTTATTAAATTTTAGGTAACCCCAGAAATCCCGCATTTTCGGGCTTTCTATCCCTCATTTTGCATGCGGCTTAACTTGGCGGCTTGGTCCGCTGCAATACACCCGTCGATGATTTCCTGAATATCGCCGTTCATGACCTTATCAAGCTTATACAACGTAAGGCCGATCCGGTGGTCGGTGACGCGCCCCTGAGGGAAGTTGTAGGTACGGATCTTCTCGGAACGGTCTCCGGTACCGATCTGGCTTCTTCTCATCTCCGCTTCCGCATCGTGTCTCTGCTGCTGCTCCAAATCGTAGAGCTTTGCTTTCAGAAGGGCAAAGGCTTTGGCCTTGTTCTGAAGCTGTGATTTCTCTGTCTGACTGTATACCACAATCCCCGTGGGATAGTGTGTCAGACGCACGGCGGAGTCTGTGGTATTGACGCACTGACCGCCGTTTCCAGAGGCACGCATGACATCAATACGGATATCTTTATCTTCAATCACAATATCAATATCCTCATCCACTTCCGGCATCACCGCCACACTGATTGTGGAGGTGTGGATGCGCCCGCCGGATTCGGTCTCGGGCACCCGCTGGACACGGTGAACGCCGCTTTCATACTTCATCTTGGAATAGGCACCCTGACCGTTGATCATGAACTGCACTTCTTTCATGCCGCCGATTCCGATTTCATCTACATTCATGGTCTCTACCTTCCAGCGCTGGCTTTCCGCATAATGTACATACATACGATAAATTTCGGCTGCAAAAAGGGCTGCCTCATCGCCACCGGCGCCTGCCCTGATCTCCACGATAACATTCTTGTCGTCATTAGGGTCTTTGGGAAGAAGAAGAATCTTAAGCTCCTGTTCCAGTTCTTCAATACGCTTCTTAGCTGTAGCAAGTTCCTCCTTCAGCATTTCCTTCATATCCTCATCGGATTCTGTCTCCAGAAGGGCGAGGGAATCTTCCACATCCTGCTTACATTTTTTATACTCCCTGTAGGCTTCCACAAGGGGTGTCAAATCGCTTTGTTCCTTCATGAGAGCTCTGAAACGTTCCTGATTACCTGTAACAGTAGGCTCGTTCAATTCTCCCATAATCTCTTCAAATCGAATCAATATATCTTCCAACCTGTCAAACATCTCAACTACCTGACCTTTCCTCTTTCATTCCAATATTGTTCAAAATCAACCCGAAAGCACAAATCTTTTGTAAATCCGCCTGACACTGAACATTACAAATATGTCCCATGCACAACCCGATCCAGTCCTGCAAGATCCTTACAGACTGTTACATCCGAAAAACCTGCCTCCTTCATCAGACTGCTGACATCAGCCGCCTGATCAAAGCCGATCTCAAAAAAGAGCATTCCGCCCGGATACAGGAAATCCCCTGCTTCCTCTATGATCCTTCTGTAAAAGTAAAGTCCGTCCTCCCTGCCGTCAAGGGCATTTACCGGCTCATAGTCCTTTACCTCTTTCATAAGAGTAGGAATCACCTCCGACCTGATATAAGGGGGATTGGATACAATAAATTCATATTTTCCATTGACATTTTTAAACAGATCACTTTGCACAAATGTGGCGTTCAAAGAAAGAGTTTTCGCATTTTCTCTTGCCACTTCCAGTGCTTTTTCGGAAATATCACAGCCCGTCCCCTCACAGTCATTGGAATACTTCAAGAGACTTAACAAGATACATCCGCTTCCTGTACACATATCCAGAATATGCATGCCGTCATGAAGATATCGCATGACTTCTTCCACCAGGGTCTCCGTATCCTGCCTTGGAATCAGCACATCCGGCGTGACCTTGAATTTCAGTCCCATAAATTCCTGATAACCCACAATCTGCTGAAGGGGTTCATGGGCTTTTCTCCTTAAAATATAACCCACATAACGGTCATATTTTTCCTTCGGGACTTCTTCCTCTCCATGGACGAGAAGATCATTTCTGTCTGTCCCGCAGACATCTTCAAGGAGAAGTCTGGCATCCAACGCTGCCTCTCCAATTCCGGCATCTGTAAGCTGTGCTCTGCCGAAGCTGTATACTTCCTGATATTTCATACTTTTATCCTCTAAACAGGATCAGACGCCGTCTCTGCAGCCTCATCTGAATCATCATCCTCAGAATCTGTATCCTCATCTTTAAGCCAGGAATCATCGATCTCATAGCCGAAGGTATCCTTCAGATAAGCCTTCCAGTCAAACACGGCTTCCACCGATTTGATGGCTACCTCCACCATGCTTCTGTCAGGCTCCTTGGTGGTCAGACGTTGTAACAGCATACCGGGAGCTGAGATAATTTTTACAAAAATATTGTCGCTTCTGCCTGCCAGTCTGATGATCTCATAGGAAATACCCGCAATCACCGGAATCAGCGCTATACGGATCAGCACCCTGTACACGGGATTCTGTACTCTGATAAAGAAGAACAGAATGATGCTGACAAATATCACAAAGAACATAAAGCTGGTACCGCAGCGCTTGTGAATCCTGGAGCTTCTCATTACATTATGAACCGTAAGCGGTCTTCCTTTTTCAATACAATTGATACACTTATGCTCTGCGCCATGATACTGGTACAGCCGGTGAATATCCTTCATAAGGCTGATTGCCACAACATAGCCAAGGAAAATAATGATCCTGATGATGCCTTCTATAATGGCAAGCAAAGATGCATTCCTTAAATACTCTGAAAGCAGAGAAGATAAAAAGTATGGCAGCAGAATAAAAATTGCAACTGCCAGAACAATGGAAAATACTGTGGTAATGCCCATTAAGATACTTTCCGCCTTACCCCCGGACAGTTTATTCAATGCTTTATCCACTTTCGTTTCTTCTGCTTCTTCATCTTCATAAAAAGAAGCGGAATAATTAATGGTTTTCATACCAAGAACCAGGGAATCAATAAAATTAAAGATGCCTCTGATAAAGGGTATCTGCTTCAATTTACTTCCATGCAATATACCGTGGAACACATCCACTTCCACTTCGATTTCTCCGTCAGGCTTACGGATGGCTACCGCATAGTCATCCTTATTTTTCATCATTACGCCTTCTAAAACCGCCTGTCCGCCAATTCCTGAATACCTGTTGCATTGTTTGTTTTTCATATGGATACCTCTATAACACAAAACAAGGTTGAGATGTAGTCGTAACACCTCAACCTTATTGTACTTACATAACTTATTTGTTTCCTACACCATATTTCTTATTGAACTTCTCAATACGTCCGTCAGTTCTTGCAGCCTTCTGCTGACCTGTGTAGAATGAATGGCATTTAGAACAAACTTCAACGTGGATTTCCTTTTTGGTTGAACCTGTTACAAATGTGTTGCCACAGTTGCATGTTACTGTTGCCTGATAATACTCAGGATGAATTCCTTCTTTCATGTTTTCACCTCTCTATTAAAACTATGTTACATTGATTCGTTCTCATCCGCTGCACTTTCGTGCCACTGTTCACTTAAAACAGCTTTTTAATTGTATCATAGCTTCATATCGTATGCAAGCATTTTTTCTTATATCCATTTCATTTTTTTGACCATATTTACAAATTCCTGATTATTTCTGGTCTTTGCAAACATATCGAGGATCTTATCCGCTGCTTCTTCCGGCTTCAGTCCGTTCAATGCCTTACGGATAATATTGATTGCTTCCAGTTCATCATTTGCAAGCAAAAGATCTTCTCTTCTGGTGCCGGACTTAGGAATATCAATGGCAGGAAAGACTCTCTTTTCGGAAAGCTTGCGGTCAAGCACAAGTTCCATGTTACCTGTTCCCTTGAATTCCTCATATACCACATCATCCATCTTACTTCCCGTATCAACCAAAGCCGTTGCCAGAATCGTAAGGGAACCGCCTTCACGCATATTTCTGGCTGCGCCAAAGAAACGCTTGGGCATATGAAGGGCTGCAGGGTCAAGACCACCTGACAGAGTTCTTCCGCTTGGCGGAACTGTCTGGTTATAGGCACGTGTCAGTCTGGTAATACTGTCTATCAGAATTATGACATCTTTATTATGTTCTACAAGGCGCTTACCTCTTTCAATCACCATCTCGGAAACTCTCTTGTGGTGCTCGGGAAGCTCGTCAAAGGTAGAATAAATGACCTCCACATTGGGTCCTTCAATGGCTTCCTTAATATCCGTTACTTCCTCAGGTCTTTCATCAATCAGCAGAATGATCAGATGTACTTCCGGGTTGTTCCTCTTAACAGATTTAGCCACCTCTTTCAAAAGGGTAGTCTTGCCTGCCTTGGGAGGTGATACGATCATACCACGCTGTCCCTTACCTACCGGACTGATCAGATCCATGATTCTCATGGCAACGCTGGCACCGGGCAGTTCAAGGTGAAGACGCTCATTGGGGAAAATAGGTGTCATATCCTCAAAGTTCCATCTCTTAGCCGCCTCTTCCGGTGTATAGCCGTTGATACTCTTTACAAAGAGAAGCGCTGCAAACTTTTCACCCTGGGTCTTGATTCTGGTATTTCCTTCCAGAATATCACCTGTCTTTAAGCCGAAACGTCTGATCTGGCTTGGAGCAACGTATACGTCACGCTCACCGGGCAGATAATTATCACTTCTGATAAAGCCATAGCCATCAGGCATAACTTCCAGAATACCGTTTACTGCAATTCCGCTGTCAAGTTCTGCCGGGTACTTGTCCTCGTCAGCCTTTTCTCCTTCTTCTTTCGCCTCCTGCTTTGCAGGTGCCTCCTTCTTTTCTATGCTGTCAGAGTTTTTCGTAATAATAATAGATTTAGGCTGAACACTCTTGCCTGCTGCCTTGTCCTTCTCATCCTCTGCCAGCATCAATTCTACCAGATCCGCTTTTTTCATGGTAGAAGTACCTTTCAGTCCTCTGGCTTTCGCAATTGCTTTTAAATCTGTAAGTGCCAGAGACTCATACTTTTCTCTCATAAAACCCTCCATTCATTGCTATCAAACATATCTCACTGTTTCCTAACATTTTCCAGTCTATCGTTAAATTACATCATGGGATTTATATCACGACTTGTCATTTGAAATGTCAATAAAAACATTATACACCACAAAAAGCAAAAGTGGAAGTACCATTTTTACAAAAAGCCGTTTTATTCCTTTCCGTCCCAGCAATAGGTACAAAGCTTGTCCCTGTCAATGCCGACGGAAGCGATCATATCGTCCAGTCTGTGATAGCGAAGCGAGGTAAAATTGAGCTGAACTCCGATTCTCTTTACCATTTCCTGATATTCGGGAGTTTCCGGATTTGAATATGCACTCAGATTTACGTTTTTAGCATCACCTTCCATCTCCTTGATGATCCTTCTTGTAATCAGATCCATCTCCGAGGTGGAACGGGAAAAGTTCAAATACTTACATCCATATAAAAGCGGAGGGCAGGCAGGTCTGATATGGACTTCCCTTGCACCGCTCTGATAAAGGAATTCAGTGGTCTCACGCAGTTGGGTGCCTCTTACGATAGAATCGTCAATCAAAAGCAGACTCTGATTCTGAATCAGATCATGAACCGGAATCAGCTTCATCTTTGCAATGAGGTTTCTCTGGCTCTGCATGGTGGGCATAAAGGAACGGGGCCATGTAGGAGTATATTTAATAAAAGGTCTCGAAAAGGGAATCCCCGATTCATTGGAATAACCGATAGCATGGGCAGTACCCGAATCCGGTACTCCCGCTACGATATCCGGCTTTACATCATCCCTTTTCGCCAAAAGCTTACCACAGTTATAACGCATCTTTTCTACGCTGATACCCTCGTAGGAAGAAGACGGATATCCGTAATAAATCCAAAGAAAAGTACAGATTTTCATATCAGAACCGGGTTTTACAAGTGTCCGCACTCCCTCCGGTGTAACGATCACTACTTCCCCCGGGCCAAGCTCCCGCTCTTCACTATACCCCAGGTTCAGGTACGCAAAGCTTTCAAAAGAAATACAGAAAGCATCCTCTTTCTTTCCGATTACCACCGGCGTTCTTCCCATTTTATCTCTTGCAGCATAGATTCCTTTTTCTGTGAGAAGTGCAATCGTCATGGAACCTTCGATCATCTCCTGGGCATAAGTAATGCCTTCTACCAGATGTTCCTTCTGATTGATAACAGCAGCCACCAGCTCCGTAGCATTGATATCTCCGCCACTCATTTCAAGGAAATGAGAATGCCCGGAAGCAAACAGCTTTTTTACAATTTCCTCCATATTGTTGATCTTACCTACCGTCATAATAGCGTAAGTTCCATGGTGGGAACGCACAATCAAAGGCTGGGGCTCATAATCGGAAATGCAGCCGATCCCCAGGTTCCCTTTCATTTCATTTACATCTTTGTCAAATTTGGTTCGGAAAGGAGCATTTTCAATGTTATGAATAGCTCTGTCAAATCCCTTTTCTTTATTGTAAACTGTCATCCCCGCACGTCTTGTGCCCAAATGAGAATGATAGTCCGTACCAAAAAACAAATCAAAAACACAGTCATTTTTTGAAGCTACTCCAAAAAATCCACCCAAAGCGTTTTCCTCCTATACATTAATTTCCGCTTTTACGCCAAGCATTTCTTTATTTTCCTCAAGAATAGGATGAATTACCTTTGCGAGGAATGAATCTACCTGTTCTTTGGAACGGCCTACATACTTAGACGGATCCATGGTCTTCTGTAAATCTTCCAGTGACATATTGAAGGCAGGATCTGCCGCAATCAGTTCGAGAAGGTTATTTTCCTTGCCTTCTGCCTTAACATTCTTTCCTGCTTCCATGGAAAGCTCCCTGATCCTTTCATGAAGTTCCTGTCTGTTACCGCCCATTTTTACGGCATCCATCATAATATTTTCCGTAGCCATGAAAGGAAGCTCACTCATCAGTCTCTTCTCAATTACTTTCGGATATACTACAAGTCCGTCTACCACATTCAGGCAAAGGTCTAAAATACCATCGGTGGCAAGGAAGCCCTCCGGTATGGAAAGACGTTTGTTTGCTGAATCATCCAGGGTTCTTTCAAACCACTGGGTTGCTGATGTGATTGCAGGATTCAGGGCATCAATCATGACATATCTGGAAAGGGAGGCTATTCTCTCACTTCTCATGGGGTTTCTCTTGTAAGCCATGGCAGAAGAACCGATCTGGCTCTTTTCAAAAGGCTCCTCCACTTCCTTCAGATGCTGAAGAAGTCTGATATCATTTGACATCTTATGGGCACTGGCGGCAATACCTGCAAGGACATTTGCCACTCTGGTATCTACCTTCCGTGAATAGGTCTGTCCGGAAACGGGATAACATTCTTTAAAGCCCATTTTCTCTGCGATCATGGGATCAATCTTGTCGATGGTCTCCTGATCTCCGTTAAACAGTTCCAGGAAGGAAGCCTGTGTTCCCGTGGTTCCCTTAGAACCAAGAAGCTTCATTCCATTTAATACATGATTCAAATCCTCAAGGTCCAGACAGAATTCCTGCATCCAGAGCGTTGCTCTTTTTCCCACTGTAGTAGGCTGTGCCGGCTGAAAATGGGTAAAGGCAAGGGTGGGCTGTGCCTTATACTTATCTGCAAAAGAAGCCAGCTCTGCGATCACATTGACAAGCTTTTTCTTCACCAGTTTCAGGGCTTCCGTCATGATAATAATATCCGTATTATCCCCCACATAGCAGCTGGTGGCTCCAAGATGGATGATACCTGCCGCCTTGGGGCACTGCTGTCCGTATGCATAGACATGGCTCATAACATCATGGCGGACTTCTTTTTCTCTTGCTTTTGCCACCTCATAATTAATGTCTTCTGCATGGGCTTTCAATTCATCAATCTGCTCCTGTGTAATGACGGGTTTCCCGTTTTGGGAAAGACCCAGCTCCATTTCTGTTTCTGCAAGCGCAATCCACAGCTTTCTCCAGGTCTTGAATTTCATATCCTGGGAAAAAATGTACTGCATCTCTTTACTGGCATAACGCTCAGACAACGGGCTTATATATCTGTCCGTACTCATAGTTATCTATTCTCCTTTAATTATTTTTCAAATTCCCCTCGGATATCCTCTTTCGGTGGCTCCATAGGGTATTTCCCCGTAAAGCATCCTTTGCAGATCTCACGTCCGCAGACAATCTGGGATAATCTCTCTTCTCTCAGGTATCCAAGAGAGTCTGCCCCTATTATCTCACAGATTTCATCTGCTGTTCTGTTGTAGGCAATGAGCTGATTCCTTGCAGGCACATCTGTACCAAAATAGCAGGGCCACAAAAAGGGAGGGGAACTGACTCTCATATGCACTTCTCTGGCTCCCGCTTCCCGAAGCATATGCACGATCCTGTCGGAAGTGGTTCCCCGCACAATGGAATCATCAATCATGATCACTCTTTTTCCTTCCACCGCATCCTTCAAAGCATTCAGCTTTACCTGCACACTGCTTTCACGGTTCTTCTGCCTGGGCTTGATAAAGGTCCTTCCCACATAGCTGTTCTTCACAAAAGCCTGACCATAGGGAATCCCGGACTGCATGGCATATCCAAGTGCCGCACAATTACCTGATTCCGGAACGCCCACCACGATGTCTGCATCCACCGGCGAATCAATGGCAAGGAATTTGCCTGCCAGGATACGGGAATTATACACACTCATGCCATCAATGTAGCTGTCCGGTCTTGCAAAGTAAATATATTCAAACACACACCTCGCATGCTGTTCTTTGGGAATACACATACTCTTATCCGATTCGATTCCCTTTTCCGGGGAAATGGTAACAATTTCTCCCGGCTCCACATCACGGACAAAATCCGCGCCAATGGTATCCAGGGCACAGGTTTCAGATGCAAGTATATAGGCATTATCTCTTTTTCCGATACAAAGAGGCCTGAATCCGAACGGATCTCTTGCCCCGATCAGCTTACGGGGTGACATAACAATCAGGGAATAGGCACCCTTGATCTTTTTCATGGCACGTCCTACTGCTTCTTCCACCGTCTTTGAATTCAATCGTTCTCTGGCGATAAAATAGGCAATTACCTCGGAATCAATCGTTGTCTGAAAAATAGCACCTGTATACTCCAGCTCTTTACGAAGCTCCGGAGCATTGATCAGATTGCCGTTGTGGGCAAGTCCCAGAGTACCTTTTACATAATTAAGAACAAGGGGCTGGGCATTTTCACGGGTTGAACTTCCTGCGGTGGAATACCGCACGTGTCCCACACCGATGTCACCCTTCAGCTTTTCCAGTATTTCCGGGGTAAAAGCTTCATTCACAAGTCCCATATCTTTGGAGCTTATTACCTTTCCTTTTGGTCCGTTTGTGTCACTGACTGCAATACCGCAGCTTTCCTGACCCCTGTGCTGCAGGGCAAGCAAGCCATAGTAGATGGTGGAAGCTACATCCCCTCCATCAAAATCATACATACCAAAAACGCCGCATTCCTCTTTAATCATATGTCATTCCTCTAATGTCTCAATCTGTCTTCTATCGGTGTTCTATGCAAGGCCCAAACGTTTGAACACCTCGTTATAAGCTTCTTCCACGTTGCCAAGATCTCTTCTGAAACGATCCTTGTCCAGCTTTTCATTTGTATGCACATCCCACAGACGGCAGGTATCAGGTGATGTCTCATCTGCAAGAAGAATCTGTCCGTGGAAACGTCCAAACTCGATCTTAAAGTCAATAAGCTTGATATCAGCCTGAAGGAAATATGCTTTTAATACTTCGTTAACCTTGAACGCATATTTCTTAATTGTATCAATTTCTTCCCAGGTAGCAAGTCCCAGGGCTACTGCAAAATAGCTGTTGATCAGGGGATCGCCCAGTTCATCATTCTTATAGCTGAATTCAATGGTAGGCTCTTTCAGAAGGGTTCCTTCCGGCACACCAAGTCTCTTGGAAAAGCTTCCTGCTGCCACATTACGGATAATAACCTCAAGAGGTACAATCTCCACCTTCTTTACAGCAGTCTCCCTGTCGCTTAATTCTTCAATCAGATGAGTGGGTACTCCTTCCTTTTCCAGTAATTTGAAAACATGGTTTGTCATACGGTTGTTGATCACACCTTTTCCGACGATAGTGCCTTTCTTTTCACCGTTGAAGGCTGTTGCATCATCCTTGTAATCCACGATCACGATGTCAGGATCATCTGTTGCAAATACCTTCTTTGCTTTTCCTTCATAAAGCTGTTCCATTTTTTTCATGGTTTTTCCCTTGCCTTTCTTTATTGTAATTTAAAAAATAATTTCCTATGTTGCAGTATATAACACCTTTTGACATAAATCAACGGCACAAGTGAGAGGAAAAATATTTTCTCCATTGTGCCGAAAAAATCAGGTTTATGATTGGAACTTTCCGATAAAATCCCTAACTCTTTCATTGGATGAGCCAAAAATCTCATCCGGTGTTCCCTGTGCCTGGATGATCCCTTTCTCCATAAAGATAATCCTGTCTGACAGTTCTTTTGCAAACTGCATTTCATGAGTTACTATGATCATGGTCATATGTTCTTTTGCCAGCTCCTTGATTACTTTAAGGACTTCTCCTGTAAGCTCGGGATCAAGAGCAGAGGTGGGTTCGTCAAAAAACAGGATTCTGGGCTGCAGGGCAAGTGCCCTGGCAATGGATACTCTCTGCTGCTGACCGCCCGAAAGCTGACAGGGGTAAGCCTCTGCCTTATCCGTAAGCCCAAGCTGCGCAAGAAGCTTTTCCGCCCTTTCCTTTGCTTCCTTCTTTGGCACCTTATCTACCGTAACCGGTGCATCCGTGATGTTTTTCATAACACTGTAGTGAGGAAACAGATTAAAATTCTGAAATACCAGTCCGAAATTTTTGTGAATTTCCTTTAATTTGGCCCTGGATGCATAAACACACCTTCCCTCTTCTTCCCATGCTGCTTTTTCCGAAAGATAAATAAGTTCGCCGCTGTCCATTTTCTCCAGCATAGTGGCACAGCGAAGCAGTGTGGATTTGCCGGAGCCTGAGGGACCGATGATGGAAACCACTTCTCCTTCTTTCACCGAAAGAGAAATATCTTTTATGACCTCCACACCGTCAAAGCTCTTGCTCATATGATTAATTTCAAGAAGTACCTGGTTTTCGTTTCCCATTTTTTAACCTTTCTTTTTCTGCATTCTTTAGCGATAATAATTCAGTGCTTTTTCAAACCGTTCCATAACAGCTGCCACCAACAGATTAAATACATAATAAAAGATTCCTGCCACCATCAGCGGCATAATGCTGGTTTCCTTAGCGGCAATCTGCTTTGCCATAGTGAACATCTCTGCCTGTGCCAGCACAAAGGCAAGGGAAGTATCCTTGACCAGTGTAATGGTTTCATTGGTAACCGCCGGCAGAATCCGTTTGACCACCTGGGGAAGTATGATCTTTACAAAAGTCTGAAACTTGCTATATCCAAGAACTTTGGCGGCTTCATACTGCCCTACCGGCATGGACTCGATTCCCCCGCGGTAAATTTCCGCAAAATACGCTGCATAATTCAGTGCAAAGGCCAGTATGATCGCCGGAAAACGATAATTTCCTATTTTTAATCCAAATACATAATAAGGTGCAAAATATACCACGATAAGCTGCAGCATAAGCGGAGTGCCCCGCATAACGGATATGTATATTTTACTGATGGTCCTCACGAAAGAATTTCCGGACATCCGTCCGAATGATATCAGCAGACCTAAAGGCAGTGAAAAAAGAAGCGTCAGAAAGAAAATTTCTGCCGTTACCACCATTCCTTTAAAAAGCTGCATCAGCATTACCGCTACATTCATTATCCTGCCTCCACTTTACTTATTTGCCAAAAATCCGATTTTTAACTAACATAGGGCAGAAAATGATATTTCTGCCCCATTGCATTGTTTTTTACTATATTATTTATTTGCCGAGACACACACTGTCTGTTAAACCATATTTTTCAGCGATTGTGGCAAAAGTGCCATCCTCTGCCATTTCCAGTAATGTGGACTCTACTTCATCCTTCAATTCATCATTACCAAGTAAAAAGCCGATTCCGTACTGCTCTGTAGCCAGCTTTTCATCAAGCTTTACATATCCCTCGCCTCTTGATGCAATCTGATAATCAGCCACACCGATATCAATGGCAAGTGCATCGATAGCACCCTGTTCCAGATCCATAAATGCCGTATTGTAATCTGAGTACTGTGTTAATTCTGCAAAGGTTGCTGCAAGCTCTGCTTCATCTCCCTCCAAAGCTGCCAGTGCGGAAGAATCCTTCTGAACACCGACTTTCTTTCCTGCAAGATCCGACTGCGCTGTAATACCGGAATCAGCAGATACTACGAATACCTGGCTGTTATCTACATAAGGAACACTCCATGTATAAGCATCCTCACGGCCATTCATAGTAAAGCCATTCCAGATACAGTCAATCGCCCCTGAAGATAATTCCATATCCTTGGAATCCCAGTCGATAGGCTGTTTCACAAGCTCCCATCCCTTACGATCACACACCTCCTGTGCCAGTTCCAGGTCAAATCCGGTATAATCACCGTTTTCATCCATATAGCCGTAAGGCGGGAATTCTGCATCAAACCCTACGGTAAAGGTTCTGGTTCCTTCAGCTGTCTCTGCTGTAGCTTTCGCAGATTCGCCTGCGCCGCATCCTGAAAGTAATCCCGTTACCAGGCAAGCAGATACTGCCAGTGCTAAAAACTTTTTCATAATTATCTCCCTCTTTCTGCCACAACAGGTGGCAATTTACTCCCGTGGCACTGCACCATGTTATCATGCTAAAGTGTCACCATACGCTTATCATGCTATCATGCAAAAAAAGATTCGTCAAGACAGATTTTCAACACGCGTTTCCCTGTTCTTCATGCCTTAAGAAAAATCTTTTTCGTACTGTCCTACGATATCCATAATCTCTCTTGCATACTTGGGATATTTCTCTGCCAGATCCTTGATCTCTGCCTGGGCATTTCCCGCAATAACCTCTTTATTATAATCCATTCTTCTTCGCAGGGACTGTCTTCTGATGATCAGATTATGGCGGATCTCCACCATTTCTTTCCGGTCAAGCAAAGCTGCTGTCTGATGCAGCCATATCATAGGATCCTGGATCTGGTATCTCCTGAGTTCATGAAGCAGATCCTTCTGACATTCATCAAGAGCTTTTTCCGCTTTGTAATATCGTTCTCTTTCTTCTTTTTCCTGCTGGTACTGCTGCCAGCTTTTTTGCAGCTCGCCTGCACTTGATACATTATATTTCAAATACAGATAATCCAGTAAATGGGTGTTGTTCACATATCTTATCTTAACTGTATTCTGCAGACGGATGATTCTGCCGATACTGTTCTCCACCCGCTGCAGTTCTTTTTCCGCGTTATTATGCTTCAGGAAAATTGCCGTTATAGCGGCGGCTCCAAGTGCGGCGGCGGCAAAATACCCCATTCTGGTGTTCATATGAAGTCCGAACTGCATCAGAAAAAGGAGCAGAATACAGACCACTACCGCCGTAGTACATACGATTGCCATGGATCTGGAATCCTCTATTGTTCGGCGCAGTTCATTTTTTCGAAACACATAAGCCTGTTTTTCTCCATCCAGCCTTCGAAGATCTCTTTTGATCAGATCCTGATATTCCTCCGTCTTTACCAGTTTGTCACAGCCTTCCTGGATTTCTGTTTCCATACGCTCCAACTGTCTGAATTTGGAATCGCTCATCCGGTTTTCCCGTTTCAGATAACCGGACTGCTGAACCTCCAGTTCGTCAAGCTTTCTGGCATATCCCTGTAAAATGGTCTTTTCTTCTTCCGGAAGTGCTTCTATTTCTTCCATATCCTTCAGATAGGAAGTGACCATATTATACTCATGCTGAAGATTTTCCAGTTCCCGGGAAGCTTCTGCAATCTGTTCCAGGCATCCTCTTATGTATTCTTCTCTTTGCTGCTTATCATTGATCTGCAGATCATCCCTGTCGTAAATGACCTCATTCCAGTCCTCTACTTCATAAATGGGATCCTCTCTATTCTTTTTCCAATTTAAAAACTTCTGTATTAAACCCATAATCCCTCTTTTATGGCAGCTTCCTACTGCGCAACGCATTCACGATATTCGTTTTTCAGCGAAGTAATGATCTTATCAATTTCCTCATAATAAGATGCGGTGTTTCCTTCATCCTTATAAATCTTAAGGGCGGAAAGCATTCTGTTTTCTCTGGTTGCCTCAAACTGCCCCCTGGCATTTTCATACAGCTTTTCTACCTTCATAGAAAGTTCATAATACTGTCCGTTATCCGCGATAAATGACACATACTCGCCTTCGCTCATCTGCTGTCTTACCGAAAGCAGATATTGCATACCGGATTCTTCCCTGCCGGACAGCTCATATGCCTTTCTGAAGTATCTGGCGGCATTTTCAAACTGAAACAGATTACTGCATGCAACGCCCAGATTATGGTATACTGAAGGTCTGAGAGTGCTTTCCGTTTCGGGAAGCTGGAGCAGCAGCTTATCATATTCCTGAATTGCCATCTGATATCTGCCGTTCTGTACAAGAAAATCTCCCTGTTTTTTCAGCTTCTCATATTTGGACAATCCTGCATTATTTTTGATCACCTCATCAATTTTCTGCCTGTCTTCTCTGCTGCAGTAATTAACATAATCAAGAATGGTATCTGCAAAAATCCCCGGCTGACTTCCCCGCTGAAATAAGGTGAGAAGCTGGTGGCTTAATTCGGTCAGACCGCATTCCTTGTCAAGCCACTGTGCAAGTTCCCTGTCCATAATTCCCGCATCGATCATAAAAGGATTGCTGGAAAGCAGATAGCACAGTTCCTCCACGCAGTACACATTGACGCATATACTGTCAATATGATAGGGATTTTCCGCATATCTGCCTGTACATAATAATACTTTTCCCACCGTCTTCTCCTCTCTATACGGTAATGATCTGGGTCCATCCCTTTCCGCTTGAAGGGAATATTTCACCAAATCCCATATCCTCTATGGTAGCGCTCACCTGATTCACTGCCGTCATTTCAATATGGATCTTTAACCTCGTGGTATTTCTCGGTCTCTCCGGCAGTCCTTCCAGCGTGATTCTCCTGTCCATCACCTTTTCCCCTGTCAATGGCGTAATGATAAAGTCTATGGTATTGCCCTCTTCCAGGATCACTTCAAAATCAGCTGTTACCTCATACCAGTTGGTTCCCGCATCCAGAATGGCAAAATAGGAATCCTCTCCTCTCCGAAGGACCTTCATTCCTACATTGGATTTCAACTTATCTGCTCCAAGATACACATGCTCTTTGCCCTCTTTGCTGGGAGTCACTCTTTCCAGTGCGCCAAAACAGGCGCCTTTACTGTAAAGGTTGTTTCCCTGAAAGACCCTTCTGTTTCTGCAAAGATATCGGAGTGACTCTGATGCCCAGCCTTCTTTAAAGCCATCACCAAGAAGATATACAGTAGAGAACATACTGCCCTCCATCTCCGATTCTGCTATCTGAAGGAATCTCTCATCAAGAGCTTTTTTCTGTTCATCCTTTTCTGCCTCATCAGAAGACCAGTGAACCCTTGCCACATCCGGATAACCGTTACTGTTGATAAAGACTACTTTGGGAGATGTCTTTTTATTGCATTCAAAACAAATACTCTTCAGACTGCTGTTGTATTCAAAGATCATTACATCATATTTCCACAGCTCTGCAGGCTGGTGCAGCATATAGTAATAAAAACTTTCTATATGGCTTTGGAACAGAACATATCCTGCCTTTAAGCCAAGACCTGATGCCACCTTTGAAAGTATGTCCACCATTCGGGGCGTCAGATCCTCCACCGTAAACATAAACGCTTCTATCTGGTTTAAAGATAACCTGAGATTCAACAGAGAAAGACTTCGTTTCACAAACAAGGTCAAAAGCGCTGCAGGATCATAGCTCTCGCCATCCACAATCACTTCTTCCCCTCTTTCCGCCAAAGTCAGAAGATCCTCTACCAGAATTCCATTCTCTTCTTTTACATATTTTAATGCTTCTTTTCCATAGAACCACTGGTTCACACCGCTCCTTTTGCAAAGCACGGTAGGAATATTGTACTGCTCCGTACCGGCTACACTGGAAACGGTCTCCACTTCCTCTGTATTCAAAATGCAATAACTGATCTGGGAGGCCGCCTTTCCAAGGTCATAACCGACTACCGCTCTCCCACTGTTCTTTTTTTCTGTCTGCTCCTTTGGACCGGTAAACATCTTATCTACTCCTTTAAATGGTATGGAATAATTTCTTTACCATAAATTCCTTTTCAAAATATTCATGCAGCAGAGTTGTCATGGTATCTTCGTCATTCAGGGTACGCCCTATGGCAATATCATTGATCAGGCTGTATTTGCTTTCCTTCTGCTCCCTGTCGGTATCGCTGCGGCTTAAGGTACCGCTTTCCGTCAGATGCTCTTTATCCCCGCCTTTTTCCGTGATATAGTACTGCATCTTTTCGCCAAAAAAGAGAATGAACTGTTTGACACTGATGCCTCCGAACATGTCCTTCATCTCTTCCATGGTATACTCATCTTCATCCCTTTCGATCAGATAATGGATGATTGCCTGATTTCCTTCTTCTGCCTTATATTGAATCATAGTCTTGTCGGCAAACTGCCTCATAAAAACAATATTGTCCGCATATTCCTTGAAATAAGGAAAGAAAATTCCTTCTGCCAGCATCTCTTTTAAGAACTGTACCAGATAACGGGAAATCCGCTCTGTTATCTGTCTTTTATTCTCTGCATAATACCTGGTATAAGCCAATTTACAGACAAGGGGCACTTTCTCCTGTCTTTCGATGACCCGCTGCAGATCCTCCATAATGTAATCATCTGTCACCTTATCATCCGCAAAGTAATCAAAACAGTTCTGGGAAAGAAATGCCATTTCCACATCTGACTTGGCTCCACCTGCGATATAATCCTTAAAGATTTCTATTTTTTCTCCTATATAGGCACCGGTATAGAGAATCCGTATTAAAATCCGTTCGCTAAGTTCATAGGTTTCCACACGGAAAGAATTAGCTGCCTTCCAGATATCCCGCATGGCTTTTACCGTACCGTTGTAATGAACGGTCAGATATTTAAGCAGATTGTCATCATATTTGCCTGCCTGAAATGCCATATATACAAGGGATGTCATGGTATCATCCGGCTGTATCATTTCAAAAGCGATCAGTCTGCTGCACAGACGCATAATGCTCTTGGCATCAATGCCGTGACCACCTCTTTGCCTGATCCATTCATATGCCTTTTCATACATGCCCCTGATGACCATAAAACGTACTACTTCCGCATAATCCCTGCCGGCCACCATTGCAGGCTCAAGCTCATTCAGGAAGCTGTCAAGCTGCTGCATTCTGTCGTTGTCATAATAGAATTGGATCAGCTTCATCCTGATTTCCTTCTGGATTTCTGTTTCCAAAACATCGGAAGCGACAACCCGCTTCATAATTTCCGCATTCTCATCATTCACGACTGCAAGCGTCTTTCCCCGCTCGCACATCCATATGTCAAAGTTCACATCATCCGTCACATAGGGAGCTGCCATCTGGGCCAGCTTGTCCGGTATCAGAAGTCTTTCCAGCTCATAATCCCCTTCCCTGCAATAACGGTTACCTCTTCCATCCTCCAAAAATATCCGGCAGTCATTCCCGTACACAGGGAGGTAGACCTCCTTGCTGCTGATTTCAAAAACAATCTCTTCTTTCTGTTTTTCATAGATCAGTATCACTTTTCTGATATCTGCTCTTTTGATCAGAAGTCTTTGGATAAAGATCACTTCCGCCAGCGCCTTTGCCGTTTCCTGGGTAACCATTCCCTCAGTGATCACATTGCGGTATAAATAAGAAAGCCACTGATTATTTCTGCCTTTCAGGATCTGAAATACCACAAAGCGTTCAATCTGTTCCTTATAGCTTTCATACAGTTCCGGATAAGTTTCTTTATTTCTGTGTACATAGGCATACAGGAATGCATTGCGGACACTGTCAAGACTGCTGTCAAACGCAAAATACATAAGGACCATCTTGGGCAGCCGGGTCTTTTCCGACAATTCGCATGACATCATATAATATTCGTACAGCCTGGTAATCCGAAGCTCCCTTTCGATTCCAAGGGCATACCATTCAAAATGTTCCCTTCCCGTCTTGTTTCCCTTGATCAGAAGGGTACAGATTGCCTGAAGCACCTCATCTCCCGGTGCAATTTCATAACATTTTTTTAATAGCTGATAGATTCCCTTGGAATACGTCTTCTGCTTCAGGGCAAGAAATACGATCTGTTCAACTACTCTGGCATCTAAAAGATCCTTTTTTACCGCATAAGTGAGCACCTGCATTTCAAAGCCTTCCAGCTTCATCAGCAAAGTAGGATTTACAGCGATCAGATTCCATGCTTCAATATAGAGAACGGGGCTGGTACAGCCAAGCTTGACCTGCTCCTCTAAAACCATCCACTTGCGGGAGGGACTTTTACTGTAATCCTCCGATAAATACAAAAGCAGCCAGGCAATCCGCCAATTGTCCGAATTCTGCGCATAGATTCTTTCCACCTGTCCTGCGATTTCATCGATGTAACTTTCTTCCCTGTTGATCAGTGTTGTAAGATACAAATAATAACAATACAATGCAGCATCAAATTGTTCCTCCAGCAAAGCATCCATCTGCTCCAGCATCCAGTCGGCTTCACTGTATCTTTCCTGAGTGATCATAAGCTGAATCTGCAGAAGCTTTAAGGAAATATCCCTGCCATCGGCTTCTATCAGCTGGTCTATGATTTTCTCCGTTTCCTGCATCCATGACTGGGCTTTGATCTTTCTGGTTCTGAATGCTTCATAATACTGCATCAGTTCCATGGTCATATGCTTTTTACGCATACGTGTGCCCAGTATCCTGCTTTTTACGGAAACCAGACTGACCATTACCGTGACCTTTAAATCCGTATAGGCATTATAAAGCCTTATAGTACCGAAATTTTTACCGCCATGAAGATGCTCCTGTGAAATGTAAAAAGGAAGCCTGTAGCAGTTGCCCAGGAAGTCTTCATCCCTGATCATATCCTTCTCAAGGACAAGAAAATCCCCTTCTGTCTCTATCTGCAGTTCTGAAAACCCCCAGCCGTTGCGGTTAATGACTACCTTATACTCCATGTCCTCCTTAGGAGAATCAATCCTGATCTCGGTTTCCTCCAAAAAGAAATCCACTTTCTGCTTTTTTTTGATTTCCAGAAGGAATTCCTCTACATTCTGTTCTCTTCTTTCTCCAGCCGAAAGACCTCTGTAAACAGAATAATACTGTCTGCCTGCTCCGCTGAAAACCTGTTTAAATTTCGGAGAGTAAAACAGATTGACAGCTTCCGTAAAACTGGTCTTGGCAAGATTGGTAAAATGAAATAAATTTTTAATGCTTCCGAGACTGGATTCGATGGCGGAAGCAATCACATTTACTTCAAAAGGAATACTGTATTCCCCCTGATTGGAAATAATGCAGAATTCCCCCTTAACATTTTCTCCCTCCTCCATATCCGAAGCATCGAACCGATAAAAAATTTCCTCTTTGGTGCCGGTAAAGTTTTCCGTCAGACACTTCATCCTGAGTCTGTTTGAAGATACTCTGCCCTCTGTCAGCTTATTTTCCGAACCGTATATGAAAAAAGACCCTTCACAAATTTCGCCGCCATGTACCGACAGTTCTATTCTCGGGGTTGAAAAATCCAGAAAATGATTATCTTTATTAAATTCTCCCGCTAAAATTCTGTCGACTGCACTGTACACGTTATGTATTCCTCCAGGTTAGCGTTTCTCTTTCCGTAAATAAAGTTTCACTGATATCAGTATACCATTATCAGACCGCTTTCCGCAATAGTTTACCGCTTTTAAGCAGGTATGCTGCGCAGCATTTTACAGTCTGTAAGCTGCGCATTCCTGCATTTGTTTTCTGTCAGCCCGGCTCCGCAATACGGCTGACTCCCACATAAATATTGGAAATGCTGTACCAGGTGGGATAATCCACAATACCGGACTGGGGCAGATCAAAGATTCTCTGGAAAGTTCTCACCGCTTCTGCCGTGGCAGGCCCATAAATACCGTCTGCAGCGATGGTGGGAATTGCCGGATAATTCTGGGCGATCCGGTTTAAATGGCTTTGCACCTGTCTGACCTTTTCTCCCGTAGAGCCAATGGTCAGATCATATCCGGGATAAGAGGAAGGCACGCCGGATATACTCTGTGCCGTATTAATATACATATCATTTCCGTAATAATAGCGGATAATCTCAATCGGCCTGTATCCCTCGTTTGCCAGATACTGGGAACCCCACTGGCTTAAACCGTCGCAGGTCACTCTTCTACCATCACAATAAGCGGTAAGGATAGGCTGTCTGACTCCCGGTCTTGACAGGAAATTGGCGAAAATGGAATCCACTACTCTGTCCACGTTCGTATAGATATTTCTTCCGTACATCCATTTCTGGTCGTAGGCAGTGGATGACGTAATGGTAAAATTATAGCCTTTGTTTCGGTACCATTCCGTATATACTCTGTTCAAAGTAAAGGACATGATTGCCAGCGTATTGGCATAAATGGCATTTTCATCCCATGTGGCATAAATTTCCGAAGAAACCACGTTTTTAATATAATCCCGGTAACGCACATAGTAATTGGCTGCCGTAGAATCACCCGGTACACCGTCGTGAACGACCACATACTCAGGGATTACCACCCTGCTCAAAACGATTTCTCCGCTTTCATCCATGGGCTTGATCTCATCCTCCGGAATTTTAGGCGGATATATTCCATACAATGTATGGTCGGGTATTACAATCACTTCTTCATTCTCTCTTGCCGTTTCAAGAGGAATCATTTGTATCGGCTGGATGGCTGTTACATCCGGCAGGATTTCCGTTCCCGAAACCATAACGGATTCATAACCGGGAGCATCTACCTGGATATTGTATTCCGAATAGGGCATTTGTTCCGAAGGCTCCACACTGTATTCAAGAGGCGGAGCAGGCAGTTCTATCTGCGCGGTCTGTCCGGAAGAATCCGTACTCAGTTTTTCCACGGTAATATCAGGTACTCCGGTATAGGATATGCTCACAGTTGCACCGGATACGGGGATCAGTCCAAGAGAGGAAGTAACATTGATCTGCAGTTTTCCCCTGTCCGATCCCACCTGTGTACTTTTAAGGCTCTTATCAGGCATAAAAATACCTCTGCATATTTCTTTATCATAATATATGCAGAGGTGTTTTTATTCGCTACTTTAATGATTATTTGGTAAGCAGCATCATAATATCGTTGCTTCTTGCCACAAATTTGCTCATTGCTTCCGGTTCCAGAGGCGCATGCTGTAACAATGCAAGGTCATAGAGCTGTTCGCAGATCATGTTCACATTGTCACCTTCCGTGTGCTCCATGATATACTGAACAAGAGGATGGTTGGCATTTAAGATCAGGGTTTCTCCTTCTTTGCCAAATCCGCCCATATCCATACCGGACATGGAGTACATCTTCATCATATCCTGCATTCTTCTGCTTTCTTCAGAAAGAGTGATCATGGAAGATATCTTCTTATTCTTCAGTTTTTCCACCTTAACGGTGATCTGATCCTTCTTTAAGACCTTCTTCATCACCTTGCTGATGGCTTCTGCTGCTTCTTCCAGCTCCTTTTCAGCCTTTTTGCTTGTCTTGGCCTTAAAGGTATCCGTCAGATCCGCATCAATTCTCTGGAATTTAATTCCCTCATTCTTTGCTTCCAATTGGGAAACAAAAGGCTGGTCGATATTGTGAGTCAGGATCACGGCATCCATCTTGGCAGCCTTAAACATATTGATATACTGGCTCTGCTGCTTTTCATCGGTTACATAGTAAATGATTTTTTCCTTCTTTTCTTCCTGTTCATCTTCAGAAGTTTCAGCTGGAGTTTCCTCACCGTTTACCACATTGCCGTTCTCATCTACGACCTCTGTCTTATTCTCTGTATTCTCTCCGTTTTCGGCATTTTCTGCCTCGTCAGGATCAATCTTGTTGACTTCAAGACATTCAGGCAGGGTAAGATATTTGCCATCCAGATTCTTAAACAGAATATAGTCTGTCATCTTTTCACAGAACTTATCATCCTTCAGGCAGCCAAACTTGATAAAAGGACTGATATCATCCCAGTACTTATCATACTCTTCTTTTTCCGTCTTGCACATTCCGGCAAGCTTATCAGCTACCTTCTTGGAAATGTAATCGGAGATCTTCTTTACGAAACCATCATTCTGCAATGCACTTCTTGAAACATTAAGAGGCAGATCGGGACAGTCGATAACACCCTTTAACAGCATCAGAAATTCAGGAATGACCTCTTTGATATTATCCGCAATGAATACCTGATTATTGTATAACTTGATCACGCCCTCAATGGATTCATATTCCATGTTGATCTTGGGGAAGTATAAAATACCCTTCAAGTTGAAAGGATAATCCATATTCAGGTGAATCCAGAACAAAGGCTCCTTATAATCCTGGAATACCTTGCGATAAAATTCCAGATATTCTTCCCTGGTGCATTCATTGGGATGCCTCATCCACAAAGGATTGGTGTCATTTAAAAGCTCAGGTCTCTTTACAATCTTAAGCTTTAATTCGTCTTCCTCTTTCTCCGGCTTGATCTCTTCTACCACCGTATCGGTGTCCAACTTCTCATCAGCCTTGATGATCTGGGTCTCCTTGGTATTTTCCTTGGAAAG
>JBJEMT010000072.1:0-23379 GCA_051879815.1 Suilimivivens sp. | reverse complement strand
TTATTCTTAGGACAAATAGACATCGTTACACCTCCTTATTTGCGTTAAAGATATCTTTAATTGCTGCCATTCTGGGGTCTGGAACGAACCTGTCGCATCCACACTCGCCTTCATTTAAGTTCTGTCCGCAGACCGGGCAAATTCCTTTGCAATCCTCCCTGCACAGAACTTTAACAGGCATATTAATTAAGATTTCGTTGTTTATGAGAGCTTCCGTATCCAGCTCATAACCGGATACAAAATTCTGTTCTTCATCAAATGATGCATCATTTGATCTCTCTTCTGATGTGGCATCCTCTTTTTCAGGAGATAAAACCTGATGTGTAAATGCCACAGAAAGAGGAACATTCACACTCTGTAAACATCTGTCGCAGGGAACCGTAAGTGTAATCTCTAATTTTCCCTCTACAAGCACACAGCCTGTACCGATGTTTGTTAAAGTAATGGAAATATCCGACTTGTCACTGACAGGATAATCATTACCCATATAATGGAAATCCTCCTGCTCATAGACAGCAGATAAATTCTTTACTTTTCCTTCAGATGTAAATACATCAGTCAGATTAATCAACATAATAAACTCCCAATGTGCACAGAAATACCCCAGCACACTCAAACAATTATAACTATGGTATTAATTTTTGTCAATACCATAGTTATAAAGTTTTTCATTATTTTACAAGAGCATATGTTTCTCTTGCAATCGCCAGTTCCTCATTGGTGGGAATGACAAGAACTCTGGTCTTGCTGTCAGGTGTGGTAATATCAATATCCTCACCGCGCTTGCCGTTTGCTTCAGGATCCAGTGTGATACCAAGGTATCCAAGGTATGCACAAATCTTCTCACGGATGAAACCGCTGTTCTCTCCAAGACCTGCGGTAAAGCAGATTGCATCTACGCCGTTCATGGCTGCTGTATAAGCACCGATATATTTTGCTACTCTGTAGGCAAATGCCTTTAAGGTTCTCACGGCAAAATCGGAATCCTTGTGGAACTCAGCTTCCAGATCTCTGAAGTCGGATGAAAATCCGCCGGAGAGGCCAAGAACACCTGACTTCTTATTTAATTCACCTAAAATTTCTCCTACGCTCTTCCCTTCCTTGTTGCAAAGGAATTCAATGATGGCAGGATCAAGATCACCGGAACGGGTTCCCATGATCAGACCTTCAAGAGGTGTAAGACCCATAGAGGTATCAACACATTTACCGTTCTTTACAGCGGATACACTGGCACCATTTCCAAGGTGACATACGATCAGTTTTAAGTCTTCATAATTTCTGCCAAGCAATTTAGCTGCCTGATGAGATACGTAAGAATGACTGGTTCCGTGGAAACCATATCTTCTCACCTTATATTTCTCATAATATTCATAAGGAATACCATAGAGATAAGCTTCTTCCGGCATAGTCTGATGAAAAGCGGTATCAAATACTGCTACCATAGGTGTTACAGGCATCAGTTCCTTGCAGGCTGCAATACCGATCAGATTTGCCGGATTATGTAAAGGTGCAAGGTCATTACATTCTTCAATTGCTTTGATCACTTCATCCGTAATAACAGTAGAGGAAGCAAAATTCTCTCCGCCGTGAACAATACGGTGTCCAACTGCTCCGATTTCATCAAGGCTCTTAACAACGCCTGTCTTTTCATCTGTTAAAGCATTTAACACAAGACGAATAGCATCTGTATGATCATTCATGGGAGTTACTGTTACTTGCTTTTCGCCGCCTGTTGGTGCATAGGTAATCTGGCTTCCGTCAATACCGATTCTTTCACAAAGACCTTTAGCAATCAGCTTTTCTGTCTGTGCGTCAATGAGCTGAAATTTAAGAGAAGAACTGCCACAGTTAATAACTAAAATATTCATCTTTCTTTTCCTCCTATGCAAGCTGTGCCTGAACTGCTGTTAATGCAACTACACCAACAATATCCTGCCAGGAGCATCCTCTTGACAGATCGTTAACAGGCTTTGCAATACCTTGAAGCATCGGTCCATATGCCTCTGCCTTAGCAAGTCTTTGCACCAGCTTATATCCGATATTACCTGCATCCAGATTAGGGAAAATCAATATATTTGCTTTACCTGCAACTTCGCTTCCCGGAGCCTTGGATTTTGCAACAGAAGGTACCAAAGCAGCATCCAGCTGTAATTCACCGTCAAGGCAAAGATTTGGATACTGTTCTTTTGCAATCTGTGTTGCCTCTACTACCTTATCTACCAGCGTATGTTTGGCACTTCCCTTTGTAGAATGAGATAACATGGCAATAATAGGTTTGCTGCCAACAAGACTCTTAAAACTTCTTGCGGAAGAATCTGCGATGGCTGCCAGTTCTTCTGCTGTAGGATCCTGATTCAGACCACAATCAGCAAAAAGGAATGTACCGTTATCTCCATATTCACAATCCGGTACGCACATCAGGAAGAAGCCGGATACCAGCTTTACGCCGGGAGCTGTTTTCAAAATCTGAAGTGCGGGTCTTAAGGTATCTGCTGTTGCATGACAGGCACCTGCAACCATTCCGTCTGCATCATTTGCCTTAACCATAATAACACCAAAGGTAAGATAATCATGTAATAAAATTTCTCTTGCCTTTTCCGGAGTCATACCCTTTGCTTTTCTCGTTTCATATAATAAATCTACATATTCATCAAACTTATCACAGCTTTCAGGATCTACAATCTTTACCCCATCCAGATCAATCTCAAGCCATGTAGCACCATCCATGATTTTTTCCCTATTACCAATCATGATAATGTTTGCAATCCCCTCTTCCAAAACGTGAGATGCTGCGATCAATGTTCTTTTGTCTGTTGTTTCAGGCAGGACAATAGTCTTCTTGTCCATTCTCGCCTTTTCCTTAATAATATCGATGTACGACATAATACCTTCTCCTTTCGACTATTCATGCAAGTATGTAAACGCTTACATGTACATAAAAATTATATCTCATACCCGCCTTTCAAACAAGTATAAATATGGAAAAAATTGTGTAAATTTAAGTACAAAAGCACTAACAAATTTGCTTCTTACAGCTTTTTATGATACATTTGTTTCAACATGTAACTTAAAAGCAGAAATTTAACGGAAAGGCTTTCCCACTATGAAAACAGCAGCGATTATCGCAGAATATAATCCTTTTCATGAAGGTCATAAATATCAGATAGAGGAAACCAGATATCTCACAGATGCCGACTTTATTTTAGTGCTCATGAGCGGGGATTTTGTTCAGAGAGGTGCCCCTGCCATTTTTAACAAATATCACCGCACTCAAATGGCACTTCTGGGCGGTGCTGATGTTGTCATTGAACTGCCTTCTTTGTATGCGGTTTCCAGCGCGGAATTTTTTGCGGAAGGCAGTGTCGCTCTCTTAAACCGGCTTGGGATAGTGGACTATCTTTCCTTTGGAAGCGAATGCGGGGATATCAATCTTATTCAGAATTGTGCCGGACTGCTTGTGGCTGATTTTCCTGAATACAATCATGCATTGTCTTTCTTTATAAAACAGGGATATTCTTTTCCTGTGGCAAGAAACAAGGCTGTTTTGCAGACTGCCTGCCATTCCGGAACAAAGCAGATTGCTGATGGCCACTCTTTGTCAGAAGAAGCGATCAATACACTTTTTACCTCTCCTAACAATATCCTTGCTATTGAATATTGTAAATCGCTGCTTGCCGCAAACAGTCCCATTACTCCCATCACCATAAAAAGACAAGGGGCGGGCTACCATGAAACCTCTCTGCAGAAAGAATCCGCTGTCTTTAATTCCGCTTCCGCCATCCGGGCTGCCATTGAAAAGGGAAATACAGATGCTGATTATCTTACTGCAAATGATTTTTCATCCCTTCTTCATTACAGGCTTCTTACGGAACGTGACCATGGCTTTACAAGATATTTAGACTGCAGCAACAACCTTTCTGACAAAATTGTTAAAAACCTTCCTGATTATACTGACTTTACCGGCTTTTGCAGCCTGCTGAAATCAAAGGATATCACTTATACTAGAATAAGCCGTGTTCTTACCCATATTCTTCTTGGCATTACTGCACCGGACAGCTTCAGTCAGCCGCTTTTCCAAAGGAAACTATCTGTTCCTTACGCAAGACTTCTTGGCTTTAGGAAAGAATCCAAAGCGCTACTTTCTTCCATCAAAAAGAACAGCTCTGTACCTCTGATCAGCAAGCTGGCAGACGCCACTGTCCTGCTTGACCAAGAATCTTCCGCGCTGCAAATGTTAAAACAGGATATTTTAGCCAGTGATATTTATGAAGCAGTTTACAGCCATAAATATAAAAAGAGACTGCTTAACGAATATAAGCAGTCTCCAATCATCTATTAATTTACCTTATGCTCCACATGCAGCAGTTGATGTGCCTTTTCAGATAAAGGCTTCTCCAGATATTCCTCATAAAGCTTCTTGATCTCAAAATTCTCATGTGAAAATCTGACTTCTCTTCTCTTATCCAGTTCATACAACTTAGGAGCTCTGATGCCGGCCATTTCCACACCGTCCAAAATAGGCTGTCCGCCACCGCCGACGCAACCGCCCGGACATGCCATGACCTCTACAAAATCATACGCGGCTCTGCCGTTTACCACATCTTCCATCATCTTTCTTGCATTGCCAAGTCCACTGACCGTACAGGTTCTGATGGGCACACCATTTATATGGTAAGTAACTTCTTTTCGCCCCTCTTCCCCTCGCACATCGTTGAACTTCTCAGGATTGGAATTGCATCCTTCAATAACGGAAACTGCTGTGCGCAGAGCTGCTTCCATAACTCCGCCGGTAGCACCGAAAATCACGCCGGCACCGGAATTTTCTCCAAGAGGTGAATCGAATTTTTCTTCTTTCAAAAGCTGTGGCATAATGTGTTCTGCCTTAAGGAGTCTTACCAGCTCTCTTGTAGTCAACACAATATCCACATCAGGTCCCGTTCCCGTCACATCCATACCATTCCATGCTGCCTCACCTTTTTTGGCAATACAGGGCATAATGGAAATACAGCATATTTTATCCGGGGTCACACCGATTTTCTCAGCAAAATATGTCTTGGTCACTGCCCCGAACATCTGCTGAGGTGACTTAGCTGTAGAAAGTCGTCCTGCATATTTCGGATACTGGGATTTCATAAATTTCACCCAGCCGGGACAGCAGGAGGTGAACATGGGAAGTCCGGACTCCTTAATTTCCTGAAGTCTTTGCAAAAATTCATTTCCCTCTTCCATAATGGTCAGGTCTGCGGAAAAACAGGTATCGAACACATAGTCAAAGCCCACCTGCTTTAATGCAGCCGCCAGCCTTCCTTCCGTTGCCATTTCCTTTGGGAAATCCATATTTTCAGCCCAGGCTGTTCTTACCGCAGGTGCCACCTGGACTACTGTGATCTTATCCTGATCCGCCAGTACCTTAAATACCTCCGGCACATCGTTTCTTTCACGCAGGGCGCCTGTAGGACAGTGAGTTACACACTGACCGCAGGTACTGCAATCAGAATCTGAGATACATCTGTTTTCTGCCACATCCACAGTTGTTCTGGAGCCAGTATTTTGTACATCCCAGATGTGCAGATCCTGAATCTTATCACAGACCTGCACACAGCGCATACATTTAATACATTTGCCCGCATCCTTGATAAAGGGGAAATCCTTGTTCCAAGGGGCAGAAGGAATATTCTTCTCATAGGGAATATCTATAATTCCAAGGTCATTGGATATTTTCTGCAGATTACAATTACCGCTTCGAACGCAAGTAGCACAGTTGCAATCATGCTGGGATAAAATTAATTCCACATTGGTACGTCTTACACTGCGCACCTTGGGAGAATTGGTAAAAAGTACCATTCCCTCTTCTACCGGGTTATTACAAGAAGTGATCAACTTTACTTTTCCCTGCATTTCCACTACGCAGACTTTGCAGGCACCGATTTCATTAATTCCTTCCAGATAACAAAGATGAGGAATCATAATACCAACAGAAGCAGCGGCCTTCATGATAGTAGTACCTTCCGGTACACATACTTCTCTTCCGTCTATTGTTAAATTTACCATATCGCAGCTCTGCCTCCTTTTAAGTTTCCGTATCCGAAATGATCACATCTAAGACACCTGCCTGCCTCCTGACATGCTTCCTGTTTCGTCATGGAGCACTCAATTGCATCAAAATCGTTCTTTCTCTTTCCTGATTCTCTTTCTGTCAAATTAATTCTTCCGCAGGGTGTCTTATCCTCATATGTTACCTGTGGAATCTCCACGTCACAGGAAATCAGATGATTATATCCAAGATACTCATCAATATTGGCAGCAGCAACCTTTCCGGCTGCAATCGCTCTGATCACGGTAGCAGGTCCCGTTACACAGTCACCGCCTGCAAAAACACCGGGAATATCTCGAAATCCGCTTTCGCTGGAAGAATCGAGAGTACCTCTCTTGACAGGCACACCTGATTCTTCAAAATGTCTGGATTCAATGCCCTGTCCAATGGCAACCACCACGATATCACAGGGAATTCGAAGAAGATCCACATCCGCCTTAACCGGTCTTGCCCTGCCCCAGGCATCAATGGGACCAATAATCTGCGGTTCCACCCAGATAGCAGTCACATTGCCGTTTTCATCCGCCTCTATCTTATGAGGTGCCTTCAGGCTGTAAAGCTGCGCGCCTTCTGCGATGGCACCTTCCACTTCCTCAGGAAGGGCTGTCATATCCTCTTGTCTTCTTCTGTAAGCGATTCCTACGGAAGCTGCTCCCAGTCTGATTGCCGAACGGGTACAGTCCATAGCTACATTGCCGCCGCCTACTACGATTACTCTCTTTCCTTTAAAATCAGGTGGATTATCATCACCGATACCGCGGAGCATTTCAACCGCAGAAATAACACCTTTTGATTCTTCTCCTTCAATACCGATTTTCTTATCCGTATGGGCACCAATAGCAATATAAACCGCGTCATAATCCTCTCTCAGCTTTTCCAGAGAAATATCATCAGACTCGTTACCTACGGTCACTCCTGTATGTACCTCCACTCCGGTAGATAGAATAGCTTCTATATCCTCATCCAGTCTTTCTCTTGGGAAACGGTAATTTGGAATACCATAACGCAGCATACCGCCAAGCTTACTTTTTTCTTCAAATACCACTGCATGATGTCCCATCAGTTCGAGATAATATGCAGCAGACAATCCTCCCGGACCCCCGCCCACAATGGCAACCTTCTTTCCGGTACTTGCCGCTTTCTCAGGAACAGGTACAGTATTCGCCCTGGCATTATCAACTGCCATTCTTTTCAGTCCTCTGATATTGATAGGACTATCAATCATGCTTCTGCGGCATCTTGCTTCACAGGGATGCTCGCAGATCAGGGCACAGGCCGTAGGAAACGGATTGTCCTTACGGATCAGCCTGACAGCATCTGCATATCTTTCTTCTCCAACCAGTGCAATATAACCGGGAATATCAACACCCGCAGGACACAGTGCCACACAGGGCACGGGCTGGGTGATGGAACAGGAGCATTTGCCATGCTCAATATGATACAGATAATCCTCTCTAAAACCGTCAAGTCCTGCCAGAACCATATGTGCCGCCTCATAACCGATAGCACAGTCCGCTGAGTCCGTAATATTGTTTGCTGTTGTTTCAATCATTTCCAAAGTCTTTAAATCGGCTCTGTTTTCAAGCACATCCTCCATCAGGCGTGCCAGTTGTGCAAGACCAACACGACAGGGCACACATTTACCGCATGTCTGCGCATGACAGGTCTTTAAGAAAGACAGCTGAAGATCAATAGGGCAAAGTCCCGGAGGGCTGGCGATTATATGCCGCTCCAGATCCTTATACAAACGCTCTACTGTCAGCTGCGCTTTGTTGGGAGTACTAATCTTTAATCTGCTCATACCTTCCCTTCTCCTTCTGTTCTTTTTCCTCTTAATATGCTATGATAATGTAAATTGAATTTTAAAAAATAATTATAAAATAAATCCAAGAAAGGACATTTTCCCATGATATATTTCACTGTTTCCAAAACAGATACCGGCAATGATCATTTTCCCACATTGTCCGAAGCCATTGAAAAAATTCCAACAGACACGAATGAACCGGTCACTATTTTTCTTACTCCCGGCATTTATCACGAAAAAATAACCATTGCAAGACCTTACGTTACTTTAGCGGGGGAAGATGCCAAAACTACTATTATTGCCTTTGACGACTGTGCCACCCAGATCATGCCGGACGGTTCAAAGCGCGGAACCTTCCGCTCCTACACCATGTTTTTAAACAGCCATGACATCACTCTTTCCAATCTGACTATCCGCAATGAAGCCTTTCCCCGTTCCAAAGCGGGACAGGCACTTGCCCTTTATGCTGACGGAGACAGAATCATGCTGAAAGGCTGCCGCCTTGAAAGCTATCAGGACACCCTGTTTACCGGACCCCTTCCTCCCGCTCCCCTATCTCCCGGTGGTTTTACCGGGCCAAAGGAGTTTGATGAAAGAATCGTTGGAAGACAGTATTATAAAAACTGCTATATCTGCGGGGATATCGATTTTATTTTCGGAAGTGCCACTGCTTATTTCGAAGACTGTGAAATCGCATCCGTTTATTCGGAAACACTTGCTCCTGATAAAGATGGCAACACTCCCGTTTATGGCTATGCCACCGCTGCTTCTACCCCTGAAGGGTATCCTTACGGTTACGTCTTTGACAGATGCCGTTTTACAAGTACCTGCCCTGACAGAAGTGTCTACCTTGGAAGGCCCTGGCGGAATTTTGCCAAAACAGTTCTCATTAACTGTCAACTTGGAAGTCACATCAGGGAAGAGGGATTTCACGACTGGAATAAAAAAGAAGCACATGGTACGCTTTTTTATGCCGAATACCACAGCACCGGTGAAGGCGCCGCTCCCACAAAAAGAGCTTCTTTCGTCAAACAGCTGACCGATAGCGAAGTTATAGGCTACACCAAAGAATCTGTTCTCTCCGGTGAAGATAACTGGAATCCTTAAATGGATTCCGGTTTATGCTTCTTCCCAAAGTTTCTGAATATATTTCCTTGCCTGCACTGCATTTTCAGGAACTGTATTTTCCAGCGTTGTATGAATATAAGGCTTTCTTTCCTTTATAAACTTCATGATTGCTGTATAGTCCATGTTACCGGTTCCTGCCGCTACAGAATCAAGTTTTCCATCCTTTACTACATAATCCTTGATATGTACAACTGCCACATCCTTACCAAGCAGTTCAACGGCCTCCTTCACAATTTCCACCTGATGCTCATAATTACTGATATCAAGCAGATTCACCGGATCCAAAATAATCTGAAGATTAGGAGAACCTATTTCATCAAGAACTTTTCTTGCCCTTGACGGATTATAAACAATATGATTCCAAACCGGTTCAATAGCAAAAATCACGCCCATTTTTTCCGCATATTCTACAACAGGACGAAGATTCTTAATAAATAACTCCAAAGCCTCCTCACTATGACAGGCAGGCTCATATTTGTACTCTACATTGGGAGCACCTGTCTCCGTTCCTACGACACCGCAGCCAAGCAATGCTGCAAAGCGGATATGGGCTTTATACCTTTCTACAATCTCCTTTAATTTATCAGGATCCGGATTGGCCAGATTCAGATAACATCCAAGGACAGCAATATCCAGCTTTTTTTCCCAAAACAATCTTTTCAGATACATGGCATATCCGGGAGTCAGAGCTTCCGGTGCTACTGAATTTTCCTCAATTACCTTTGACAAAGCCAGATGAACACAGGAAAATCCCTGTTTATTGACTTCCGTAAGCCTATCCCCCAGAGGGAGATTTTTTGTATCATGTAAACGAATTCCTAACTGCATTTATCTTTTTGCCTATTGTTCCAGTTCATCAACATTGCTGAGAATAACAGGCTCTCCTTTCTGACCGGAAATAGAAACGTTCTTTAAAACCAGTCTCTTTACGTTGTTTGCAAAAATACCCTTTAAGCTGCAGGCTTCCACACCCTCTGACATAGCAGGAACATCACACTTCGGATTTTCGGCATATGTGACATTGATATTTTTCATAATAATCTCTTCAATCTTCTGCTCCGGTAGTCCATCAAAATAAGCAGCTGCTACATGGCAATTTGTTGCATTGATATCTTCAAAATCAAGTCTCTTAATATAAGGAGTTCTGTCATCCACAGGCATCCATTCCCTACTCTGGACATATTCCGTCTTTCCGTCAGGATCGCAGAAATAAAAGCTGTTTACTACAAAAGGAGTCATAACATGATCCATATCAATTTTTTTAAAGGTGATCTTATCAAGGACTGCATCTTCACCACGGCCTCTTCTTGTCTTGATACGAAGACCTCTGTCGGTGTGTCTGAACAAGCATTCCTCAACGGTAAGATTCTTGACTCCGCCTGCCATCTCACTTCCAATGGTAACTGCACCATGTCCATTTTCCATCAAACACTGTCTGATATGGATATTCTCAGAAGGAATCTTATGCTTTTTACCCATATAAATCTTTCCGGATTTTACGGCGATACAGTCATCTCCCAGAGAAAATCTGACTCCTGCAATCTGCACATCCTTGCAGGATTCAGGGTCAAGACCGTCTGTATTAGGTGAATCACTGGGATTTTCTACAGTTACATTATAAAATTTCAGATCATTACTGAAATAGGGGTGAATAGTCCAGGAAGGACTGTTGCAGAATTTCACTCCAATCACTGTAATCTTTTCACAGTGATTGATAAAAAATGTTCTTGGTCTAAAAGCGCCAACCATCACCTTCGGGTTCTTCCACCAGGTTTCTTTAGAAGAATTTCCGTTCACAATCCCTTCTCCGTAAATCAGCACATTCTCAACATCAATACCTGTAATAATACCTGCAAACATTGGAAGCGGATTTCCTTCCCATGAGCCTAAATTATATTCATCTTTTTCATCGTAGCTCTCAATCAGACCGGGAAGCTTCGGATAAGCAAACCTCTCTGTATCTGCTTTCAGTTCTGCTCCTTTTGCAATCTCAAGGTTTATATTGCTCTTTAAGAACAGACTGGTAATTCTGTAAATACCTTTAGGAATCAGCACCCTGCTTTCCTTAGGGCAGGAAAGAATAGCTGCCTGAATAAATTTTGTATCATCCTGAATTCCGTCCCCCTTCGCGCCAAAATCCTTCACATTTAAGGTAACAAATTCATATTCCGTTGTAAATTTGACCTTATCGATCAAAGTGCCATCTTCTTTTTCAAGCGCGATCTCGTACTTTGTTTCCGGCTTCAGATTAAACACAGAGGTAATTACGGTTTCTGCATCCTTAACATATTCACCGTTCACTAAGATTTTATATTTTTCTCTGGTATAATAAGTGCCTCCATCAACAATTTCCATAACCGCACTTCTTGCTGACTTCATGATCAGTTTAAGCTCCATATCCCATTTTCCTCCTAAAATCCTCACTTTTGCGAGGTTGTGAAACATTTGTCATTCATCTTAATACAACATTAGAGGGCTGTAAGACCCTCTAACGTTATATTAATTTATTCCATTTCTTTCTTAAGCTGTAGATATTGAGCATAAGCCATCATCAAAGGTCCAACACCCTTAGGATCATCCTCTACGATCTTTTCTGACAGATAATACTCTATGCTGCCATCCCTGGCAGGTCTATTCTCAGGTCCAAGACCCGCCATCTGACAGATGCCTGTAAGATGAACTACTCCGTCTCTTTCTATCAGCTTATTGTCAATCAGGCTCTTTAAGATCTCTTCACCTCTGCAGGCATACTTTTCCGTGAGAAGAACCCCCATCCTGCAGCCCTTAAGAATTGCATAAGCTATCATGGCACTTCCTGACGTTTCAAGGTAATTTCCTACAGTATCTCCTCTGTCTATAATCTGATAAAACAGCTTGCTCTCTTTATCCTGATATTGCAAAACCCCATTCAGGTTCTGTTTGAAAATACCTTCCAGCTTCTTGTACTGTTCAAATATTTCAAAGCTCATACTGTCCATAGTATCCACCAGAGCCATCAGATACCAGCCCATACTTCGGAGCCAGAAATTAGAGGAACATCCTGTCTGCTTATCAGCCCAGAACTGCTCTTTTGCTTCATCATATGCATGATAGCAAAGACCCCTTTCTTTATTGTACAGAAGTTTTTGCACATTATCAAACTGACTGATAATATCGTTGTATTTTTCCTTTTTATCATACCTGGTCTCATACTCCATATAAAATGGCTGTGCCATATACAAACCATCAAGCCAGATTTGATCAGGATAAATTCCTTTATGAAAGAAGTTGCCGCAATCACATCTTGGCTGATTACGGAGCTGATCCATCATGACCTCAATTGCTTTACGGTACTTCTCATCTCCTGTCTTATCATACATAAAGAAAAGAATCTTACCACTGTTGATACTGTCGATATTGAACTTTTCCATTTCATAATGGTCAATGGATCCGTCTTCCTTAATAAAACTCTTCAAATAATTCTCAACAAAAGTATAATACTTCTCATCACCTGTCGCCTCATATAACTGTTTTGCTGCCAGGAGTACGGTTCCATCTTCATAGTTCCAGTATGTCTTATAATTCTGATACTCTTTCAGATAAGAATCAATATAGTTATCAAGTTTCATCTGCTTTTCCTTTACCCATATGCTTATAATGTAACACCCTGTTTGAATATTGCCATATCATGGAAACCTGCTTCTTCACTGCATACCTTTTTCCCGGAAGCAGTTTCAATTACAAGGTCGAACAGCTTCTGCGCTGTTTCTGCCATATCGGCTTCTTCCACAAGTACACCTGCATTAAAATCAATCCAGTTAGCTTTCTTTCCTGCCAGTCTTGAATTACTGGAAATCTTCATGGTAGGTACGGGAGATGCAAAAGGAGTGCCTCGTCCCGTGGTAAATAATACGATATGAGCACCACTTGCTGCAAGTGCTGTTGCCGCCACAAGGTCATTTCCTGGCGCGCTTAAAAGATTAAGTCCGGGAGTCTTAACTTTTTCTCCATAGTGAAGAACACCCTTTACCGGTGCGCTTCCTGACTTCTGCGTACATCCAAGTGACTTGTCCTCCAGCGTGGAAATACCGCCCTTCTTATTACCGGGTGAAGGATTTTCGTAAATCGTCTGGTTATGACTCTTGAAATAATTTTTAAAATCATTGATCAGGGTAACCGTCTTGTCAAAAAGTTCTTCGTTTTCACAACGGTTCATAAGCAATGTTTCTGCGCCAAACATCTCCGGAACCTCTGTTAAAATGGTAGTTCCGCCTGCTCCGATCAAAAGATCTGAAAACTTTCCTACCAGAGGATTGGCCGTAATTCCCGAAAAGCCGTCGCTTCCACCACATTTAAGACCTACGATCAGTTTAGAAGCGCTGATAGGAACTCTCTTCATGGGTGATGCATAATCAATCAGCTCCTTAACAATGGCAACACCATCTTCAATCTCATTATCAGCTTCCTGACATACCAGAAACTTTACTCTGTTTTCATCATAGTCACCAATATAAGGTTTCAAAACATCAATATTGCTGTTTTCACAGCCAAGTCCAAGCACAAGCACGCCGCCGGCATTGGGATGATTGATCAGATCTGCTAAAATGGTTCTTGTATGCTCCTGATCGTCACCCATCTGGGAGCATCCGTAAGGATGAGGGAATGCGATTACTTCTTCTACACTTCCTGTTACATATGCATTGGCTTTCTTTGCAATGGCAGCTGCCACATTGTTTACACAACCCACAGTAGGAATGACCCAGATTTCATTTCTGACACCAACCTTGCCGTCTTTTCTTTCAAACCCTTCAAAGAATGCCTCTTTGCAGGGAAGCGCTTTTGCGTCTGTAGGTTCATAGGTATATGTAAGTAAATCTCCAAGACCGGTCTTCACATTATGAACATGGATCCAGTCACCTTTTTTGATATCTTCCTTGGCATTACCGATAGGACAGCCATACTTGATGACCTGCTCGCCCTCTTTGATATCACAAAGTGCCATCTTATGTCCGGCAGGGATCTCCATATTGGCTGTAATCTTCTCACCGTTCACATCTACTGAAGTGCCTGCAGGAATTGTCTCAATCGCTACCGCCACATTGTCATTTTCATGGATTTTAAAAATCTGCATTATCATACCCCTTCAAATTTATTCTTCTTAGTTGAAATTGTCCTCTAAGGTCTTTCTCATACCTTTTTCAGCGATTTCATCAAGATATCCTGCTACAGTATCTACAAGTCCGTCAATTTCTGTTAAGTCCTGACCAAAGAAATCCACATTGCCAAGGAAATTCTGTGCAAATTCCTTAGAAGGCTTTTCGCTGTTGGCTGCAAAGAATTCCAGAACAGCTTTATCATCCATAATATTGTATTCCTGTCCGTCACGATGACCGATCAGTGCCTTATCCCTGATCTCCGTACCCTTATAAAATGCCATCAAAGCGGCAAGTGAGAATGTCAAATGCTTTGGCAATTCCTTGTTCAATTCAATGTATCCAAGAAAACTGGGCATACATCTTGCTCTCCACTTGGAAACAGAGTTAAGGGAGATAGATAATAATGAATGTTTCACATAAGGATTATTAAATCTGGTAATAACAGCTTCTGCAAAGTCTACAAGATCCTTCTTTGGAAGTGTTAAGGTAGGGATTACTTCATCAAAAATAGTGGCATGCATAAAGTTGAATATTGTCTTATCCTGCATGGACTCCAAAACAATATCATTGCCTGCAAGATAGGAAGCCAGTACAAAGGATGTATGTGCACCATTCAGGATGCGCACCTTTCTCTGTTTATAAGGTTTCTGATTATCTGTATAGATAACAGGAAGTCCTGCTTTGTCAAGAGGAAATTCACCACTGATATCCTTAGGGCATTCAATAACCCAGAGAGCGAAAGGCTCTCCTGTTACGATAAGCTCATCCTTATAGCCCCACTCTTCCCAAAGCTTCTCGTCCTCTCCTCTGGGATAACCTGTAATAATTCTATCAACCAAAGTGGAGCAGAAAATACATGCCTCATTTAACCAGGTCTTGAAATCCTCTTCCAGATTCCAGTTATCGGCCTGCTTAAGCACACATTCCTTTAAGTGAATACCATTATCATCAATCAATTCAACGGGCAGCATTACAAGACCTTTGTCCATAGCACCGTCAAAATGTTTGTATCTTTCATATAAGAACTTTGCAAGCTTTCCGGGGAAGCTTAAAGGAGGACACATTTCAAGCTTATCGTTCTCATCATACACGATACCGGCC
Source organism: Suilimivivens sp. (assembly GCA_051879815.1). Taxonomy (GTDB): domain Bacteria; phylum Bacillota; class Clostridia; order Lachnospirales; family Lachnospiraceae; genus Suilimivivens. Next base: position 8,117 of record JBJEMT010000072.1, on the reverse strand, counting down.
TCTGTTGTATTGGATACAATATATCTTAAAGAATCAAGCTTTGCATATGCGCTGTATTTCTCATATTCTTCATGAGCAGCAACAACATCTGTCACACTGGTAACAATTCTGTTCTGAATAGTGGGCTTACCATCAACAATACCCCTCAAAGATACCGTATACTGAGATTCCTGAGCATGGAAACGATCAAGAGTACCAAACTCGATAGGCTTAACGAGAACAATGTCTCCGTCAAATTCTCCCTTTTCATTGGCAATATCGATCATGTAATCCACAAATCCTCTTAAAAAATTGCCTTCGCCAAACTGTAAAACTTTTACCGGTCTTTCTTTCTTTCCTGTCTTGCTCTTTGATAATAATTCCATTTTTCTTCTCCTTGCTTCTGTTCTTATTTTTTTCAAAAAATGAATCTTGTAAAGCAATTTTTATGTAAGTGCTTACATCATAAATTTTACAACCCTTTGACATTTAAGTCAATATGATTTTTCTTTTATTCTTACGATAATTTCCGATATATTTACTGTTAATTTTTTCACATCTTATCTTGTAATTTCAAAATACATATTGTATAATCAAAATAGTTTTTTATGTAAATGTTTACATACTTTTTTACAAAAGGAGATTGCAGCATTGACTATCTATGATATTTCTAAACGGGCTGGCGTTTCCATTGCTACAGTTTCTCGTGTTTTAAATGGCAGTGCCAACGTAAAACCCAAAACCAGGAAAAAGGTACTTGAAGTTATCGAGCAGTGCGAATACACTCCCAATGCCTTTGCAAGAGGTCTTGGTTTAAATTCCATGAATACAGTTGGTATACTTTGTGCTGATTCTTCCGATTTGTATTTATCAAAAGCTATCTATCACATAGAAGGTAATCTCCGTGCAGGAGGCTATCATTCTGTCCTTTGTTGCACCGGTTATGATCTTGAAAACAAGAAGGCTTCTCTTGCTCTCCTTCTCAACCAACGTGTTGATAGTGTTATCATGGTCGGTTCCAATTTTATTGAAGATGAAACAGATGACAATCAGTATATCAGAGATGCTGCTGCGCAGGTCCCGATCATGCTGCTGAACGCAGACTTGGACTGCCCTAATGTTTACTGCACTATGTGCGACGATTTTAAGTCTATGCAGGATGCTTCACTTTTCCTCATAAATCAGGGCATTACTGATATTCTTTACTTATATAATTCCACTTCTTTCAGTGGTAAAAAGAAGCTATCCGGTTATCAATCCGCTTATATTATGAAAGATATTCCTTTAAACAAACAGTATCAGCAATTTTTTACAGGTACACATGAGGATATTGACGGCGTCTGTCATTTTTTAAACGAACTGCATAAAAAGGGATTGGATTTCCACGCTGTTCTTGCTTCGGAAGATATGTTAGCTGCCGGTGCCATTAAATATGCAAAGATGAATGGGCTTTCCGTCCCTGGCGATTTGTCAGTTATCGGATATAACAATTCCATCCTGTCCACTTGCTGTGAACCGGAACTCTCTTCTGTGGATAATCACCTGGAGACTCTTTGTTCTCAGCTGGTAAAGACCTGTATTGGTGCTTTAAGCAATGAGGAAATGCCGCAAAAAACAATCTTTTCCGGTGAACTTATAAAACGTGGCAGTACAAAATAATTGATTGGGGCAATACAAGCCAAGTGCCTTTTATTATTGTATTATAAATATATTTATCATTTTAAGGAGGATTTTTTTATGAAACCATTTATGGATAAGGATTTCTTATTATCCACTTCCACCGCGCAAACTCTCTTTCATGAGTATGCCGAAAAGACACCCGTTTTAGACTACCATTGTCACATCAATCCAAAAGAAATTGCCGAAGACCGTAAATTCGACAATATTACACAGGTCTGGCTTGGCGGCGACCATTATAAATGGCGTTTTATGCGCTCCTGCGGTGTCGACGAGCATTTCATTACAGGTGATGCTTCTGATAAGGAAAAATTTTTTAAATGGGCTGAAGTTCTTGGTAAAGCTATCGGCAATCCTCTCTATCATTGGAGCCACCTTGAATTACAGAGATATTTCGGCTATACCGGAACCTTAAATAAGAATACTGCAGAAGAGGTGTGGAATTTATGCAATGCCAAGCTTGCTGATCCTTCCATGAGCGTTCGCAATCTGATCAAGCAGTCCAATGTTACTTTGATCTGCACCACCGATGATCCTGTAGATTCTCTTGAATGGCATGCAAAGCTCGCTGCCGATGACAGTTTTGACGTACAGGTTCTTCCCGCGTGGCGCCCGGACAAGGCTATGAACATTGAAAAGCCTGAATATACAGATTATCTGGCTACTCTTTCCAAGGTAAGCGGCATTGAAATTAATTCCTTTGCTTCCCTGAAAGAAGCTTTAAAGAACCGCATGGATTTTTTTGCTTCCATGGGATGCAGCGTTTCGGATCATGCGCTTGAATATGTGATGTACTACCCTGCTGCTGATGCAGATATTGAAGCTATCTTCTCAAAAAGACTTTCCGGCAGTTCCATTACCAGAGAGGAAGAATTAACCTTTAAAACAGCTTTCATGATCTTTGTAGGAAAAGAATACAGCAAGCGCAACTGGGTAATGCAGCTCCATTACGGCTGTAAGAGAGATAACAACCGCCTCATGTATGAAAAGCTTGGTCCTGATACAGGTTATGACTGCATTAACAACTATGCTCCTTCTGCACAAATGGCTGACTTCTTAAATGCCCTGATTCAGACAAACGAGCTGCCAAAAACAATCATCTATAGTCTGAATCCTAATGATAACCAGGCAATCGGTACTATTCTTGGCTGCTTCCAGGATTCTACCGCAGTTGCCAAGATTCAACAGGGAAGCGCATGGTGGTTCAATGATCACAAAATCGGCATGAGAGATCAGATGCTTTCTCTTGCAAGCCTTGGTAATCTTTCCGGTTTCGTGGGAATGCTGACAGACTCAAGAAGCTTCTTATCCTATACAAGGCACGAATATTTCCGCCGTATTATGTGCGATCTGATCGGTGATCTTGTTGAAAACGGTGAGTTCCCTGCAGATATGGATACATTGTCGGAGATTGTAAAAGATATTTCTTATAATAACGCAGTTAGATATTTTGGATTTAATTTAAAAGAAGCGTAAAATTAAATAAACATATCAATAAGTAAAAATGCCATACCAGTCTCCTTGGAGATTTGATATGGCATTTTCATATTCGTTTTTCAGCCTCTCTTTTTCTTCCAATACCCTGTCATATAAACAATCCAAAGCAGTGCTGCAGAAATTCCATTGCTGACTACTACAGAATACCAGACGCTTCTGACTTCCATATGAAGCAATGCTTCACAGACAAATAATGTGGCAAACCGGAATACCCAAAGCCTGGATGCATCAATGAGCATAGTCACTTCAGTATGACCGCTTCCCTGAAACAATCCCATGGTGGAATTATAAACACCGTTTGTAAAACACCAAAATGCCATGATACTTAAAAAATCTGCCGCCATTCCAATTACATCCGGATCTTCGGAAAAAATGCTAACAATAGCGGTGGAAACAGGCATACGCGATAAGATCATACCTCCTATAAACAAAAATACCACGCTGATCTTAGCAGATAATTTATAGCCCTGTTCAGCTCTGTCATACTGCTTAGCACCTACATTTTGCCCTACTATGGTCGCCACCGCGGAACCGATACCGTTAGAGGGCAGCGTAATAAGGCTGTTCACTTTATTTCCAATTCCATAAGCCGCCATAGCCTGGGTTCCATACTTAAACACGCTTTTGCTCATCAGCAAAAATCCAAACTGCATTGTGCTTCCTCCAATAGCTGTAGGCAGTCCTATCACTAAAATACTTTTCAGCTTATCCTTTTCAAATTTCAAATTTTTTAAATTCAGATATACATCTTTATTTTTATTGTGAAGCAGAATAAAAGCGATCACCGCTGGCACGGCCTTGGCACTGACCGTAGCAAGTGCTGCTCCTGCCGCTCCAAAATGTAATACCACCATCAACACGGGATCAAGTATCATATTAATCAGAATACCAAACAGATTAAGAAACATGGGACGCACCGTGTCACCCTGTGCCTGATTGATTGCTGCATACATATTTACAATATAAAGAAAGGGCATATCCAGAATAACCAGCTGTAAATAAGTTTTGCTGTGATGCCAGGTTTCCCCGTCTGCTCCAAGCCATGTTACAATAGCCGGCGTGGACACTGCTACAACAGCAGCACATATGACAGAAAAAATTATAGCACAGGCGAAAATCTGATTTGCCATGCTTCTGGCTTCTTCATCTTTCTTAGCACCTAAGAATTGTGAAATTAAAACAGAACCTGCCACCGTAATACCAGAGCCAAAATTAATAACTATGTTCTGCATAGGTGTTACCAGATTAATGGCAGCAAGTTCAGCTGTTCCCAATCTGCCAAGCCAATAGGTATCCGTAAGATTATACATTGTCTGCAAAAAGCTGTTAATTACTACAGGAATTGCCAAAGTAAGAATTGCCTTTACCATATTTCCGTTTAACAATAATTCCCTGTTTGCCTTTTTTGTCATGACTGTCCGAGCTACCTTTCTTCTAACATTCCGTTATTCTAAAACAATTTTTATTCTGCTACATATTGAAAATCAATAAATTCCGTATATAAAGGATTTTCCCCCGCATACCCGTACATACCAACCATTGCTCCTGTAAAACGTTTTCCCATACGGATACCTTCATCACAAAGATAATATACATTGGAAAGCTCCGTAACTGTTGTACCTTTATCCTCAGATTCTGCACATAAAGCCGACAGGTTTCCTGTTTTTGCATCAAGATTTTTATAATAAAATTTTCTATTCAAATACTTTGTTTCCACTCCAAGTAAATATTGCTTTCCTGTCGGACATGCAATGACCTCTTTATCATGAATAACATCGGCTTTACCAATATGCTCCTTTACCTGTAAAAAGTATTCATCCTCCTGCATGGAAATAAAAAAGCATACCCAGGTATTTTCATCATAATAACAGGTGATTCCGCATTCCTGTCCTTCTAATAGTTCAGGCACCTTAAGAACTGCTTCTGCGTGAAAAGAAAAGGCTGTCTGCCGTCTTACCAGAATATTTCTGGCATCTACGCTGCTAAGCGGGAACCGGCTCCCTTTCAAAATCAAATTCCCGTCCCTGACAATAATCGCATTTTCTTCCGGAGGTCTTGGTGTCACAAAATCCATTCCAAACTTTGTATTCGGTTTCCATTCAGGAAGATCCGGTTTTTTCTGAAGTACACTTGGACCATCCAGATTATTTACAATAGGCCACCCGTCCGCTGTCCAGGTAATGGGATCAAGAGCGGTTTCCCTTCCCAGAATACTGTAACCCTCTCCGATCATTCGACCGCAGAGATAAACCATGTACCACTGTCCAAACTGCGTACAAACAGGTTTTCCATGACCGCAGCGCTGAATACCTGCCTTTTCGTCCATCTGTCTCATAATCGGATTATAGGGACAAGGCTCATAATTCCCCATCAGTTTCCGGCTTCTTGCCACAGTGATACGGTGTCCCGGTCCTGTGCCGCCCTCTGCAAGAAACAGATAGTAGTAGCCGTCCTTTTTCAGAAGATGAGGGCCTTCGGGAGCTCTCTTATAATCTCCATAATACAGCAAGTTGGCATCGGAAATCTGCTTTTTACAATCATTGGAAAGTTCAAAAATTCTTGCTCCCCGGTTAAGCAGCATATAATGTCTTCCATCCTCATGAAAAATAGAAGGATCAATACCATCCTCATCAATAAAAGACGGTTCACTGTAGGGGCCCTCCGGTTTATCGGAAGAAACTACAATCTGTTTCCTGTAAACAGTTCCCGTATCATTCAACCTGTAAGTGGCGGTAATATAAAAAATTCCGTTATCATAAGAAATATCAGGAGCCCAGTATCCTCTTCCACCTTCCAGTTCGTCGAGATGCGCCCACTTAGGATTCGTAATGGCGTGCCCGATCACTTCCCAGTGAATCAGATCCCTGGAATGAGAAACCGGTATACACGGAAAGAAAATAAAAGAAGAATTCACCATATAGTAATCCTCTCCCACCCTGACAATACTGGGATCAGGAAACATACCTGTACGAATGGGATTATGATACATATCTTCATAAGCAGCTCCAACTATCTCTTCATAATAGTGTAAAAGCTCTTTATGTTCTGCTTCATATGCAATTTGATAAGGCGTAATAAGATTCCTGTCACCGGCAGTAATACTCATGCCTGCCTTTTCCACCAGGTAGCGGTTCAACTCAACATTACCGCTCATAGCAGCATAATGAAGAATAGTACGATTATTTTCATCTACCGTATTTAGACTGGCTCTGGAATATTCCACAATATATTTCACAATATCAAAGTTTCCCATTTCAGCCGCGTACAGACATAAGGGCACTCCCTCCTTCGTTTTATCGTCAATACAAGGAGGATCCTCTACCAGAATCCTTACTGTCTCATCTAAATTTCCTGCCTCAATTGCCTGCTGTAAGCTCATATTCCTTCTCCTGCTTTCCGCATTTTTATTTTTGTATCTACCGTCATTATCCTTCTAATGCTTTCACATGAATGTATTCAAAGTCCGCATATCCACCTTTACTGTTTACTTTAGAAGAATTAGCAAATAAACCTATCTTGGAACCGACCCATGTATGATCGGAAGGCATAAAGTCAGTATCAACTTTAACTGTCTCCTCATCATTTACAGAATAGAACATTTCAAATCCAGATCCCTCTTTACCTTTTGTCATTGCAAAGGAAATATCTATCTTCTCTGTGATGTCTGAAAGCACTGCCAGTTCTTTAATTTCTTCTCTTACACTGCCTTTATCTCCATCATAAGCTCTGCCAAATACAAGCTTTTTATTACCATTAACAACCCGGACAGCAATATAAGCATAATGACCGCCCATCATTACCATCCCTGCCTGTTCACCTTCCAATAAACCTCCAAAGTGTATACAAGAAACTGCCGTAAAATACGGACAAACAAGCTTTTGTGTCAGCACATTTGCCTCTTCCCACAGAACTGCATTTTCCTTCCCGGCAGGATTTAAAGCATAAAGCCGTAAGTGTCCCGGATTTTCCACCAAAGAATAAAAACTTTCCTCCCAATTGCCAAGCCATTGCCAGAGAAGTTTTAATTTGTTGTCATAAAAATCATCAGATGCTTCCAATGATGCCGGTGTCGCTTCAACACCCGTATTGGGCTTTTTATGAATAATGCAGGGTTCTCCACAACCATCCACGGCATTAATCCCAATGATAGGCCAGTCATTTTCCCATACTACAGGCTGTAAATGTGTGATACGTCCATATAAACCTTTATCCTGGAAATGAATGAACCACTCATCTCCATTTACCGTATCTACAAGTCCTCCCTGATGAGGTCCGTTAATGATACTGTTCCCCTGCCTCATAACAATTTTTTCTTCATAAGGTCCATAAATATTTTTCGAGCGAAGAACTGTTTGCCAGCCGGTTTTCACTCCCCCCGCAGGAGCAAATATATAATAATATCCGCTTCTTTTATAAACTTTGGGGCCCTCTATTGTAGGCTGTGTTTCTACGCCATTATATAAAAGATGGTCTTCCGTAATTGCTTTCTTTCCATCCGGCGTCATTTCAAAAATTCCAAGATAGCTTTTAAATCCGATACGGCTTTTCGCATATCCATGAACCAGATAAGCCCTGCCATCATCATCCCAAAAAGGACAGGAATCTATCAGTCCTTTCCCTTCAAGAACCAGAACAGGCTCATCCCATTTTCCAAGAGGATTTTCCGTGCTTACCATAAAAAAGCCCTCATCCGGCATACCATAATAAATATAAAACCTGCCTTCATGATAACGGATAGCCGGAGCCCACACACCTTTAGAATGTTGGGGAATCTTGTATTTATCATAATCAATATTAGTCAGGGCATAATTAACAAGTTTCCAATTTACCAGATCCTTTGAAATCAAAACAGGAAGCCCAGGAGTATAATTAAAACTGGACGCCGTCATATAATAGGTATCTCCGACCCGAATAACATCGGGATCAGAATAATCTGCAAACAAAATCGGATTTTTAAATGTTCC
>JBJEMT010000071.1:0-23610 GCA_051879815.1 Suilimivivens sp. | reverse complement strand
TTTTTTTGATTTAATTTTTTACCACTCGCTTTCAGAGCGGTGGATTTTTATTATATCATTAAATCAAAAAAATTGTCAACGCGTAATTTCTAAAATTACACCTTTTCTATAAAGCAGGCTCTAGCTACCTCTGCTCTATGAGCGAAAAATTTGGAAGCACCACCATTTCGGTACTTCCACCTGTTATATTGGTAGCTAAAACGGAGAAAGAGGGATTTGAACCCTCGCGCCGCGTGAACGACCTACACCCTTAGCAGGGGCGCCTCTTCAGCCTCTTGAGTATTTCTCCATAATCTGAATTGCTTCCCACTACCAATATTCTGTTATGAGTTTTTCACAACGCACAAGTTATTATACATAAGCCAATATTGTTTGTCAACTCATTTTTTACTTTCTCAAAGATTTGTGTTCAAAAACCACTGTACATCTGTCATAATTTTATGGCAAACTGTTACCTTGAATATTCTTCAATCGTTCTTTCAATTCTCTTTTTTACCTCTGCAGCAATCTCTACCGTTTTCATGTCTTTATATTCTTCATAATACATCGGCTTCATATAGATAACTTTCACTGTTACAGGACGAATTGAGTTTTCATCAAACGGTTTAAAAGAATCAATCAGAGCACAGGGAATAATCGGACATTTCGCTTTTACAGCACTTTTAAAGCTTCCACCTTTAAAATCCATCAACCTGTTTCCCATCTTACTTCTGGTACCTTCGGAGAAAATAAGAAAATTCTTCCCGGCCTTTACTTCTTCAGCTACCTTAAGAATTACCTGCATAGACTGCTTGATATCCTCTCTGTCGATTGCATAGGAACCTAAAGCCTGCATTACCTGTTTTAAAAGAATCACGTTCCTCACTTCTTTTTTAGCTACAAAAGCAAATGGCCGCGGACAGGAATCAAGAAATACAAGTACATCATACAATCCCTGGTGATTGGGGAAAAAAACAAATCCGTCTTCCTCCGGTATATTTTCGATTCCATAAGCCTCTATGGTGACCCTCCCGGCACGGTTTGCCTTTTTTGTTACCTTTTTTATCAATGCAAAGGATTCCTCCATAGAAATCTTTTTACTTTTTCCGCACCACCAGATGCGAATAAAATAATACGGCACTTGCAATAAAAGTCTTATCACCATTAATGCAATTCTCACAATTATACTCTCCCGCTTTATTCTTCATCAGTTTTCTTTGTATGCTTCAATAGCTGTTTCATACAGATCGTTGCCTTCGGAATCAATCACCACAATAACAGGAAAATCTTTTATCTCCAGCTTTCTGATTGCTTCTGTGCCCAGATCATCATAGGCAATGACTTCAGAACTTACAATAGATTTTGAAAGCAGTGCCCCTGCACCCCCTACGGCTGCAAAATAAACGGCATTGTTACGAACGATGGCCTCATGAACTGATTCAGACCTTTTTCCTTTTCCTATCATACCTCTCAGACCAAGGTCAAGAAGTGCAGGGGCATATTTATCCATTCTGCTTGCAGTAGTCGGTCCTGCAGAACCAATAGGGCGTCCCTCTCTTGCCGGTGAAGGTCCCATATAATAAATAATATTATTTTTTATATCAAAAGGAAGTTCTCCACCCTGTTCCAAAGCTTCATACATTCTTTTATGTGCAGCATCACGGGCTGTATAAATCGTTCCTGTTAAATATACATAATCTCCGCTCTTTAATTCCTTTGCTTCTTTCTCACTAAAGGGAACTGTAATATGCCTGTCCATTTCGATTCCTTTCCTTATATTATATTTCTCTGACAGAATGTCTGTTTACATGGCAGCAAATATTTACGGCAACAGGAAGTCCGGCTATATGGGTTGGATAGGTATTGATATTTACTGCAAGTGCAGTAGTGCTTCCACCAAGCCCTCCCGGTCCTATACCTGTCTTATTGATCCTCATAAGCAGTTCTTCTTCCATCTCTTTTACATAAGGAATTTCAGAATGCTGATTAACGGGTCTTGTCAATGCCTGCTTTGCCATCAATGCACATTTTTCAAAGGTACCGCCTATTCCCACTCCTACTACCATAGGTGGACAGGCATTGGGACCGGCATCCTTTACCGCTGTCAAAACGGCATTTTTTACACCTTCTATTCCGTCAGCAGGCTTAAGCATAAATATCCTGCTCATATTTTCACTTCCAAATCCCTTCGGCGCAACAGTAATCTTAATCTTATCTCCCGCCACAATATCATAATGAATTACTGCGGGAGTATTATCTCTGGTATTTTCTCTGACAAGCGGATCCTTTACCACTGATTTACGAAGAAATCCTTCTGTATAGCCCTGTCGCACACCCTCATTGATGGCATCTGTCAGGAGACCTCCTTCCAGGCGGACTTCCTGCCCTACTTCTACAAAAACAACTGCCATACCGGTATCCTGACAAATAGGAATCATATCTTCAGAGGCAATCTTTAAATTCTCCTGCAGCTGGTTTAAAATCTGTTTTCCCAGCGGCGCCTTTTCGCTTTCCATAGCTCCCAAAAGCGCAGCGTCCATGTCCTTTGAGAGAAAATGATTGGCTTCTATACACATATCCTTAATATTCCTGGTAACTTCATCTACATGAATTGTTCTCATTTTAATTTCTCCGTGATCAGGTTTTATTTATCAACAATTCTTATCCTGTGATCGTATTCTTAATTTCTTCCAGTTCTTCCTGGGCAGGCTCTCCAGGTTTCCAGCCGATTTTTTGCCCATCGTTTTTATAACGGGGAATCAGATGCATATGAAAATGAAGTACTGTCTGCCCGGCCACTTCTCCATTATTCTGCACAATGTTAAAACCGTCACAATGAAGCTTCTCTGTAATCATACAAACCATCTTCTTTCCAAGCTTCATCGCTTCACCTGCAGTTTCTTCAGGAATCTCATACAGATTTGCATAATGATCCTTAGGGAGGATCAATGCATGTCCTTTTGTAGCCGGTCCCAGATCAAGGATCACACGAAATTTCTCATCTTCATAAAGAGTTTTGGATGGAATTTCTCCTGCTGCAATTTTACAAAAAATACAATTATCGTTTTTCATCTTTCTGTCTCCTTTTCTGTCTTGAAATATTGATTATAGATTCTTCTCCATAAATGCAAAAAGCTGATCCAGGGTACGCAATACTTTAAAATCACCCTTCATCTTCATAGCGCCGCCCATAAAAGCACGTTGGAAGGTCATACGGGCATATACTATATCATCCATGGTTTCTTTGCTCATTTGTATCTCTACATCACAGATATTAGCTGAACCATAGTAATAATTATTTTCCGGTCCATTCACTTCAATGATTAAAGGCTTCTTTTTTCCCTCTATCTGAATTTTATATACCGCCTTAAATCCCGGCTGGGGTACAAAGTGACTCTTAAAATCCCTGATATATTCCTCTTCTTCCCCATCCGGCTCGCTGCTGCCCATCATATCACGGAAAAGACTGGTTAATTCCTGAATGTCCTCTTTTTGTCTTCTTACATAACTGTCGTCCGATGCGTAGTGAGAAAGCTGTTCTGATTCCTGAGGCGTCAGGTCGATATTCTTGGTAATGGAAACCATTTTTTTAACAGCCTGATTGCTTGCAGGAAGACTAGCCATTTTCTGATTGATGGTACGGTACATATTTTCCGCTTTTTTTTCAATAATTTTATTATACTCTTCATTTCCTTCAAAAATGGAAGTGTCTGCGATATATCCGCAAATACCGCTGCAGGGAAGTCCTCCCAAAATTTCCCAGGCATTGGCAAGATTAAGCTTACCCTCTCTTTCTCCGTAGGTCGTTGACATTACAATAGGACACATATATGTTTTTGCTATTTTCTCCTTATCGCCATAGAGCCAGCAGGAATCAAGAAACTGCTGCATATATCCGCCGATTCCGAACCATTCCACAGTGGTTGCCAGAATAATGCCGTCAGCTTCCTTTAAGGTCTGCGGCAGTGTAGTAATACTGTTCTTCAGCTCATACAGATTAAACCTCTCTACAGTTACATGAAGCTCTTCCAAGACCTCCTGCATTTTGTTAATAACATACAGCGTAGGATCATCCATCAAGCCTCTTCCGCCATAATAAATATAAATTTTCATACCAGCCTGTCCTTTCCCTTAAACTGTGGAACATATTATATTTAGTATAAAGCGGATTTGATTATCTGTAAATAAATTTTAACTTTCCAAGACGGATTTCATCACCCGGTTCCAATACCTCGGACATATTTGGCTGAAGGCGCAGTCCGTTTTTAAAGGTTCCGTTGGTAGAGTTAAGATCTGTCATATAAATTCTGTTCCCTTCCCTTGCAAACTTAACATGCCGGCGGCTGATACTCTGATCCTCTATCACCATATCCACACTTCCTGCAAGCTTCCCTACCGTTAAGGGCAGCCTGTTTAAATCAATATGATTTTTATTTCCTTTACCCGTTCCGTATAACTTATTCTCGCAATTTTCCACCCAGGGAATAAAAATGGTATTTCCATATGCCTGTTCAGCCTTTTGTTGTATGTTTTCACAGACAACTGTATTCTGATACAGACCGTCCTCCTTATCATCTTCTCTATCTCTATTCCACAACCCGGAGGATTTTTCTTTTTCTGTCACTTTATTTATAAAAAATTTTATATACAGAAAAACTGCACCACTGGTAAGAAAGAGAATGCCCGCCAAAATAAATCCCGCATAAAGATAAATCAGCTCTTTTTCCGACAATTGATAGGTAATAAAAACATAATACAGAATTCCCCCCAGAACAGCTGCAAAAATCATTCCGCCGCAGGCTGCCATACTATTTGATCTGCTTTTTTCTTCTATGGAATCCTTTCTCTGAGGCATGCAAAAATCATTCTCCTGCGGATCCGGTTGTGTCATGGAAGCACGATGACCTATCTTTTCTGTTTCTTCCTGTCTCTGTTCCCGTATGTCCATCCTGACAAATTCTTCGCAGTCTTCTTCAAACCACTGTAATACCTCATCCAGCACAAACTGCTCCCTGCCCGCCAGATCCAGCATCTTGTAGGCAATTTCTGTGGCATCCTTATCCTCGCTGTCAACTCTGTCTGCCAGAAATTCCAGAAGGGAAATCATATAATTTTCATCTGTTTCAAAAGGATAATATAAAAAGGACAGTTCCTCTGTTTCTGCGTCCGCAAAAATAAATTCCGGTTTCAGCATCAGATTGCTCTCATTCAGCAGAAATTTGGAAATACCTTCCCAGACCATTTTAAGCTGCAGAAAAATTCTGTTCAATTGCTTCCTGTTAATGCATCTGTTTTCATAAAGGCTTGACAGACTCTGTTTTGAAGTAATTTCATAATATAAAAGCATTTCACCGTTGATATGTCTTTCCTGACAGGGCAAAAGTCCTTCTATCCGATTGCCGGTTATCATTCTGCACTGATACATATCTGTGGGAGAATCTTCATTTTTCATAATCAGATAATTATGTTTAAAATCCTTGTAGTATTTTACTTCCGCCATTTCTATCTCCTTGTCCCTTCTACAATTTCTATGATATTCAGCCGTTTTGCGCTCTTTTCCATCTTCAGCGTCCCATTATAGCCTGCGGTAGCTATACTTACCATGTCTGTTGTGATTGTTGTCTTTTTTGCTTCCATACGATAAAAAGGATATAACAAGGCCTTATATTCCAGTCTGTCCTCTATATACCCAGTGTCCGGCTCTTTCTCCCTCATATCCCCATAAATAACCTCTCCGTAGTTTTCCCCTGCATCGGTAAAACGACTTCCCCGAAAGGCCAGCAGGTAATTATCCTGTGATATGACACATCTGTCATATAGATAAAATCCACATAATATGATCAGCAGATACAAAAACACTACCCAGGGCATGATAAAGGAAGCTTCTACTGTCAGGTAACCCTTTAAGCACCTACACATAAACAAATACCACCTCCAAAGCAATCAGTAAAAAAGGAATCAAGGGAATGGGTTCTCTGTTTTTCTTAAAAAGTCTGTACAGAGAATAAACCCCGGTCATCATAATTCCAAAGCAAAGAACTGCCATACAATAAAATTCCCTGAGAAAAAGACCAAGTACCAGGACAGTAACGCCATCTCCATAACCTACCTTTTCTCCTGTGATTCGAGCTAACATGAGCAGCAGCATGCCGGGCAGCATACAAAATACCATTCTGACCATACGAAACTGCCCTTCTGCCATAAAATAGATAATGGACAAAATTCCAAATGCCATTACTCCCGCTGCCGGTATTCTTTTGTATTTAATGTCGAATTTTGTCAGATATGCCAAAAACAGCAGTGCACCACAATATCCTGCTTTTTCATACATTTTCTTTCCTCCGTTATCCGCATTTACTACAGGCTGTGCGTTCACCCACTTCGGAAATAGGGATAATATATACTGTTCTTTTCAGCGACGGACAGTCAGATTTTCCGTGATACCTGTTCCCCCATTCCGTAAAATAAACAAGTCCGTTCCCTTTCGGATCACAATACTCACACGGATAATATTTTTCTCCCGAACCATTGCGAAGAGAAGTGACCGCTTCTGCCGGTGACGCTTCTATCTTTATTTTTAAATAAGTACATTCTTCTGAAAAATGATATTTGCTGCCGGTGGGCGTTATATAGACATAAACCTCTTTCTCCTCTTCCTCAGCCCAGGTACCGTCACCTGTATATCCCACAAATCCATGTCCGAAAAAATTGTCCTGAATCCGGATATTTCCAATTGGTAACCACCTGATAAAAGGCTTCATGGAATAGGAAGTGTTAATCTCAATATTTCCTTTTCCATGACTGTCCTGGGTAACCGTCACCTGCACGCCTTCGCTTCCTCCCTCCGCGCACAGATAAGGAAGGAACTGTTCGTCCAAATATAGTTTTATTTCATCATCTTCCCTATTTCCCAGCGCAATTTCTGCTTTTCCATACAAGGACTCATATGCATAAAAACAGGCCTCACTTCCCACCTGATGCATTGCTTCATAAACATCGCTTTGAAAACGTACCATTTCCAGGCTGTACAGCAAAGTTGCCAGGAAGAGCAGAAATACCGGAAACACAAGACATCCCTCAAGGGCCATTCCCGCCTTTAAAAAAAAGGGGAAAGAGAAAGATACTCTCTTAGAGGAATGAACGAGAGAAAGGGCCTTTATTGTGATTTGA
Organism: Suilimivivens sp.; assembly: GCA_051879815.1. Lineage (GTDB taxonomy): Bacteria > Bacillota > Clostridia > Lachnospirales > Lachnospiraceae > Suilimivivens. The sequence goes on along the minus strand of JBJEMT010000071.1, from coordinate 16,461 downwards.
AATTGATTAATAGCTTTAGACAAAGAGAGCATCTTTCTCTTTCCCCCTTTCTTAAAAATATCCATAGGTGCGCCTTATCTCATAAGAATCTCCCATAGCACCCTCTGCCTGAATCTCTGCCTGATACCTTTCCACGCACCAGTCCATAGCAAAATCAGAATTTCCCGTAAGATACCTGATGTCCATTTCCATGATATCCATACTTCTTAAATTTCTGGCATCCTCTGAAAGAAGCATTACCATACATGCCAGATATTGCTCATAGCTAAGACCGCTGTCTCCCGATGCTTCGGAAGGAATTTCTCCTGCAAGTACCTGCTCTATGCCTGTATGCCATCCGCTCTTTTCCATTTCTACCCGTCCTCCGGACAAAAGACATCTGACCTCCGAAATTGTCTCCAGATAAGCACAGGCATATAAAATGCTCCTCGTAACGGGTTCCCTGAATTCTTCCTTTAGCTGTACTGCATACAGAGAGTCTGCTATTTCCAACGCTTCTCCATACATGTTTCCATTTCCCATGATACAGGAAACATTCACCGCAAATCTCCATCTCACCAGCCTGCCAATGACAGCCTGCAGATTTTCATAATCCGAATTGCCACCCTCTGCAATATACTCCAACTGATACTTTAGAAAAGAATCCTCTTTTATCTTTCTGTAATTCCCCATCTTTTCAAATAAATAGATGAGAAATAATCTGTCATCAGCCTGTCTTTCCACCGTACCTGCCTTATTTTCTATATTTCTGCCCGAAATATATGCGCTTTTCTGTATACTTCCTACCCCGATATTTTCCATATTCATATTTAAAAGATAGAAAATATCACTACCGGCAAGTCCGAATATTCTGTCTGCAGGGTTGCCAAGGGGAACCTCTTCCCACTCTCCTTCTTCGTTTAAAATCCGGGGAAGTTCTATTCCTGCTATCTGCTCCTGTAGTGCACACCATTCCTCCATGATATCTTCTCCGTCAAGGTTTGCCGCTGCTCCAAGATAAGCAAAGATTTCCCCTTCCTCTCTTTCGATTCCTGCATCCTTTATGTATTTTGCCGCCTGGTATTTCATGGACTTTCCATTTCCCGCGGCTGCCGTAACAATTTCCGAAATGGTAACTCTATTTAAATTCACATTTCCCCAGGGGGCTTCCTCTGATGGATTTTTCAGATTATGATTCATATAGAAGGCCAATCTGCTCTCCATATTTGAAACAGATGGCTTTTTACCGGAATAGGAAGTATCAACATATAAAAGATCATATCTTTCAAGCAAAGTGATATTAAATTCCGCAAGCACGGAATTCATTCCTGTATCCATGGCTCCTTCCAGTCTTATTTTTCCTGCATTTCGTATGGAATTTCCTGTAAGAAACAAAATAAATCCTATAAATATTGATAATGATAAGGATAAGAACACGGTAAGATATCCCTTCATCATGCCAGAATTGCTGCACTGTCTGCAGAAATTTTCTGAAAAACAGCTCCTACAAGTTCACTGATCTGCGTTTTGAAAATCAATACCAGACCAATAAGCACCACTATGATCAGTATCATTTCCACGGTTCCCATTCCCTTATTGTTTGTCCAAAAAGTATTCTTTCTCATTTTCTTCATCCTTTCTTAGAAATAAAACGTAATTTCACATCAACCCAAATTACAAGCTTCCAAAGCCGGAAAAAGCGGGTAACAATATCAGAAACATTACCACGATAAGCATCAGCATCATTGGCAGCAGGAGCTTTGTTCCGGCTTCCTCTCCCTGCCTTCTTGCCCTGCTTTTTCTGTCTTCTAACGCCATAGCCGTTTCCTCGGAAAGCAAAGAGAGAATCTTGTCATTGCCCTGCTTTAAATGGGAAGCAAGCAGAAAGGAAAGTTTCCGGTATTTCATCTCACCGCATCGTTTTCCCCATTCCTGATATACGATATCCTCGGGCTTACCGTTCAAAAACTCATAGCCGGAAATGAGAACCTCTTCATACAGAAATTTCTTCTTTCCTGTTCTGTTTTTTTCTGCCTGATATTCTTTTCCTATTCTTAAAAAAGTGTTTTTTACAGTAAGTCCTGCTCCCATGTACAGTTGAACCCTGCTGACAAATTCCGGGTAACTCTTTAACATTTCTTCCTTACGGAGCTTTCCCTTTTGTTTTAAATCTCTGTCCATAGAAAGAGAGATTATTGCCGCTCCAAGAAATCCCAAAATCAATAAAAGAAAGCTGTTATCTGACTTTATTTCCTCCCAGGTAACAAGTTCATCTCCCATCTGATCGGGCAGATAAATTTCATGATCCTCTTCATAAAGACTGTCATTTTCAAGAATCATCTCCTCCATGGCTGCAAGATACTGTTCCTTTGGGGTTAATATTGCTGGTACAAGCTTTACGGTAATATCCTGTTTCCATATCTCTTCCCCATAAGAAAATACTGCTGTAAGAAGAATTTCTTTTCCTTCAAAAGAAAGATTGGCCGTATTTACTTTTCCATCTGTTCTGATCCTGTCATGATCGCCGCTTTGCCAGGAAATTCGAAAGGGATATCCTGAAATTTCCGTAACAAGATTTAAGTTTTTACTTACTTCTTTCAGGCTTTCATTGTCACCCAGAATTATTTCCGGCAATACTGCCGATGCCTGTTCTTTTAAAATTGTTCTTTCTTCCTCTGTCAGAAGTCTTTCCTTTACCTCATAAGCAATCTCTCCTTCCCCGGAATCAGTAATTCCTCTTAAGGTCACGAAATAATTTCCCTCTTCCCATTCATTTCTGATTAAACAGGTTCCCTCCACCAGCCTGCCGTTCATTCGGCTGCTCAGATGAACACAGACAGCGGCCACTATCCCGGTCATAATGCATAAAAACATTATTGTATATTTCCTGACCTGATAATCCTGATACTTCCTGATGTAACTTTCTCCCGGATACAGTCTCTCCAGCATTTCCCTTGTACCCGGATTTATTTTCTCTGTTCCGAAAAAACTCACAAAACCATAGACTATTTTCTTTACTGATTTTATCCGTTTCTTTTTTATTACTGTCATTGCTTCCCCTGTCAAACCTCTATTACTGCTATTTTTACCCCAAGCAGATAAGCCAAAAGATAAACCACCAGACAGATCGTCATGATTACTGCTCCCTGAAAGGAATGATACAATCCACTAAAATAACCGGGAGAAGTTACATTAATGTAAAGCATCAGGAAAAAAGGCATTACATTCATAATTTTCTGTTCCAGTTTTCTGGCGCTTAAAAGTGTTTCTATTTCCTTTTGTGTTTCTGCCCGGCTTCCTATGTTTTCTGCTGTTCTCTCCATGATTGAGGTCATATTGCCACCACTTTCCTTTGCAATTGCAAAGACTGCTGCAAATTCTTTGATTTCCGAGATGTCAATCTTATCACCGATACTTTTCCACAGGTCAGATGCCTTACAGCTGTTGATAAGCCCGGTTTCCAATTCCTTAAGCATCCGGCAGATACTGCTTTCCCGGCCGTAAAGATTTGCCAGATCCTCATAGCTTTTTAAAAAGGCATTCTCAACAGAATATCCTGCTTTCTGCCCTGCTACAGTAAGCAAAAGCATTTCTTTGAACTGTTGTCTTGCATCTTCTTTCTTTTTATGTAACAGCTCTTTCTCTTCCATCCGATAAAAAAAAAAACCGGGAATAAAAAGAGGAAGAAATGCAACAGGGCTCTGATAAAAACAATAATTGATCAGCAGTACTACCGATATGCTCTTTCCATATAAAAGCAGTTTTTCTTTTAAGGATACCGAAATAAATTCTTCATTCTCTAAAGCCCGCTGTTTTAAGCTTTTCCACATTTTTCAAATCTCCTGTCTTTACTAATTCTCCAAGTACCCTGCCTTTCTCATCCTCTCCTGTTTCCTGAAATTGATACAGGGTATGAATTTTCACTTCGTCATGCAGTACTGACAATGGCTCTGCTATTTCAAACACATGCCTGCTTCCATCCCTGAGTCTTCCAAGCTGAATCATAATGTCAAAACCGGAAACAATCTGTTTTCTGATTGCATTTAAAGGAAGCTCCATTCCCATAAGTACCATAGTTTCCAGACGGCTGATCACATCCCGAACACTGTTGGCATGTACCGTTGTCATCCCATAATGTCCTACGTTAACACTCTGCAGCATGTCCACAGCTTCTTTTCCCCTGACTTCACCTACGATGATCCTGTCAGGACGCATCCTCAGGGATGTTTTGATGAGATCCCGGATAGTAATCTCCCGGCATCCTTCCACATTGGCATTCCTTGTCTCCATCCGCACCAGATTGGGAAGATTCTGTAACTGAAGCTCTGCCGAGTCTTCAATCGTAATGACTCTCTCATTCTCAGGGATAAAACCTGACAAAACATTCAGAAATGTGGTTTTACCGGAGCCTGTTCCACCACTGACCAAAACGTTGTAACCTGCTTTGACCAGCTTTTCAAGAAAAGCTGCCACCTCTTTGCTGACAGAACCCATTTCAATTAACTGATCCATGGTAATTGCTTTTTCCGGAAAGCGCCTGATAGTCAGTATGGGACCGTTCAATGCCACCGGAGCAAGTACCGCATTGACCCTGGAACCGTCTTTCAGCCTGGCATCCATGATAGGAGAAGCCTCATTGATCACTCTGTTGCAATCTGCAGCAATCTGCTGAATTACATGACTCAGTTTTTCCTTTGATTCAAATCCCATATTTATCTGTATAAGCTTCCCTTTTTTCTCCACAAAAATCGGTGCCGTTCCGTTCACCATGATTTCCGTAATATCAGGATCTTCCAGTAAATCCTGTAAAATTCCAAGCTGTCTGATCGCATAGTAAATTTCTTTCCGCAGCACTGTCTTAGTATTAAGCTCTAAATGTCTGATTCTGCCTTCTCTTAATATTTCCTCATCAATTGCCTCTCTGATTTCCTCTTCACTCATCTTTTTTGACAGGTCCATTCGGCCGATAATGCTGTTCTGAAGTGATGTAAGTTCATCTGATGTTATTTTTGTCTTCTCTAAAGAGATCCGGGAAGACTTCTCTTTTGATATATCCCGCCAGTTCTCCATATGTCAGTTCCCCAAAATGCAATGGCAGCTGTTTAAAAACCGGCAGTTTCCATTTTTTAGTCCTGCTTGTAATATCTCCATATTTCATACTCTCCAGTGCTTTTTCATATTGTTCGATTTTGGCCGCCGCCAGTGGATCTTCCCTGACGATGGTATAGATATGATCACAATTCTGTAAAACCTCCCATAAATCTAAAAGACAGTCAGATAAATCCAAAAGAAGAAATTCATATTCGCTGACTTTTTCTATCTCTCTGAATAAGTCCACCCATCCGGCACCTCTGATTCCCGAAAGGCTTTGATAAACATCTGCCGGCGGAATAAAATCCATTCCATTAATTGTTTCCATCATGCTTTCCATGCGGTAAAACAGTTTTTCTCTGGCACAACTGAAATAATAAGCCAGATCCGATATGTCACTTTTAAATTCTCTGTTCAGCATCCTCCCCAGTCCTGAGTAAGCTTCAAAATTTAAATACAGGGTTTTGTAACGACGGGCTAACATTTGCCCTAATGTCAATGAAAATGTGGTCTGCAGACACCTTCCGACAGGTGTATAGATTCCAATGATGCGCATTTTTTTGTTGCCGGTCCTGAGAACAGTTCCGGTATCCTGTGCTTTTTCCGTGTAATACTCCATGACCTCTCTAAGGACGTTTTCACTGGATTGATATTTATTGATATGACACAGGGCTTTATTCAAATTGCTTCCGTTTTCACTGAGAATAATTATGTGCGGTATTTTTAACTTTTCAATTTCTTTTTGATATGCGTTCTCCGATATGAGCAGGCACTCTATTTCTTCCTTTTCTGCATAAGGAAAAAACTTGTCCCCTTTTGTAAAGACATGGATTTCAAAAGGAATGTCCTCCTTTGCGCTGATAAAATCCATAAGGCGATATGCATAGCTCTCCTCACCATCAAAGATCGCAAGGATTCTTTTTTCCAATAATACCCCTTTCTGCTTTCCTAAATTAAAATGTTAAGCTGCATTTTGTAATTCACACTATTTGAAAATCCGGAAAGAAACTTTCCTTTGACCTTCTAAAGAATGTTAAACATTCCATGTAGATAAATAAAAGACAGTCTTTAGTTTGTAATCTGAATTATAAATAAGATTTTTTTGTTTGTAAAGTGAGTAATCTTAATTTTTCAAAGTTTGGTAGATTTCTACAAAATTTTGCTCTTTTTTTGAAAACAAAAATCCCAAACCCCTTGAAAATACTGGATTTTTTAACTTTTGAAATTTCACCAAAAACTATAGTATCATGTATAAATTTATTCCATAGAGCATCAAAATTCCGGGAATGCCAAGAAGACCTGTGGTACAAAATGTAAGAGGATTATAACCTAATTCCATTCCCGGTATTCGCCCCGAAAGAAAGTAATTGACAAAATAGATCATCATCATTCCAAGAACTCCTCTCAAAATAAAGTTAATGATCATTTCCGCATGATTTCTGAAAGCTCCAATCATCAACACGGCTGCCAGTGCCCCCGCTATCCACAAAATTCCACTATATGTGCTCATTTTTTTACACCTTATCCACTTTTTGTTTAATATATGTCCTATTCTTCAAAATATTTCCTGATTTACCGTATTTTGAATAAATATTGTGTTTTGAGCTCATACTTCTGATAAAAGGAAATAATTGGATAGGATGCGGAATATGATATAGTAAACTGCATTACCACTGCTCAGATGGAGGTATCGTATGAAAATGTACTTTGGCCTTTCTTCACGTACCAATCGTACTCTTTCAGAAAAAGAAATCGAAAGGAATGCTCTTCTCTCCGATTTGGAAGAAACAAAAAAAGCCCTTGAAATTGCATATGCGGGCTTTGATAATGTAACGGAACCTGACTTAATTGACTGCTATATTTATGAGGTAAATTCTGTGCTGAAACGTTATAAATTCTTAATGGAACAGGCAGCACGCATCTGCATACTGCCTGAAGAAAAGGAACCTGTTACTCCTCTAAACACGGAAACCCCTGCTGCCTCCCTGATCGGCTAGGCTCTCATTCAAAGTATTTCTGCCATAAGTAAGTCCTGCGTAAACAGTCTGCGTGTTGGCCATGACCGGTTCAGAAGTGTCCTGCCCGCTGACTGTTTCATAAGCAGCGTGAAGCTTTACCATGATTGCCTCTACATGGGCAAGCTCCTCTGTGCTGTTTTTGATATCGGCTCTTGTCAGTTCTTTGTCCGCATAAGCATAAAGCTGCATCAGATTGCCTGCAATAGGATATTCAAAATGAAGCGATGCCATAAGCTCATGAAGGCATCCCTTTGCCCTTTTAATTCCCTGTCTGAAAGATTCTTTATTCTGCGCTTTATTTGCCTGCCTTGCTTCCTCTATGTAAATCAGCATCATTTCATAAAGGATGACCACCAGTTGGGTCTTATTTGCCTGAGATATTTTTAACGTAAATTGTTGCTTCAATTCCTTAGTCATACTTCACTCTTTCCTTCCTTAAAATACCTGACTACTGTAACAGCTGTAATACCTGGGACGGTCTTTCATTTGCCTGTGCAAGCATGGAAGTACTTGCCTGGGAAAGTACCTGAAGAGTAGTGTATTCTGTCATTTCCTCTGCCATATCCACATCCATGATACGGGAATAGGCAGAGGTCATATTTTCTGATGTAATATCAAGGCTGCTGATCGTGTGCTCCAGGCGGTTCTGGTATGCACCAAGTCCGCTTCGCGCACTGGAAATATATTTAATGGCATTATCTACCTGATTAATTGCTTTCTGTGCACCTTCCGCAGTAGTCAGGTCAAGGGAGGCAATTCCCATATTTTCAGCACATATTTTGGGAATACGGATGCCAAGCTGCTGACCTTCGTTAGCGCCTATCTGCATATCCATGGCGCCAAATCCTGTCAGATCAATACTCAGATTTGTTATCGTCTTTGTGGCATTTGCCTCTGTAGGCATATCTTTGACATCCAGTTTTAATTCAAAGCCCTGATCACCGCTAATTGTAACAATAGTTCCATCCAACTGCGTAATCTTTGCAGTAACAGTATTTCCCTTTTCATCCTGAATAGTAACGGAAGAACCGGCAGAATCAAGATTGCCTTCCTCATCCAGCGCAACTGTCAGATTGCTTACATTATATGTTCCCGCCTTTACATCATCACTGTAATATGCTACCTTTACATCAACATTATCGGTATATCCCCTTAAATCAAAAGAACCATCCAGAATCCGCTGTCCGTTAAACTCTGTCTCGGAAGCAATTCTTTCAATTTCATCCTTCAGCTGTTGAGCCTCGTCATCAATCAGCTTCCTGTCATTATCCGTAAGAGTTCCCGTACTTGACTTGACAGCAAGCTCATTAATTCTTTGAAGCATATCATGAATTTCAGCCATTGTTCCGTCGGCAATTTCAATCACGGAAATACCGTCATTCGCATTATTGGCAGCAACACCGACCCCCTCAATCTGTGCGTTCATCCTTTTCGACATGGCAAGTCCGGAAGGATTGTCCTTAGCATCTACAATTTTAAGACCCGAAGAAAGTCTTGCTAATGACTCCGCTAATTTGTTGTCGTTTCTTGTTAATGAATTATTGGCAATGACTGCCGATGCGTTAAAACTGATTCTCATAACTCCATACTTCCTTTCCTGCTCATTTCCTGAACAAATCCAATGTAGGCCTTTGCCGCCCTGTACAAGGTATCAGATGCCTGCCCGGGTATTCTGTCCCTGCTTATTTTCAGGGAATATTCTTTCAGGTTCAGATCTTCACTCATAATAAAGTGAATATCTCCCGACTCTATGTTTTCTCTTTCCAGAAGTTCTTTCAATACATTGTTATTTTCCGAAAGAAGCCTGTTTTCCTGTCTGCTGCTACATACACTATAACCGGAAAGCCCTTTCTCTGTAAAAACAAATTCCGCGGCATTCCTGCCAAGGGCCTGCGTTTCAAACGTAATGGAAACCTTACTTTCTTCTCCGTTTTTATGTATCATTTTCAGATTCACAGCGGTAAGCTCTCCATCGATTTCCACAGGCATTACATAATTCTCTTCCCTTGCCATGGATTTCATAAAGGTGATCTGCTTATAAAGGGAACTCATACTCCTAATATCAAGAGAACTGTTTTCTTCTTCAAATGCCTGATCTTCAATATCCTTTAACCATTCATCCGCAAGTTCTTCACAGGCTTTCAAAGTGCTTTCCCTGTCAGTGATTTTCTCCGTAAGCTTTGACAGCCTGTCAGATTCTTCACTTCTGCCTTCCTCGCCCTGCTTCTTTGCAATGTCCCTGAGTTTTCTAAAGGTTTCCCCGGAACCTTTTAACATTTCTCCTGCTGCCAGAAGATAATCTGCCGTAACAGGCTGATCATAATTCATAAGATGGCGGAGCACTGCTTCTTCACTGCCTGCCGCATTTCTTATATCTTCATACAGGGTATGCTCATATTCTGCTTCAGCTGCCTGCGTATCTGCATCCTCAAGAACCGCTTCCAGATCTTCTTTTGTTTTCAAAAATCCTTTATTGATCTGTTCCACAATTGACTCTGCATCGGTCTGCCTGGCCTTTACACCGCCAAAGCTGTCCGTGACCTGATAATCCATATGCTTCTTTTTACCGGTTCTGACTGCTGTAAGGAGATTTTCGAGGGTTTCCGCCACTGCGCCTTTCACCACGGCACCCAATGCGGCATCGTCGCCTTTTTCTATCTGACGAAGAAGCCGGTAAATTCCAACATAAGCGCTTCTCTCTTCCGGTGAAATTCCCTTCTTCTGCTCCAGTTTATATAAAAACTTACTATAGGATTCCAGCTCCTGTTCCGTATTGTCAGAAAGTCTTTCAAGATACTGATCCAACTCGTTCAATGACATGGTTAGCGGATTTACACCCTCCCTGATCATGGAAAGTACTGTTCCCGGCTTCATCTTTTCCATTACATCTGAAAGAATTTCCTGAGACTGTCTGATCTTCTCAAAGTTCTCCTCCGTCATTTCCATACTGTTATAGCCAAGGATCCTGACTGTTTTACGGTTTGCTTCGGAAATTTCTTTATCCAAATCCGTCAGAATATCGTCTACATTCCGGAATGCCTTTTTGATAGAATCGCCCATGTCCTTACGGGGCGCTGTCATCAAAGCTTCATAGCTTTCTCCGGCATTTTTGTATTTTGCCTCCAGTACTTTTCCTTTTGCATCTACCTGAGGCAGCGTATCTTCTGCCGATACTTCCGCCGCCACGATAGCAGGCGCTGTCTTAATACTTTGAAGGGTATACAGAGTCTGCTGATAAAGACTGCTCTTTTCTTTCGCTTTGCCTGCATCTGTTTCCTGCACCAATGCTTTACTGATACTTTCCTCAGTTGCCTTTAAGCGGTCAATAAGCTCTTCCATGGCAGCTGTCTCGATCCTGTAGCCGCTTTTTAAAAGTCTTAAATTTGCACTGACTGTCATGGAAAGTCTGACTTCTTCCAGCAATCTTCTTCCCTTAAGGTTCTCACCTTCATTACCGGCTGTATTTTTCTCAAAAGCAGCATTGCTGCCCTTCAGTTCTTCATGTATGGCAAAAAGATTTTTCAGATTAAAAGGAAGATTTCTTACAACGATTACATCCGCATCCCGCTCATCCAGTTCCTGTACCTTTTGTTCTATGGAAACTGCCTGTTCCAGAAAGCTTTCCTTTTTACTGATATCGGCTTTGGCGGGTGTAGAGCCGTCTGCCAAAGCTACTGTGGCAGCCTGAAGAAACTCCTTTTCAGTTACGGGAAACTTAAGCTCTGTAAGCTGCTGCATTCTTACAAAAGTACTTTCATTTAAAGGAATTCCTTTTTCAATCAGCCACTTTGCATTCTGAATTGTTTCATTATCTGCAGAAAAGCCCGCCTCTTCGATCACCTTTTCTATTTGAGGCATCAGCTGTTCATAATCAATCTGTTCCGGTTTCTTTGCATAATATCCGGCAACTGTACCTGCCGCATAATACCCCTGCCCCTGACGGCTGCTGTCCTTCGCTCCAGCAAACCTTGCAAGATAAAGATTATCTACGGTAGGCTCCTTATCATTTTCAATCATATATTTCAGGCTGCCTTCGGACAATTCCGGAATTTCTTCCATGGTCCGAAAAGCATCTGTCACTGCTTCTATATTCTCTTCTGTGAGAGGAAGATCATACTGTGCAAACTTTTTTTGCAATTCCCGGGCAAATGCTTTACTGCCCGTAATGCTCTCCAGTTCTTCCTGACCTAAGGTGTCGGTGTATCCCACAACCTCTGTACCGCCCTTCAGAAGCGCTGCTTTGATCTGATCGACAATGGTCACAACTGTTTCGATATCCGTACTGCCGGGATGAAATCCATCTTCCTGTAATTTTGCAAAATCTTCATCCGACATAGAATTAGACATCACTGCCATATAGTTTCTGCGGGCAGTAATATCCTGCGATCCCGCTTCCTGCATAACCTCTTCTGCGGTCCGTCCGTGACCTGCGTAAGCGCTGTTATCCATAACTGTGCCAGAAATGTCTAATGCATAATTCTCTGTCTGTACCTTTCCCGTACCTTCAGAGCCACGATATACAGTTGTTTCCATGCCTACATTTGAATGGGTCCGGACAATATTTTCTGCTCCGTCAAAAGTAATATTCATATACGTTCCCTCAATGTAGTGGTATGTATGATAAAAGGGTGAATGTATTTTCTACATTCACCCTTTATTTCGGCATTTCTGATTTGTTTCTTAACCTTTAGAAAAGAAAGATTGATGCGCTGTAAGGCGAAAGATCAAGAGAAACACTGTATTTCTGATAGTTGCAGGGCTTTGCAACAGCCGTGATCTCCTTAGGGAACTCTGCTCCGTTTCCTCCGAACCTTTTCTCGTCACTGTTTAAAAGCAGTCTGTATTTTTTCTTTTTCGGCACACCGATCTGATAATTTTCCCATTTCATGGGAGTCATATTGATGATAAACAGCAGATTGTTTCTGCCGCTTTCAGACTTCCTGATAAAACTGTAGGTACTTCTGTCCTTATCATCACAGTTCATCCATTCAAAGCCTGCCCAACTGCTGTCATTCTCATACATGCATGGATATTTCCTGTAAATGGCAAGAAGCTCCTTTACATATTCCTGCATGCCCTTATTCAAATCATTGGCAAGCAGGAACCAGTCAAGCTCTCTCTCCTCGCTCCATTCTCTTTCCTGTCCGAATTCCTGACCCATGAACAAAAGCTTTTTGCCTGCATGACCAAACATATAAGTATATCCGGCTCTTAAGTTTGCATATTTATCAACCTTATATCCGGGCATCTTTTCCACCATGGAGCATTTCAGATGCACAACCTCGTCATGTGATAAAGGCAGAATATAGTGTTCACTTTCATTATAGCTCATGGCAAAGGTCATGGCGTAATGATTATCTTTTCTGAAATAAGGATCCAGCTTCATGTATTCACAGAAATCATGCATCCAGCCCATATTCCATTTAAAGCTGAATCCAAGACCGTCATCCTCAATACTGTGAGTAACCTTGGGCCATGCTGTAGATTCCTCTGCAATCGTCATAAATCCCGGATATGTACCACGCACTACAGAGTTCAGATGCTTAAAGAACTCAATCGCTTCCAGATTCTTATTGTCACCATACTTGTTGGGAACCCACTGCCCATCCTTCTTACCGTAATCAAGATAAAGCATGGAAGCAACCGCATCCACACGGATACCATCTACGTGGAACTCCTTGATCCAGAATAATGCGTTGGCAATCAGGAAATTCTTAACTTCATTCTTACCATAATTAAATATCTTGGTTCCCCAGTCAGGATGTTCACCCTTTCTCGGATCGGGATGCTCGAAAATACACTGTCCGTCAAACCTTCCAAGGCCATGGGCATCTGTGGCAAAGTGAGCCGGTACCCAGTCAAGAATAACGCCTATCTTGTTCTTGTGCAGTTTATTCACAAGATACATAAAATCAGAAGGCTCTCCGTACCTGGCAGTAGGAGCATAATATCCTGTAACCTGATAGCCCCAGGAACCGTCAAAGGGATATTCTGCGATACCCATTAATTCCACGTGAGTATATTTCATTTCCTTCAGATAATCAACGATTCTGTCAGCAAATTCCCTGTAATTATAGAATCCCTTCTCTTCCGGTCTTGGATGACGCATCCAGGAACCGATATGACATTCATAAATTGCCAGAGACTCTTTATAATAATCCTTATTATCTCTTTCCTTCATCCATATGTCATCTGTCCACTTAAATCCGGAAAGATCTGCGGTTCTGGATGCCGTGCCGGGACGAAGCTCTGCCCAGTTTGCAAAGGGATCGGCTTTATAAAGCTTTTCTCCTGAAGGTGTGGTAATTAAGAACTTATAAAGCTCTCCAGTGCCTACTTCCGGAATAAAAGCTGCCCAGATACCGCCGGGACCCAGCTTTTTCATGGGATGCTTATCCTCGTTCCAATCATTAAAGGTACCAATTACATGAACATCTTTCGCATTTGGCGCCCATACACCAAAAAAAGTTCCTTTCACGCCGTCTTCTACCGAAGGATGTGCTCCCAGTTTCTTGTAGATATCATAGTGTGTGCCCTGTGCGAACAGGTACTGGTCTGCCTCTGAAATAAATACTGTTGCTTCAGTTTGTTTCTTCTTGTCCATACATGAACCCCCAATTTAATAATGCATAAAGTCCTTTTCTCTCAGTACAATCATATCTTCCTCATCATAACGCTTTCCAAATAAGATATCGAAAAAGTGCTTCGGATTTTTCTTATCTGCATAGTAAATGGCTTCATCTACAATTTCTTCTATCTCAGCCAGCGTTACTTCATGGTCACTGGTCTGCATATCTGCAATTCTTGTATGAAGTGCCAGGATTCCAAGCTCGTCAATGGAATATTCCTGGTCAAGCGCATACTTTTTTGCATATTTTACAAGAGTCTGATCATCTAAGGCTTCCACATCCACCCTTAGATTGAAAATGGGTTCCAGAACCGTATGCTTTGAAAGGAATTTTTCCATGGATTCCTTCTTGTCCTCAAGCAGTACAATAAGACCCTTGCCTTCCTGATTCAATTCCTTCACCAGGGCATCTACGGTATTTTTTTTCATGGATGCGGCGCCTTCTATAATAAGCGCACCTCCGGTAAGCTTGGAAAGAGTACTTCCTACATCCTTCTTATTCATATTGCTTCCGGAAATCTTGGCAACTTTTCCGGAAAAATTATTATCAGACAGCTGGATTTCCTTTACCAGAAGCTTTGCAAGTGCAATGGTTCCGGTACCTTCCTCGCCGGTAATAATGACATTGCCTGTATAAGATGCCATACTGATATTATCTATGGCCTCCACAATCTGCTTTCTGGTCTTCTTATGATGGATGAAAGGAGCAAACTGTTCCCTTTCATTCTGTGTCATTTCCCTTGCTGTATATTTACCCTCAGCTTCCGATCTGTTCTCGTCATCTGCGGTTTCTTCCTCGGAATCAGCAGGAATTTCTTCTGTTTCCGAAACAGCTTTCTCAGGCTCGCCGTCACTCTCCGTCTTATGAACTTCTTCAGTGTCGTGTTCCTTTGCGGTACCGGTTTCTTCCGGTTCGTCCAAAGCTTTTTCTGCTTCAGCTTCGCTGATTTCCGGCTCTTTTATTTCCGGCTCTTCTGATTTGTTTTCAGATTCTTCCGTTTCAGGTTCTTCGACTTCCAGCTCTTCAATTTCAGGCTTCTCTATTTCAAGTTCTTCAACCTCAGGCTCCTCTATTTGGGATTCTTTCACCTCAGGCTTTTTCACTTCTGCCTTTTCTTTACCCATATCAGCCTTTGGCTGTTCATTTTCAATATCAGAAACCTTAACAACCTTTGGCTGTTCTGCGGCAGCTTTCTTTTTGCTTTCCTTGATTGCCGCATCTACCATTGCTTTTTCAAGTTCTTCCAAAAGACCCGTTTTGGTAGATTCATCAAAATCGGCAAACAGAGCATCTGTCTGCTTATGAACACGCTCCTTGATCTCTGCCAGCATTTTCTGCTCATTTTCTTTTTTGATTCGATCCCATTCTGCCATAACATCATCAATGCTGAGCTGTCCGGTAATCTGTTTTTCCACCTTTTCTTCTTCGGGAACCACCAGGCTGATCTGTCCGTCATATTCCTGAGAAAGAATATGATCATAGCCCGAAGGCTTATGGAAGGTTCTGATAACTCCCGTATTGCTGATAGCAGGATTCACACTTGCAACAGGAGCTTTTACCGGCTGTGACATTACAGTATCCGGCTGCTGCGCCACCTTTGATACGGACTTCTGAAGAGAGGCTATTGTTTTTGCGGTTTCCGCATCTTTTTCTACAAGCTCCGAAACCACATCCTCAATGTTTACCTCTGCTGTATTACCAAAAAAAACTTCCTCCGATACCGGCTTTTCTTCTGCCGCTGTATCGGCTGTGGGGTCCAGCATTTCTTCACTGATCAACTGCATTTCATCGGTATCCTGGCGGATCGGAATAACCTTCGCAGGGGGAACAGATTCTTTTGCAGGCTTTTCCTCTTCAGATACTTCCTCTTTTTCCTCCTGAACAGGTTCATAAACCCTGGTTTCTTCCAGTTCATCCACCACCTGCGGCATCTGCTCCGTGGGATTGTTATCCAAAAATTCCTTCATACTTTCTGCAAGTTCTTTTTGAAGGTTAATAGTATTATACTGACTTACATCTACGGTTTTCACCTGGATATCATCAATCTCTTTGCCGGGAAGCTCCTGAGTAGGATCCGTAAGAACATTCTGTTCCATACTGAATTCATCATCATCTTCCTCTTCTGTCTCTTTTCCTGCTTCTTCCTTTATGGCCTTTCTTTCTGTTACAAGCTCCGGCTCAATAATGCCACCGGTTTGCTTCATCTGATCATATTTTTCCTGCTGTTCCTCCGTCAGAGGCTGATGAAGCTTTTTGAGTTCCAATGCTTTCAGAACATACCTGCCATCACCAAACCAGAGGAACATCTCATCACATTCTTCAACACATTTGGATTCCAATCCTACTCTATGATACAGATAAGCCAGCTCATATGCCCACTTTTCACGATAATCTTTCTTCTTTAATTCTTCCAGAACGGCAATTCTTTCTTCCAGACTCACTTCCTGGGCTTCATATAATTTATACTGGAGAATGTATTTTCCTGAATCCTTAGGAGCAAGCTGTACATATTCTTTATAGTACTCAATGGCCTGCACATATTCCTCCAACTTAATGGAGAGTTCACAAAGAGAATATACAATAGGACGCCTTCCTGTCCCTTTCTCATAAGCAAGAAGAAGAACATCCCTGCTGTCCTCATATCTTCTGTTAATTTTATATAGATCACTAATGGTACAGAGCATCATCACACTTTTGACTCTCCGCCAGTCAATAGTATCTGCTATCTTGGCAGCTTCCGTATA
>JBJEMT010000070.1:0-23700 GCA_051879815.1 Suilimivivens sp. | reverse complement strand
TGTCTAGCCTCGTCACGAGCCATCTCATGAACGGTATCATGGATTGCATCAAGATTTGCTTCCTTAGCTCTCTTTGCAAGATCGAACTTACCGGCAGTAGCGCCATTTTCAGCATCTATTCTCATTTCCAGATTCTTCTTGGTGGAGTCTGTTACAACTTCGCCTAATAATTCTGCAAACTTAGCAGCATGTTCAGCTTCTTCATAAGCAGCTTTTTCCCAGTATAAACCGATTTCAGGATAACCTTCTCTGTGAGCAACTCTTGCCATTGCAAGGTACATACCAACTTCTGTACATTCACCGTTGAAGTTTGATCTTAAGTCTTCAAGGATATCTTCAGAAACACCCTGTGCAACACCAACAACGTGTTCAGCTGCCCATGTTTTTTCTGCACTCTGTACCGTAAATTTTTCAGCAGGTGCATTACATACGGGACACTTTTCCGGAGCTGCATCTCCTTCATAAACATAACCACATACCTGACATACAAATTTCATAATTCTAGTCTCCTTTTTCTATAAATATTTTTATCAACAGAAATTGAAAAACTCTTTCTGTTGTATGAAACATAATAAATGATTTTATTATGTTTTTATCAAGTTAATAAATTTGATTGACAGCAGTTTTCACATTTCCCATAGAAATAAACGGAATGTCCTTCCAGCTGACCTTTAAAATCAGTATCGGCAATTTCATCAAGAGAAATCATATTCGGGACATGGAAATCAGTCACACTGCCGCATTCCTTGCAGATAAAATGATAATGGGGAGTGGTAGTGGCATCAAAATGATCCACACCGTCACCTACACGAATCCGGTTTATCTCTCCGATATCTGCCAGAAGAGTAAGATTACGGTAAACAGTACCAAGGCTGATATTGGGAAAAGATTGACGGACATTCATGTAAACCATATCTGCAGTGGGATGATCCTTTCTGCTTTTCAAAAATTCCTTAATGCAATCGCGCTGTTTGCTATGCTTTAAGTTCATGGATAACACCTTTCCAAAAACAATAATGATTACTGATATTAGTATATCAAATAAGCCTGGTAAGTCAATACATTTTATAAATTTTTTATATAATATCTCCTATCTTTTATGATTTTTGGGTTGAGAATATGTTATACTTTTGTCAGAACATTGGAAAGGTAAGAGTATGAAATTTAGAACAAGACTTTTAGTCACCTTTTTAACAATTATATTATTACCGCTTGTTCTGGCAACCACTGCTTTTCTTGTTATCGGTTATAACCTGAACAGAGAACAGGAGGAGTTTGGTTTTCAAAACAGTGATTATAATGTATGGATCGATCCGGCTCAGGCTTCCAGGACTATGACGGATGAAATCTTCTATAAAGTGAAGAATGAAATGAAAGAGAATCCTTATCTGCTGGAAGATAAGGAAGTTCTGGATTCGATTAATGAAAGTGTTGTGGATAAATCATCCTATATTGTTATCAGGAAAAACAATCAGACATATTATACGGGGAATCAGCTGGCGTCAGACCAGATATTTGATAAGCTTCCGGATTTTGATACGGAGCACATAGATTCGGAGATGACACAGAGTACTTACTATGACGATATGAATAAACTGGTTCGGCAAATGGATTTCTATTTTGTGGACGGCAGTGAAGGAAGCTTTTTTATCATTACCAGGGTCAATTCTATTGTTTCACGAAAACTGTTCGTTGATATGGCCATTGCCATTATGATCATATTAATCTTTACCAGCCTGTTTTTAACGAACTGGATCAGCAGAGGCGTGTTTGAACCTATCAAACAGTTGAATATTGCCATGCAGAATATTGCTGAGGGAAATCTTGAGTATATGCTGCCGGACAAAAATGATGGTGAAATAGGTGAGCTTTACCGGAATTATGAGGATATGAGACTGCGACTGAAGGAATCTGCTGATGAAAAAATATTGGCAGAGAGACAGAATAAGGAACTGGTGAGTAATATTTCCCACGATCTGAAGACGCCTATTACCGCCATCAAGGGTTATGTGGAAGGGATTATGGACGGTGTGGCTGATACGCCGGAAAAGATGGATAAATACATCAAAACTATATATAATAAAGCCAATGATATGGACAGGCTGATCAATGAACTGACCGTCTATTCCGGAATTGACAGTAATCGTATCCCTTATCATTTTCACAAAATCAATGTATCGGAATATTTTGGAGATTGTGTTGAAGAGGTGGGTCTGGATCTGGAATCCAAGAATATTAAATTGAATTACTCTAATCTGGTATCTCAGGATACAGTGATCATAGCGGACCCTGAACAGATGAAAAGAGTCATAAACAATATTATTGGAAACAGTGTCAAATATATGGATAAACGTAATGGGGAAATTGATATCAGGATTCTTGATGAAATTGATTCCATTCGTGTGGAAATTGAAGACAATGGAAAGGGAATTGCAGCCAAAGATCTTCCCAATATATTTGAAAGATTTTTCCGGTCGGATGCCTCCCGTAATTCCGCACAGGGCGGCAGCGGAATCGGTCTTTCCATTGTGAAGAAGATCATAGAAGACCATGGAGGTTATATCTGGGCTACCAGTAAGGAAGGAGAAGGAACCTGTATGCATTTCGTGATCAGAAAGTATCAGGAAGCGCAGGATTGAAATAAAAGCAGGAGGAAACAAAAATGAGCAAAATTTTGATTATTGAAGATGAAGAAGCGATTGCGGATTTGGAGAAGGATTATCTGGAACTCAGTGGTTTTGAAGTGAGTATCAGGAACAACGGAGATGAGGGATTACAGACAGCCCTTGCCGGGGATTTTGATCTTATCGTGCTTGATCTGATGCTTCCCGGTATGGACGGTTTTGAAATTTGTAAACGTATCAGGGAAGAGAAGAACATTCCTATCATCATGGTATCGGCTAAAAAGGATGATATTGATAAGATCAGAGGTCTTGGCCTTGGTGCAGACGATTATATGACAAAGCCTTTCAGCCCCAGCGAGCTGGTAGCCAGAGTAAAGGCGCATATGGCAAGATATGACAGACTGGTTGGCTCTACCCGGAAAAATAATGATATTGTTGAGATCAGAGGAATCCGAATCGACAAGACTGCCAGAAGAGTTACCGTTGACGGCGTGGAAAAAGCTTTTACCGGAAAGGAATTTGATTTACTGACTTTCCTGGCAGAGCATCCCAATCACGTGTATACAAAGGAAGAACTGTTCAGGGAAATCTGGGATATGGATTCTATCGGAGACATTGCAACCGTAACAGTGCATATTAAGAAGATTCGTGAAAAGATCGAATATGATTCCGCAAAGCCTCAGTACATTGAGACAATCTGGGGTGTGGGATACCGCTTTAAGGTATAAGCCCAAAGGTCAATCTGACAAAGAAAAAGAAAGACAGGAATATTAGTGCAAAAGAACATTGTATTTGAAGATGAGAATATTATTGTAGCATATAAGCCGGCGGGTATTGCCACCCAGACTGCGAGGATCGGGCAGCAGGATATGGTCAGCGAATTGAAGAATTACTTATCCCGCAAGCCGGAAAACAAAAGAAAAGGGGAACCGTATCTTGCTCTTGTTCACAGGCTGGATCAGCCGGTAGCAGGCATTTTGGTATTCGCCAAGACAAAGCAGGCAGCAGCCTCTTTGAGCAGACAGATTACGGACGGGACTTTTCATAAATATTATTATGCGGTAATTTACGGAAAGCCGGTAAAGGAGAAAGACAGACTGACAGATTTTCTGTATAAGGACGGTAAAACCAATATGTCCATAGTTGTCAGGGAAGATTTTCCGGAAGCTAAACAGGCAGTGCTTAACTATAAACTGGTGAAAACGCTGATGGTGGTGGAGGTTATGCAGGAAGCATCTTTAATGGAAATCGAATTGCTGACGGGGAGGCATCATCAGATCCGGGTACAGATGGCAAATGCCGGAATGTCGCTGCTTGGAGATAATAAGTATGGAACGGAAAAAGACAGACAGTTCAGCAGGGAGATCGGTTGCAGAAATGTAGCCCTTTGCGCTTACAAATTAAAATTCAAACATCCAAAAACAGGTAAAGAGATAAGCTTTGAAAGAAAACCTGAGGAAGAAATTTTTCTTCCCTTTTTTGCCAGCGGAATATAAAAATTTACCATTATATTCTTTTCAAAATTACCCACACTATCATTGATTGAAAAAGTATCAAATGATAATGTGGGTGTTTTTATGGGGAAAAAATATTTAACGGAAAATCAGAAAAAATATGTGTTCCTTACTATGATAATAGCAGGGGTATATCTGTTTATGAGATTTTTATGTCCTATTCTTTCACCCTTTCTGTTGGCGTTTTTATTTGCAGGCTCGTTAAGCAGACTGACAAAGAAAATCCCTCTTAAAATGAAAAAATCGGTGCTTGCGGGATTTATTCTGATTTTGGGACTTACACTGTTTCTTCTTGCCATAGGACTGCTTTTTCATCTGGCGGTTCAGAAATGCGGAGAAATGGCAGGACAGCTTTCTTTCTATGAAGAGGAGTTATACAAACTGCTTGGAAGCTGCTGTGATTTCATGGAAAGCAGTTTCGGAATCGACGGGGATGTGGTGGAGGATTATGTCCTTGAGCAGGTGAATATTTTTGCAGAAAATATGGAAGTGAAAATACTTCCTGCAGTCATGAATAAATCCGTATCCTATGTAAAAAACGTGACAGCTGCCGCAGGCTTTCTGATTGTTTCCGTCATAGCGGTTTTTCTGATCCTAAAGGATTATGATAAGATTCTTTCTTATATGAAAGAGAATGAGGATTTTAAAGAAATTCTGGAAATGATACAAAAAGTGGTTTCTTATATTAAGACTTATTTAAAAGCACAGATCGTTATCCTCATAGTTATAGGTACCATATGTGCCTTAGTGCTTGGATTTATGGGAATAGAGGGAGGTATTGTTTACGGAATTATTACAGGCTTTATGGATACCCTGCCTTTTATCGGGACAGGCATCATGCTCATACCATTGGCAATTTTGCAGTTGATTTCGAAAAACTACTGGCAGTCTGCCGTAATTATATGCTTATATGCTGTCTGTGCCCTGACAAGAGAATTTTTAGAACCCAGACTGATTGGCAGCAAGGTAGGAATCTGGCCGATAGGAATTTTGTTTTCGGTATTTGCAGGAATAAAATTGTTTGGTATAGTTGGTATTATCAAAGGTCCCATTGGACTGGTAATTATCTGTGAGGCCTGTAAATATCTTTTTGGGAAAAAGGAAAGTCATGTTAAAGAGAACAGCTGATCTTTTTACAACCGCATATCTTGTGATTATTTTTATTGTTTATCCCTTTTATATGCAGGACGGATATCTGGATATCGGGGAAGCCAAAAACCGGTTTTTTCTGTATGTTTCCCTGGCAGCTTTTGTTGTTTTTGCTGTCTTGGCTGTGATTTGGATTTGCACAGGATTGTGGGAGATAAAGCAGGGCAGAAGAGCATATCTGGTGAACTGGGACAGGATTTCTTCCACTGACCTGTTCGTACTCTTATATGCAACTACAGTATTTCTGTCCTATGTTCTCACCGATTACCGGGAAGAAGCCCTATGGGGGACGGAAGGCTGGTACATAGGCTGTGTGTTGCTGCTGCTTTTGTGTGGACTTTATTTCTTTATTTCCAGAATGTGGGGAGGAAATGAAAAAATATTTTATGTCCTGATAGGAGCTTCCGCGGTTGTCTTTTTGCTTGGAATATGCAACCGGTTTTCTTATTTTCCCATAAAACTTGAAATAACGCAGCCGGATTTTATTTCCACGCTTGGAAATATTAACTGGTTTTGCGGATATCTTTCCATAGCTGCTCCTGTTGGAATCAGTATGTTTGTATTTGCGGAAGGCAGATGGAAAAAGGCTTTCCTTGGAATTTATACAGTAATTGTCTTTATGGCATCCTTTAGTCAGGGCAGCAACAGTATCTTTTTATGGTTTGCGGCACTGTTTTATATCCTCCTGTGGATTGGGTTGGAGAACAGACAGTGGCTTAAGAATTGGATGCTGCTTGTGATTTTGTGGGGCGCATCTGCTCAGCTTGTCCGGCTGATGAGATATTTTCTGCCGGGAAAATATAATTATGATGTGGATAATTTATGTGGATATTTTACAGATTCCTCAATGTCCCTGAGGATAGTGCTTGTGATAGGGGTCATTTTCCTGATCATAAAAAACCGGCAGGAAAAAGAACCAGGGCAGGAAAAGAAGATCAGAAACAGGACCAGAGCATTCCTGTTAATACTACCTCTTATTTTGGCGGTTGGCTGGCTGGTGATTTCGGTCATTTATACCGGATATGGTATTTCGATAGGGGAGCAAAAGACGGCTTTCCGGGAAATATTTTATCTGGATGCAGGCTGGGGAAACGGCAGAGGTGTGACCTTTTATGCAGGAATACAGGCTTTTTTGGAAATGTCTTTAATACATAAATTGTTTGGGATAGGGCCGGATTGCTTTTCCAAATATGTATATTCTCTGCCCGGGACTGCAATGGCTCTTTTTGGAAGCTTTGGAAACAGCAGGCTTACAAATGCGCATAATGAGCTGCTTACCACATTGGTAAATACGGGTCTTTTCGGTGTTGTTTTTTATCTTGGCATTTTTATTTCCTTTGTCAGAGGATGTATGAAAAAGAAAGGAAGAAATTCCTGTGTCTTTGTTCCTGCTGTATGTGTGTTCTGTTATCTGATTCACAATATGGTCAGCTTTGCCCAGGTGTTAAATCTGCCCTATGCTTTTTTGCTGATGGGAATGGGTATGGCTGTTAAGAGGAAAGAAGAAAAGAATAACCAAGGAGGGTTGACAAATTCTGAAATTTTACCTACAATCATGATACAGTCTGCGGAAACGGAAAGCCGGGACAGAGTAACAGAATAAACACAGCGAAGAAGAGGACTAGTACAGATAGGAACCTTCCAGAGAGAAAATCCCCTGCTGAAGAGATGCAGCAGAAAAACCGCAGTAAATAGCACAGGGAGCTGAAAGATTTTTAAGCGGAATATTTGGAACCTGCCTCGGAGCTCTGTATGAATGTGCGGGCGCACTTAAATACAGCGTAGCACCGGCGATAACGGTAAGAAAAGAGAATGTTTGTTAGCATTAAGTAGGGTGGTACCGCCGGTTTCCGGTCCCTTGTGGGGTGGAAGGTGTGCCACCCTTTTAAATACTGAAAAAGCAAAGGAGAAAGAAAATGGCTGACAAGAAGCTGGTAGAAGCAATCACATCCATGAATGAAGATTTTGCACAGTGGTATACGGATGTGGTAAAGAAAGCAGAACTGATCGATTATTCCAACGTAAAAGGATGTATGGTGATCAAACCTGCAGGGTATGCTATCTGGGAGAATATCCAGAAGCAGCTGGATGAAAGATTCAAGGCAACAGGAGTGGAGAATGTTTATATGCCCATGTTTATTCCTGAAAGTCTGTTAAATAAGGAAAAGGACCATGTGGAAGGCTTTGCCCCCGAAGTGGCATGGGTTACTCACGGCGGATTAAATCCTCTTCAGGAGAGAATGTGCGTGAGACCTACCTCTGAAACACTGTTCTGTGACTTTTATAAAGGGGATATCCAGTCTTACCGCGACCTTCCCAAGGTTTATAATCAGTGGTGCAGCGTAGTACGCTGGGAAAAGGAAACAAGACCTTTCCTGCGCTCCAGAGAATTTTTGTGGCAGGAAGGTCATACCGCTCATGCGACAGCCCAGGAAGCGCAGGAGAGAACAGAGCAGATGCTGAACGTATATGCTGATTTCTGCGAAGAAGTACTTGCCATCCCCGTGATCAAGGGACGCAAGACCGAAAAAGAAAAATTTGCAGGTGCGGAAGCTACCTATACCATTGAAGCGTTGATGCATGACGGCAAGGCACTTCAATCCGGCACCAGCCACAATTTCGGTGACGGCTTTGCGAAGGCATTCGGTATCCAGTTTACCGATAAGGATAACAAGCTGAAATATGTTTATCAGACATCCTGGGGCATGTCGACCAGAATCATCGGTGCTATTATCATGGTACATGGCGATGATTCGGGACTGGTACTGCCTCCTAAGATTGCGCCTACCCAGGTGATGATCATCCCCATCCAGCAGAAAAAGGAAGGGGTACTCGAAAAGGCATACGAGCTTCGTGACAGATTAAGCAACTTCCGCGTAAAGGTGGACGATTCCGACAAGAGTCCCGGATGGAAATTCTCCGAGCAGGAGATGCGCGGGATTCCCATGCGTGTAGAAATCGGGCCTAAGGATATCGAGGCCGGCAAGTGTGTCATCTGCCGCCGTGACAATGGAGAGAAAATTGAAGTTGCTCTTGATAAGCTGGAAGAGACGGTAGGAGAACTCCTTGTGACCATTCAGGCAGATATGCTGGCAAAGGCAAAGAAGCACGTGGAGGAGCATACCTACGTTGCTACAAACAGAGAAGAGTTTGAAAGGCTTTTTGCTGAAAAATCAGGCTTTGTAAAAGCAATGTGGTGCGGTGAAAGAGCATGTGAGGAAGAAATCAAGGATAAGATGGGTGTTTCCAGCAGATGTATGCCTTTCCACCAGGAATGTCTTTCCGAAACATGTGCATACTGTGGTAAGCCGGCAAAGAAGATGGTTTACTGGGGCAGAGCATATTAAGAGTTTATTTAAGGATTTAAGGAATGCAGAATACAACCATAATACAATTACCGGAAAAAGTGAAATACATCATAGATAAGATTATGGAGGCCGGCTACGAAGCATATGCTGTAGGCGGCTGTATTCGTGATTCCATTCTTATGAGAGAGCCAAGCGACTGGGACATTACCACTTCCGCTTCCCCTTATCAGGTAAAGGAGCTTTTTAAAAGAACAGTGGATACCGGAATTAAGCACGGTACGGTAACGGTCATGTTGGACAAAGAGGGATTTGAGGTAACAACTTATCGTGTTGACGGAGAATATGAGGACAGCAGACATCCCAGGGAGGTTACCTTTACCCGGGATCTGACGGAAGACTTAAGGCGCAGGGACTTTACCATCAATGCCATGGCATACAATGAAAAGGACGGGCTTGTAGATATCCTTGGAGGACTTAACGATATCAGGCAGCAGATAATCCGCTGCGTGGGTAGCCCTATAGAGCGTTTTTCGGAGGATGCCCTTCGTATTATGAGAGCAGTGCGCTTTTCGGCGCAGCTTGGTTATGAAATTGAGGAAGAAACAGCAAAGGCAATCAGTATTCTTGCTCCTAATTTAAAAAAGATCAGCGCAGAGAGAATTCAGACAGAACTTATAAAGCTGGTTACCTCTCCTCATCCTGATTATCTGAGAAAAGCATATGAAACAGGAATCACAAAAGTCATTCTTCCGGAATTTGATCTTTGTATGCAGACAGAACAGAGAAATCCCCACCACTGTTACAATGTGGGAGAGCATACTTTAAAAGCAATGAAATCGATCCGGGCCGATAAGGTGCTGCGTCTTGCCTTGCTGTTTCATGATATGGGGAAACCAATCTGTCTGACTACGGATAAGGAAGGCATCGATCACTTTCATGGACATCCCGATATTTCGGAGGATATTGCCGGCAATATTCTGCACAGACTGAAATTTGATAATGACACAATCTATATGGTAAAAAAACTGGTAAAATATCATGACCGATATATTGAACCTAAGGCGGGGAATGTAAGGCGTGCTATTCTGAAAATAGGTGAAGATGTTTTCCCCCTTCTGCTTGAAGTCAAGAAAGCGGATATGCTGGCCCAGAGCAACTATCTGCGAGAAGAAAAGGAAAAGAATCTTGCAGAGGTTTGGGAGGTCTATCAAAAAATACTTGAAGAGAAGCAGTGTGTGTCATTGAAGATGCTTGCCGTAAATGGAAGAGACCTGATCGACCAGGTGGGCATGGAACCGGGAAAAGAACTTGGTGAAGTGCTTGCAGACCTGCTGGAAAAAGTCATAGAGGATCCTTCTTTAAATCAACGGGATTCTCTTTTGAAAGAAGCGAAAGAGCTTTTAAAAAGGTAATACTTTTGAAATTACCCTCATAAGATAGGATATGACTTACGTTGGGGGTAATGATCGTGAATGACAGATATGTCAGTTTGCTCGAAAATTATGAAATAGAAGTGCTTCGTACCTGGAAGGGCAGAGGCGCTGTATTATGTGAAACTGATAAGGGAATCTTAATTCTGAAGGAATATGCGGGACACCGGGATAAGTGTATATTTCAGGATGCAGTGCTTCAAAGACTTTGGAATAAAGGTTTTTGCCATATTGAGACGATCATCAGGAACAAAGAGGATCAGCTGCTTACAGAGGATACGGACGGTACCTGCTATATTCTGAAAACTTATTTTGAAGGACGGGAATGTAACGTAAAAGATAAAGCAGAATGTGCTTTTGCAATGGAAACCCTTGCAAAGTTTCATAAAGCAGCTGCAGTGGAGGATTCACTGCCGCCTTCTTACAGAAGCTGTACGGTGGAAGAGGAATTTGAAAAGCATAACAGAGAGCTTCGCAGGGTCAGAAAATTTCTGAAAGAAAAAAGTCAGAAAACAGATTTTGAGATTTATCTTATGCAGTACTATGAACATTTTTTTCAGACGGCGCTTCAGACTGCCGGAGAGTATAAGAAATATAACAGTGATCATGGAAAGGATCAGTCCATAGTCATCTGCCATGGAGATTACCAGCATCACAACCTGCTCCTTACGGGGAAGACAATGAATATGATTAATTTTGAAAAATGTGGACCTGATAATCCTGTCAGGGATATTTATCTGTTTATGAGAAAACTGCTTGAGAAGAGTGACTGGTCAGAAGAAATCGGATTTGATCTTCTGAACGCTTATGAAAAGGAAAATAAGCTTGAAAAAGAGGATTATACACAGCTTTATTACCGTTTGACCTATCCTGAAAAGTTCTGGAAGATAGTCAATTTTTATTTTAACTCGGGAAAAGCGTGGATTCCCGGTAAGAATCTTGAAAAACTGGCCAAAGTTTATAAGCAGGAAAAAGAAAAAAAAGAGTTTTTAAAAAACTTTAAGGAAAAGTATGGTATACTTACAGGATAGATCATGTAAAATGCAATTGAGGAATACATTATGAGAAAAAACCTGAAAAAGGAAAATATGATAAAGTGCTTTGTAGTCGGATTGTGTATGCTTCTGACGGGCTGCGGAACAATTGGTCTTGCCCGGGAAGCCACCTTTGAGAGCGCCTATGAGAATGTGCAAGAGGAGGAGACAGTACCTGTTTTTACTTCGGAATGTTGTGGAGTATTAGAGACTGTAGATGCACAGGCGGGTACGATTACCTTTTATCAGATTGATGCCGGGGAAGAAATGACACTTTTCTTTGACGGAGCCACAATGGTTCAGGACAGATTCGGCAGTTCTCTTGTTATGACCCAGCTAATACCCGGGGAGATCATTACCGTGCAATATAACAGTGAACTGCAGAAGGCCGGGAATGTTGCGGCTTCTTCGGATGCATGGAGTTATGATGACATTGCCAAATTCGAGATTGATGAGGGGAGAGGGACTTTACAGACAGGGAATGAAACCTATCGTATCAGTGCGGATACAAAGGTTTTTTCAGGTTCTGAGCAGCTTGCGATGAATCAGATCCTCAGTCAGGACGTAATTTCTTTGAAAGGAATCGGACATGATGTTGTCAGCATTGTTATTCATAAAGGCCACGGATATTTAAATCTTGAGAACGAGGAAGCAATGGCGGGAGGCTGGATCGAAGTAGGGCAGACAGTGATACAGCAGATCGCCAAAGATATGCTCATTATTGTGCCGGAAGGTAATTATGCGGTACGTTTGACCAAAGACGGCATCGATGAAACAAGGGAAGTTACCATTGAAAGAGATAAAGAGACGGTTCTTGATCTGGGTGATATAGAAGTTCCCCAGCCTGTAAACGGCCGGGTAGTGTTTTCTATTTATCCTGCAGAAGCAAGTGTTTCTGTAGACGGTACTCCTGTGAATACTTCCTATGCGGTGCTCTTGCCTTTTGGACTTCATCAGATCACAGTAAGTGCAGAAGGCTATGATACGATTTCTGAGTACTTCAATGTAGAAGGGGAGACCACAACAGTTAAATTGGCACTGAATCTGTCAGAAGGAGATAGTACGGTTTCAGGAAATTCGGTAACAGAGGAAAACAGCGGTCATACCATTACCGTAAATGCTCCTGAAAATGTGGAAGTTTACCAGGACAATCTGTATATAGGAATTTCCCCTGTTACTTATGGGAAGACAGCAGGAAGTCATACGATTTCCTTGAGAAAATCAGGATACGTAACACAGAGTTACCAGATCGAGGTAGAGGACGACGATCGAGACCTTGTTTATTCCTTCCCTGATCTGATAGCGGAAACAACAACCGGCAATGATTCTTATTCGTCTACTGTCAGTGGCAATACGGTATCAGGAAACAATGCTGTCATATCGAACAGCGATAATCAAAATTCAGATACGGTAAGCGGTAATGGGATGACAGTGAGCGGGAATAATTAAAATCTGAGAAAAAAGGCTTAAAAAGCCCTTAAAATGGCAGAAATTCCTTGACAAATGTGTTTGAAAACGATATATATAAATATAGGCGTTTCATTCAGAAGAAAGAAACATCAAAATAAATAAACACTCAATAAGAGGAGGAGTTCGAAATGAACAAAACAGAATTAGTTACAGCTATAGCTGATCAGGCTGGATTATCTAAGAAGGACGCAGAAAAGGCTTTAAAGGCTTTTACAGATGTAGTAGCAGGTGAATTAAAGAATGGCGGAAAGGTTCAGCTTGTTGGTTTTGGTACTTTTGAAGTATCTGAGAGAGCAGCAAGAGAGGGAAGAAATCCTCAGACAGGTGAGGTTATGCCTATTGCAGCTTCTAAGGCTCCTAAATTCAAGGCTGGTAAGGCTTTAAAGGATTTAGTTAACGCATAAGATGAAATATTCTTAAGGAACCTGCCGATGGCAGGTTCTTTTATTCATGATGATAGAAAGTTCGCCCGGCGTACTTTCTATTATTTTATATTGAGGAGATTATATTAATATGAGATTGGATAAATATTTGAAAGTATCAAGACTGATCAAACGAAGGACAGTGGCAAATGAGGCATGTGATGCGGGAAGAGTCACGATCAATGACAGACCGGCAAAGGCATCTGCAGAAGTGAAAAAAGGTGATATCATTACCATTGCTTTCGGAAATAAGGATGTTAAGGTAGAAGTCCTTGATGTGCAGGAAACTGTTAAAAAGGATGAGGCGAAAGAACTATTCCGATATTTATAGAATATATTGCTCTGCTCCCTAATATAATCTTTTAGAGAGATTGTATGGGAGTGTTAATATGGAAGATTTAAACAGTGTAAATAAACGGACCCACAAAATGACATTACAAAACAGAAGGACATGTAATCTGACAGGGGTAAATGATGTGCTTTCTTTTGATGTAAGTGAAATTATTCTGGAAACAGATCAGGGAATGTTGATGATCAAGGGAAGCGAACTGCATGTGAACCGGCTGACTCTTGATAAAGGGGAAGTGGATATAGAAGGGAAGTTTGACAGCTTTACCTATTCCGAACAGGTGGGGATTGGGACAAAAGGGGAATCTTTTCTTAAACGGTTGTTTAAATAGATGGTCATCAGTCAGGATATTGCCAGGGAGGTAGTGTTCCTTTTCCATTCTTTTTTGCTTGGGGCGGTCATTACTTTCGTTTACGATGGATTCTTAATTCTGAGGAAATTGTTCCGGCATACAGTGTTTCTGATCTCTCTGGAGGATCTGGTCTTCTGGATAGCCTGTGCCATCGGAGTATTCTGTGTGCTTTATGAAGAGAATAACGGTACATTAAGATGGTTTGCCGTGGCAGGTGCTGCACTTGGCATGCTTATTTACAAAAAGACATTAAGTCCTTTGATCATTCATGTGATATTTAAGGTTTTTTCTTATCTGTTCCATATCCTGGGAAAACTATTCCGGCTTATTGGGAAGCCCTTTCAATTTCTCTTTGGAAAAGCAGTAAAGAGCGGCAGGTTTGCAGGAAGGAAAGCCGGACTGCTCGGGAAATATATAAAAAAGAAGTTGACGCAGTTTAAGAAAACTCTTAGAATAATACTGTGTAAACAATAACAAAGCTTAAAGGAGCTTATTATGGCAAGAAAAGCAGCCTATCGTAAGAGACGGCAGAATAAGTTCGGAATGTTTCTGGTCTTTCTTGTTGTTATCATGCTTGTGGTGGTAGTTACCGTCAGAAGTAATGAAATGAAAGAAACTCTTGCCAGTAACAGGCAGAGGGAAGCTGAGCTTCAGGAGCAGATTGCGGCGGAAGAGAAACGTACCGAAGAAATAGAAGAAATGGAAAAATATTCAGAGACTCTGGGATATATTGAAGACGTAGCAAAGGAAAAGCTGGGTCTTGTAAATGAGGGAGAAATTATTTTCAAAGATGAAAGTCGTTAATGCAGACAGGGAGAAAGTCCGTGTCTGCATTTTTTGTCCTATAAGACGATTTACAAAGCGTGCCGCGTCTGGCTCGAAAAGAAACTGATACGGTACGCGATGCCTTACATATTTCCATGTCTCACTTTCGACAAACACCGCGAAATTTATCTGCTATGATTAATTCCCAGTGTAGACGGAAAGAGAGGCAGGGATATGTTATGAAGAAAAATACGGAAAACGGAAGGGATTCCTTTGACAGTATATTACCTGAGTATGGAAGACGCAAGCTCCTGACATATGCTGATTCGATCAGAGATCTTGCGGATACTTTTAAAGAAACCGGAAACGAATTGCAGGACGGGGAAAGTACATTGAATGTAGACAGGAATGACTACATATGGCAGAGAAAGCTTCTTGAGAATAAGAGTCTGATGGCGGAGCATTTACAGGAAATGGCACAGATTATGACAAACGTAGCAGAAGAAGCAAGACATTGTGAGCCTATCGGCGAGAGGCGTTTCAGACAGATTGCCCACGCCTTAAAGGAGGTAGGGGTTCAGATCAAAAATCTTTATCTGATCGAAAATGAGTCAGGACGTCTGGAAATATCCATTTCCATGAAGAACGTAAAGAAAAATACATTGTCAGCAGAAGAGGTGGGAGATCTTCTTTCAGTGTTTTTAAATATCAGGCTGGTATGTACCGAGGATAATCCTTTTTTTGTTACGGATGACTGGAAGACCTTTTATTATGTAGAGGAAGCAGGATTTCATGTACTCACGGGAGTGGCTACTGCCATCAAGGAGACGGAAAAGATATCAGGAGATAATTATGCCTTCTTTGAGACAGGAACCGGTAATCAGACGGCGGTTCTGTCAGATGGTATGGGTTCCGGAGAAAAGGCATGTGCAGACAGTACCATGGTAGTAGAGCTGATGCAGAAATTTCTGGAGGCGGGTTTTCAGACAGAGACGGCTGTCCAGATGATCAACAGCTCCCTTGTTTCCGGGGAAGATAATGCCAATATGTCCACGCTGGATTTGTGCAGCATTGATCTGTACAGCGGCGAATGCCGGTTTGTAAAGGTGGGAAGCGCCAGTTCTTATATTAAACGGCAGCATCTTGTGGACAGGATTTCCTCGGGTAATCTTCCCATGGGTATTTTTCAGAAACCGGATATGGAGATTGTAAGCAGAAAGCTGATGGACGGAGATTATATTATTATGGTTTCAGACGGAATTAACGATGCGCTTTCCCAGGGGATTGGGGAAGAAATGCTTTTGGAAGTGATCGGCAATTGTAATCTTGAAAACCCGGGAGAAATGGCAAATTCTATTCTGAATTTCTGTATTCGTCAAAGCAGGGGACACATTCGGGATGATATGACGGTAATGGTAATTGGAATTTGGAAAAAAGAGGAGGATTGAGACTTTATTTTTGCGGCAGATTCGGCTATAGTAATAATATGATTGCAAAGGTACTTGATTATGTAAAAAGGTATCGGATGATAGAAAAAGGCGATACCATAGTTGCAGGAGTTTCAGGAGGCGCAGATTCTGTCTGCCTCCTTTTTGTGCTGCTTAAGATCAGGGAAAGCATTCCCTTTCACCTTGCGGTTGCCCATATCGATCATGGAATCCGTGAAGATGCACCGTCAGATGCGGCTTATGTACAGAGGCTTTGTGAAGAAAACGGAATTCCCTTTTATCTTACGAAAGTACAGGTCAGGGAATATGCGTTGAAGTATGGAATGTCACAGGAGGAAGCGGGAAGAAAGATCAGGTATCAGGCATTTGAGGAAGCCCTTTTGAAGGAGCAGGAAAAAGCAGCCGGTAAAAAGCCCGGAAATTTTGCGGGAAAGATTGCAGTTGCCCACAACAGCAATGACCGGGCGGAAACCATGCTGTTTCATTTATTCCGTGGAACGGGACTTACCGGGCTTTCCGGCATCAAACCGGTAAACGGGAAGGTGATACGTCCTCTTCTTTGCCTTCAGCGTGGAGAGATCGAAGAATGGCTTGCCGGGCAGGGAATTTCTTATTGTACTGACAGTACTAATGCACAGGATATCTATACAAGAAATAAAATCAGGCACCATATTCTGCCTTTTGCAGAAGAAAATATCTGCACCGGTGCAGTTTCCCATATGAACAGGGCGGCGGATGACCTTGCCGCAGCCGAGGAATTTATAAGAAAACAGACCCTTTGTTCCAGAGAAAGATGCGTTCTGACTATGCAGAGCGGAGAGGAAAAGGAAATAAGGATAGATATCCCGGGATTTTTCAGAGAGGATGCCTACCTTCAGGGAAGAATACTTTTATCCTGTCTCGAAGATGTTACTGAAGGGCGAAAAGATATTACGGCTGCCCATGTAGACAGTATCAGGAAGCTGTTTGAAGGACAGGGAAGCGGGGAAATACATCTTCCCTATGGAATTGTTGTTTACAGAAAATATGATGTGGGCATGATTGTTAAGGGCATCATTCGGAGAAAGTGTGAGTTTGCAGAGGAGAAAATATTCACATTTGATGCGGATTCATTTCCCTCCTGCTTACTGATTCCCGGTCTTGGAAATGTGGAAATTACAGTGTTTCCGTATGAAAAAACTGAAAATATTCCACAAAAAACATATACGAAATGGTTTGATTATGATAAAATAACAACGTCTATCGTATTCAGGGTAAGAAAAGCAGGAGACTATCTTACCATTAACAGTAAAATGGACCGCAAATCCCTTCAGGATTATTTTGTAAATGAAAAAATCCCAAAAGCGGAAAGGGATTCTTTTTATGTACTTGCGGACGGATCCCATATTCTTTGGGTTCCTGGACACAGGATCAGTGAATACTATAAGGTGTCAAAGGACACCCTGCATATTCTGCAGGTCAGGATAACAAAAGATGATACTTAGGAAAGGAGTCATAAATAATGGCTGAGAAAGTAAACGTATTATTATCAGAGCAGGAAGTGGATGCCAAAATTCAGCAAATCGGCGAACAGATCAGCAGAGATTATGCCGGTAAATCTGTTCATCTTGTCTGTGTTTTAAAAGGCGGAAGCTTTTTCATGTGTGAACTTGCCAAAAGAATTACAGTTCCGGTTTCCCTTGACTTTATGTCTGTATCCAGTTATGGCAGTGAGACCAAGTCAAGCGGTGTGGTTAAGATCGTAAAGGATCTGGATGAGCCTATTAAAGGTAAAGATGTAATCGTAGTTGAGGATATCGTAGATTCCGGCAGAACCTTAAGCTATCTGCTTGAAATGTTGAGGGACAGAGGACCTGAAAGCCTGCGCCTGTGTACGCTTCTGGATAAACCGGAGAGAAGAGTTGTAGATGTCAAGGTGGATTATACCGGCTTTCAGATACCTGATGAGTTTGTGGTAGGCTATGGCCTTGATTATGATCAGAAATACAGGAATCTTCCTTATATTGGTGTTGTAAGTTTTGAATAAGAAATAGTGCCAGGGTTTTTTTGGCGGAATAGGAAAGTAGTATTGAATGAATATGAAAAAACGTGGTTTTAGTTTGTATTTTATTCTCATTCTGGGATTGCTGTTTCTGGTGGTATGGACCAGCATGCTGGATGTAAGGCAAAGTGAATACACCAGAGGAGAACTGGTAGAGAATCTGGAAGCAAATGAAGTGGTTACGGCAACGATCCAGCCCAACAGAGAAACGCCTACCGGCGAAGTGGAGATTGTGCTTTCCGACGGACAGCACAAAACACTTTATGTTACAGATGTAACAGAGATTGAAGGACTGTTTGCTTCCTATAATATTGATCCCCAGGTAGAAAAAGTAAAGGAAGAGAACTGGTTTTTGACCAGCGTGTTTCCTGTGCTGCTTGCTGTAATTGTCATGGTATTTTTCTTTGTTATGATGAATAACCAGAGTGCCGGCGGCAACAGTAAGATGATGAATTTTGGGAAAAGCCGTGCCAAGCTTTCCATGGGTGAAGGAAAAGTCACTTTGAAGGATGTAGCCGGGCTTAAGGAAGAAAAGGAAGATCTGGAGGAAATTGTAGAATTTTTAAAGGAGCCTGCAAAATTTACCAAAGTGGGTGCCAGAATCCCCAAAGGCGTGCTCCTCGAAGGTGCTCCCGGTACCGGTAAGACATTGCTTGCCAAAGCCATTGCCGGAGAAGCAGGGGTTCCTTTCTTCAGCATTTCCGGTTCTGATTTCGTGGAAATGTTCGTAGGTGTAGGTGCTTCCCGTGTAAGGGATCTGTTTGAGGAGGCAAAGAGACATGCACCCTGTATTGTGTTTATTGATGAAATAGATGCGGTAGCAAGACGAAGGGGTACCGGCATGGGCGGCGGTCATGATGAAAGGGAGCAGACCTTGAACCAGCTGCTTGTTGAGATGGACGGCTTTGGAGTAAATGAGGGAATTATTGTACTGGCGGCTACCAACCGTGTGGATATCTTAGATCCCGCTATTCTGCGTCCGGGACGTTTTGACAGGAAAATCAGTGTGAACAGACCCGATGTGGGCGGAAGAGAGGAAATATTACAGGTTCACTCCAAAAACAAGCCTCTCGCAGAGGATGTAGATCTGAAGCAGATTGCACAGACGACAGCAGGCTTTACCGGCGCAGATCTGGAAAACCTTTTGAACGAAGCTTCCATTATCGCGGCAAAGGAAGACCGAGCCTTTGTGAAGCAGGAGGATATTAAGAAGGCCTTTATCAAGGTGGGAATCGGTGCGGAAAAGAAGAGTCGTATTATCTCTGACAAGGAAAAGAAGATCACTGCTTATCATGAAGCAGGTCACGCAATCCTGTTCCATGTACTGCCTGATGTGGGACCTGTATATACGGTATCCATTATTCCTACGGGAATCGGTGCGGCCGGTTATACCATGCCTCTTCCCGAAAAGGATGAGATGTTCATTACCAAGGGCAAAATGCTGCAGGATATCATGGTATCCCTTGGCGGACGTATTGCAGAGGAAATAATTTTTGACGATATTACCACCGGTGCTTCCAGCGATATCAAAAAGGCAACCAGCGCGGCAAGGGATATGGTCACAAGATACGGTATGTCGGAAAATATCGGCGTGATCAATTATAACAGTGATGATGATGAAGTTTTTATCGGAAGAGATTTAGCGCATGCCAAGAATCACAGCGAATTTATTTCCGGGGAAATCGATAAAGAAGTAAAGAGCATAATTGATGACTGTTATAGCAAAGCGAAATCAATTATTCTGGAGCATACGGATGTACTGCATAAATGTGCACAGCTTTTGCTTGAGAAAGAGAAGATTGGCAGAGAAGAGTTCGAGGCCTTATTCGAGACGAAGGATAATTCCCCAGAAAGCTTTTTTGAAAACTGATTAGTAAAAATGCACAAAAATTAACATTAAAAATTGTAATATTTGTGAATTGTAAGTATTTACGCCAAAAGAGTGCTATGCTATTATACTACTTGTAACCCCCCCCAATACATTATATAGTTTTTTGCTATACCCCATAAGAAAGAAATACCTTCTCTAAAAAGAACAGTACTTGTACTGTTCTTTTTACTATCCAAAAATATTTTTATTCCAATGAAAAGCATGTATACATGCATAATCCTTCTTGATAATGTGTAGTGTATAGTATAAAATATATTCGTAAATTTTAGAAATGGAGCAGATTTACGATGTTTATGGATATTAACCGACTGATGAAGGCAGAGCATGACAGTCAGTATATTGCGGGAATGCGGCCTGTTTTTAATAGAAAAGCATTATTTAGCGATACGACAGAAGATTATGTAAGCCCTTCGGAGCCCAATCCCTATTCTCAGGTGACTATACGATTTCGCGGTGCGATTCATAATATTGACAGAGTGTTTTTAGTAAATAAGGGAACGCGATATTTAATGCTGAAGGAAAGCAGCGATGAGTATTTTGATTACTTTTCCTGTGAGATGGAGGTAGAGAACGAGGAGTTTTCCTATTATTTTGAAGTGGAGGTAGGGAAAATATCCTGTGTATATGATACCAGAGGTGTGGCGAAAGAAGCGATACCGGAATATAATTTCCGCATTATTCCCGGATTCAAGACGCCTGCATGGGCCAAGGGTGCAGTGATGTATCAGATTTATGTCGATCGTTTTTATAATGGGGATCCGTCCAATGACGTATTGACAGGTGAATATGAATATATAGGAGATAAAACCGTCAAGGTGGATGACTGGAATAAATATCCGGCCACTATGGGCGTCCGGGAATTTTATGGCGGTGATCTGCAGGGCGTGCTTGATAAGATGGATTATTTGCAGGAGCTTGGCATCGACGTTATTTATTTCAATCCATTATTTGTTTCTCCCTCCAACCATAAATATGATATCCAGGACTATGATTATATCGATCCTCATTTCGGAAAGATTGTCAGTGACAATGGCAATCTGCTTTCGTATGACCAGAGAGAAAACAGGTTTGCCACCAGATACATTGACAGAGTTACCAATAAAGCCAATCTGGAAGCAAGCAATGAGCTTTTTGCCAGGGTGGTAGAAGAAGCCCACAGAAGAGGCATGAAGGTCATTCTGGACGGTGTATTTAACCACTGCGGTTCTTTTAATAAGTGGATGGACAGGGAGCGGATCTACGAAAATGCAGAAGGCTATGAAAAGGGCGCATATGTATCTAAGGACAGCCCCTATCATGATTATTTTCACTTTTATAATGAAAATGCATGGCCCTATAACGGAAGCTATGACGGCTGGTGGGGACATGATACGCTGCCCAAATTAAATTATGAGAAATCCAGAGAATTGTATGATTACGTACTCCGCATTGCAGCAAAATGGGTTTCTCCCCCTTATAACGCAGATGGGTGGAGGCTTGATGTTGCAGCTGATCTGGGACACAGTCCGGAGTTCAATCATCGCTTCTGGCAGGATTTCCGCAAGGCGGTACGGGATGCAAACCCAAATGCCATAGTTCTTGCCGAGCATTACGGCAGTCCGAGGGAGTGGCTTAACGGCAAAGAGTGGGATACGGTTATGAACTACGATGCCTTTATGGAGCCTGTTACCTGGTTCCTCACAGGCATGCAGAAGCACAGCGATGACTATCGTGGTGATATGTTCGGAAATGCAGATAATTTTATGGGCGCCATGAGACATCATATGGCAAGCTTTACCATGCCTTCTTTGCAGATTGCCATGAATGAGTTGTCTAACCATGATCATTCCCGTTTCCTGACAAGAACCAATAAGAAGGTAGGGCGTACCAATAATCTGGGATCCGAGGCGGCAAATGAAGGTGTGAATAAAGCGGTTATGCGGGAGGCAGTGGTAATTCAGATGACCTGGCCCGGAGCACCTACCATATACTATGGAGATGAGGCAGGGCTATGCGGCTTTACCGATCCTGATAACAGACGAAGCTATCCATGGGGACATGAAGACCGGGAGCTGATTCGTTTTCATAAAGAAATGATCCGTATCCACAAGGAAAATCCTGAAATCCTGACAGGTTCTTTAAAGTATCTGATTGGCGAGTACAATATTATCGGTTACGGACGATTTAACAGGAAAGCGCAGACGGTTGTCATAGTTAATAACAATGATCATGAGGTCAGCAAGGAGATTTCCGTATGGCATCTTGGTATTCCCAAAGAGGGAATCGTTATGAAGCGTTTGATGCTGTCCTATGCCGACGGATTTACCACGGAAGAACAGGATTATGAGGTTACGGGGGGAAAGGTGAGATTACAGCTTCCGGCTACTTCTGCTATCGTGCTCCGTTACGAAAGACCGGAGGAGAACGAAAAAAAGGCTCCTAAAAATTTCTTGCTTTTTAGATAGTGTTATGATATATTTCTGTATTGTGAGAAGCGGTAAAAGCTTCTGATAATGGGTGGATTCCCGAGTGGCCAAAGGGGACAGACTGTAAATCTGCTGCAAATTGCTTCGGTGGTTCGAATCCACCTCCACCCATTTTATTTACAAAGGTTTCGAGCGCCGCTAAAGAAATTGCTGCGCTCCTTATTTATTATATTTGCTGGTGTGGCGGAATAGGCAGACGCAAGGGACTTAAAATCCCTCGGGAGCAATCCCGTGCCGGTTCAAGTCCGGCCACCAGCAGTACCTTCTGATTATTTATCATTTAAAAACAAATCCTTTGATTTATTCTTAGCTTGTTTGCGGTATTCTTTCGGAGTGACACCATATTTTTTGAAAAAAATTTTATAGAAATAGGTTCTGTTTGTAAAGCCCAGAGAGATTGCTATATCAGAGATTGACTGATCCGTGGAGGCAATTTGCTTTGCGGCTTTTTTTATGCACAAACTCATTCCGTAGTCATGCAGTGACATACCTGTATACTTATTGACAATTCTGTTAATATAATCACCGCTGTAATTAATTTTTTTGGAAATTTCCTGCCGTGACAGGCGGCCATCGTTTTCCGTCAATAAATGGTTAATTCTTTCAAAGATCAAATAGTCATTTTTCTGGCTTATTTCGGCCAGAGTACAATGGTAGTTGGCCGGTGAAGAAATATAGCACAGAATTTCGCAAAGCAGTCCCAATATAGCATAGGATGACCCAAAAACCGGAAACATAAGATTGTGAATGACTGCCTCTGTCAGTTCTTTCAGTCTTGCCGGTCCATCTTCATTCCGGTACAGGGGCAGGAAATCCAGATAAGCTCTCTGCCCGGGTTTTTTCAGGTCATTGGCAAGGAATTGATACATATCCGTTTGAAATATATCCAGTTCTTGTTTCATAGCCGATTTCATGGCATGATCAAAGAGTTCTTTTAACAGATTGATGGAAAATCCCAGGTAAAGGACGCGAGACTTGGGATGAAAGTACTCTTTGTGGGACAGATTCCTGTTAATAAGACAGCAGGTACCTGCAGGATAAGAATAATTGGTTCCCTCAATCTGTTGCGTTACGGTGCTCTCCAATACGATCATAAATTCATAGTAATCATGATAGTGGGGAGGATAATGGAAAAAGTCAAGCTTGTTGTGAAGCCCTACCGATTTCTGATAGTACAGACTGCCACTCTCATGAAGCTGAAGAATGTTCAGATAATCATCATCATTTCCTCCGCTGCAATATTCGTATGTAATTTGAAACGGCGCATTAATGCAGTAGAGGATGCTGTCAGAACGGTGATCTGTCAAATAGTTGATAGCCAGGGACTCGGCATTTAAAGAGTCCAGTTTCTCTTTCAGCAAAGCTGCTTCTTCCTGAAGTTTATTAATATTACTTTTTTGCGCAACAAAATTGTCCATGATATCCCCTCCCATAATTG